>NZ_CP149130.1:2399722-2719166 GCF_037811135.1 Aeromonas rivipollensis | reverse complement strand
GATTTCTAGGCCGCCCGATGCCACCACAGTAGGGGCATCTTTCATCTGCGGCTATCATTATTGAATCATAAATAGATCTTGCAGGTTTATTCTGTTTTGAAAAGTAATTGTTGTAAAGTGAGAGTAGATCTGATTTTGTGAGATTACCAATAACTGCAGGATCATCCTCTTTATTATGGAGGAGCGGGTTGATATTATATAGTTCGCCAGTGGATGCTGATGCAGTATAAATTACCTCACCTTCACTTAGTTGAGTCTTATGATTTATGACGTTATTAAGGAGTTCGTGATTGCCTGTAATACCCTCTTGGCATACATTGATGCTTTGAATGTAAGTGTAATTAGGAAGTTTTAACTTTATCATAATATACTGTTTCCATCACGAATGGTCACGATGGCTCTTAATATCCCTCTTGCTTCAACCCCTAACTGGTCATTATACTCATCCACAATATCTTCATAAGACTTTCCACTTTCAGCCGATTTTACTAATAATCCGTGGAAGCCAGATTTCACGACTTCAAGACCAAAAATTTCTCTAGTTAGTACACCCACATTTTCACCGAAGGTTTCAATCTTGGGTCTTTTATAGTCAGAAACAGAGCCTGTTCTATTCATTTTCCAAGCACATGATTTAGGTATCTCTTGAAGCACAACTGGTGAATGTGTCGCAATGATCGATACACCGTTTCTATCGTAGAGCAACTCAGATAATGCACGAATAAATGCGGAAAGAAGTGGTGGATGAAGGTGACTTTCTGGCTCATCAATTAAAACTAATGTTTTTTCCTCAACGGTGGCGACAAGCCTCGTAATTGTTAATAATACAATTGCGTGACCAGAGCTCATTAACTGAATTTTCTTCAATGCTGTAGTTTCAAAGTTGCTCTCAGAGCTTGATGCAAGCTCCTTTAGCTTCATTTGTGCAAAGTTTTCATCAGATTCCAGAGTGTTTATCGCTTTCAACCATCTCGCCTTTTTGGGGGCTTGGCTAAAACAATATCCAAGTGCACTAGTAAAGTCTTTATGGATATCACTTAAACTTTTTAATTGATTGTTGTCTTTTTTTAGTCCGATATAGAAATAGCATGTTCCAAGGGATGGATCTGATTGTTCTTTGGGTGGTGAAAAGATGTCAAAAGCACTAAATGATACAGACACTAAACTACTAAAATAATCTTGTTTTATTGGGCTGTTATTCCAGGTATCAATATCAATGAACTGTGAATCTGAATCGCCACTTTTCATAACTGCATCTATCATGCCGTTTAATAAAGTTGTCTTGCCTACACCATTTCTGCCTATTATTGCATGTATATTGGTGCTTGGTTTAGATTCCACCTTAACTATGAAATCTAAGTCGATAGTGCTCGATATATGAGCCGTAGGTGCGCGGAGAAATTTAAATTTGAAATCTGTTAATGGGGGATGGCCAGCTAAAACTCTAGCAAACTGGCCTTTTATCGCAGATATACTAACAGATCTGAGTAATGATGTGTTGAATACCTTTTCATCTTCTATAAGGGGTAATATCGGGAGAGAGTATGGAATATCTCTGATCGCGGTCAATATTGTCCGTTGCACATCTGAATCTAACTTGAAAATATTTTCGTAATAATCTACATCTTGGCCTACAGAGAAATAATCATCTGATAATGTCAAGAATGAGCCAGGCATTTTTTAATATGTGGAGGACTTTTCTGGTTGATTTTTAAAACCGATTTTCACACTTCCTATTTTATGACAAGTCCCTTTTGAATCGAAAAACGATAGGAAAAATTGTGTTTTGAATGTGTAGTCGTCCCAGCGATCTATATCTAAACATGCGGTATTTTTTAATGAAGATGGAATTTTCTCCCCTCTGGGAATAAGTAGGAAATTTATTTGTGTGATCATATTTAAAACATTCCATCTTAATCAAATTTAAATTAGTTGAAGTACATTTAACAATAAATATATTTTTTACAAAATTGGTAATGTTGGAGTTTGTTCATAAACGGTTTATAGGCTCCCGCACCGATCTGCTGCATTTACATTGCACTATTTCTCATACAAACGACCCCAACGGAGTTGGTTGCCAAGTGGCACATAGTAACCTGAGGGATAGAAAACTGAAGGGGCAGGGGCATAAAACCGGCTCTGGCTCAACAAATCAGCCAAGAGGTGGCTCGTTTTGTCCTACTTGGGTTGATGCCTGACCTGCAGGCTAGATAGCAAAACCAAACAATTTGCCGTAGTCCCTAGCTGCTTCTGTATGCTGCCCATCCCATTTTTGGTTCTTGGTATGGCTTTTCTCCCCGGCTTCCGTCCCTCCGCTTGCATGGTTTATGGCGGACGATCCTTGAGCCAATCGCCTTCAAACTGCTCCTTGGCACAGTTGGGACAGGGGCTTCTCAGCCAGTGTCGACCTCGTCACTTTTGTCATGTCGATCAGGGGGACAGCCCCTTCGTCGCTCTCGTTATCGGCGGCTAATACCGCCTTTATCATCCAGATTACCCCTTTATTTTCATTGGCTTGTGATTTTTTGACGGGCCATCTCCCGGTGTTGGTCTGATAAATGCTTTGTGGGGGGCTGGCCGCCTCTTTGCCTGTCGGCGGGCGGCCCGGTGTAACGAACCATTTAGGATCCCTCTTTTATGAACAGCTTCGTGATTGCCGATCCCAGTCTCTGCATTGGGTGTCGTACCTGTGAGGTGGCGTGCGTCGTTTCATGCCGGACCGGGCGTTGCGTCCAGAGTTGAGGCTACCTTGAGTGGTCACTCGGTGTGGCACCGATCATTGGCGCCCGGGGTCGGCTCGGGTATAGTCCTGCGCCAACAAGATAGGTTCGGATGGAGGAGTCGGCACCGCTTCAGGCAAGCGGGCCGAATCACTCCTTCGGCGCGGCTTTAAAGGATATCCCCATGAAATTCAGTCCCCTGCTCGATGAGATGATGAAGGCGCTGCAGGTCTTGCCGGGCGTGGGCCCGAAATCGGCCCAGCGCATGGCGTTCACCCTGCTGGAGCGCGAGCGCAGCGGCGGCCTGCGTCTCGCCTCCCTGCTCAATCGGGCGCTGACCGAGATCGGTCATTGCAGCCACTGCCGCACCTTTACTGAGAACGATCGCTGCGAGATCTGCGCCAATCCCAAGCGCGAGGAGAACGGCCTGCTCTGCGTGGTGGAGAGCCCGGCAGACGTGGCTGCCATCGAGCAGACCGGCCAGTTCTCCGGCCGCTACTTCGTGCTGATGGGCCATCTGTCGCCGCTCGACGGCATAGGCCCGGAGGAGCTGGGGCTGGAGATCCTGGAGCGGCGCCTCAAGGATGAGCACATCAAGGAGCTGATCCTCGCCACCAATCCCACCATAGAGGGGGATGCCACCGCCTGGTACATCGCCGACATGGCCCGCGCCGCCGGGGTGGAGGTGAGCCGCATCGCCCACGGGGTGCCGGTGGGCGGGGAGCTGGAGCTGGTGGATGGCACCACGCTGTCGCACTCCCTGATGGGACGCCAACGCATCTAAACCTGCTGCGAAGCCGTGATCAAGGCTCATGTGCTGCTCGGAAGCCTCACGTATGTTTATACGCTCCGGTTCCTGCGCGGATCGATACCTTGCTGACGGCTTCTCGCGACGGCTCATCAACAGGTTTGGCTGGATGGTACAAGAAATGGGCAGCCAAGCCCGCCACCAGGGGCCAGTGTGCAAGTTTGCTCTCAAGTTTGCACGCAAGCCCCTTGATATTTGGTGGGCCAGCCCCATCTAGGTTGGGAATCTGTTCAACCCGACGTTTTGAGGACTGGTCGATGACCCAAAGTGTTCACGCCGAAACCCACGGCTTTCAGACTGAAGTCAAACAACTGCTGAGCCTGATGGCTCACAGCCTCTACTCCAACAAAGAAGTATTCCTGCGCGAGCTGATCTCCAACGCATCCGATGCGGCGGACAAGCTGCGCTTCAAGGCGCTTTCCGATGCCTCTTTGTTCGAAAACGACGGCCAGCTGCGCGTGCGCCTGGTGGTGGACAAAGAGAACAAGACTCTGACCATCTCGGACAACGGCATCGGCATGACCCGGGACCAGGTGATCGAACACCTGGGTACCATAGCGAAATCCGGTACCGCCGAGTTCTTCAAGCACCTCTCCGGTGATCAAGGCAAGGACTCCCAGCTGATCGGTCAGTTCGGGGTGGGCTTCTACTCCGCCTTCATCGTCGCCGACAAGGTGACCGTCATCTCCCGCGCCGCCGGCACAGAGCCGGGCCAGGGCGTGCAGTGGGAATCCGAAGGGGAAGGCTCCTTCACGGTAGCTGACGTGACCAAAGAAGGTCGCGGCACCGACGTCATCCTGCACCTGCGCGCCGAGGAAGAGGAGTTCCTGGACGACTGGCGCCTGCGCTCTGTGGTCGCCAAGTACTCCGACCATATCTCTGTGCCGGTTGAGATGTTCAAGGAGGGCACCCCGGATCGCGAAGAAGACGGTGAAACCATCGTCGGCACCCCCGGCGAGTGGGAGCAGGTCAACCGCGCCACCGCGCTCTGGACCCGCAACCCCAAAGACATCAAGGACGAGGAGTATCAGGAGTTCTACAAGCACGTCGCCCACGACTTCGAAGATCCGCTCTTGTGGGGTCACAACCGGGTGGAAGGGGCTCAGGAGTACACCAGCCTGCTCTACATCCCGGCCCGCGCGCCCTTTGATCTCTACAACCGCGAGCAGAAGCACGGCCTCAAGCTCTACGTGCAGCGCGTCTTCATCATGGATGACGCCGAGCAGTTTATGCCGACCTACCTGCGCTTCGTCAAAGGGGTGCTGGACTCCAACGATCTGCCCCTCAACGTTAGCCGCGAGATCCTGCAGGACAACAAGGTCACCGCCTCCCTGCGCAAGGCCTGCTCCAAGCGCGTCCTGACCATGTTGAACAAGCTGGCCAAGGACGATAGCGAGAAGTACGCCAAGTTCTGGAGCGAGTTCGGCAACGTGCTCAAAGAGGGCCCGGCCGAGGATTACGCCAACCGCGAAGAGATCGCCAAGCTGCTGCGCTTTGCCAGCACCGCCGGCGAGGGCGAAGCCCAGACAGTGTCGCTGGAGGATTACGTTGGCCGCATGAAGGAAGGCCAGCAGAAGATTTACTACATCACCGCCGACTCCTATGCCGCGGCCAAGAACAGCCCGCATCTGGAGATCTTCCGCAAGAAGGGCGTCGAAGTGCTGCTGATGTGGGAGCGGGTGGACGAGTGGCTGATGAGCCACCTCACCGAGTTCGACGGCAAGCAGCTGGTCTCCGTCACCCGTGGCGAGCTGGATCTCGGCGAGCTGGAGGACGAGGCGTCCAAGCAGGCCCAGGAGGAGGCTGAAAAAGCCAACGCCGGTCTGGTGGCGCGGGTCAAGCAGAGCCTGGCCGATGCGGTGAAAGAGGTGCGTGTCACCCACCGCCTGACCGACTCGCCGTCTTGCATCGTCACCGACGACCACGGCATGAGCACCCAGATGATCAAGCTGATGCGCGCCGCCGGCCAGCCGGTACCGGAGCAGAAGTACATCCTGGAGCTCAACCCCGACCATGCGCTGGTGAAGAAACTCGACACCATCGAAGACGAGGCGCTGTTTGGTGAGTGGGTCAGCCTCTTGCACGAGCAGGCCCAGCTGGCGGAGCAGGGCGGCCTCAATGATCCGGCGAGCTTCGTCTCCCGTATCAACCGTCTGCTACTCCAGGCGTGATGTAATTGGCCCACTGCAAGGCAGTGGGCTTTTTTTTGGCCGACGCCGCCCCCGGGGCGGCGTTGTCCGCCCTGAGTGTCTGCTGCATTTTCAATCATTTTTCGTGGCAGGGGTCTGCGTCTTTGGTCGCAGAGACGGCGCCAGGGGCTGGTGATAATCTGGCCACTCACACGGGGCGAGCTTGTTAATATGGGCGAAAACGTGTAGTTTTTTGCCTTCTCAAGAATTGAATAACCAATCAATTAGGAGCGTGTATGCGCATTGTTCTGTTGGGAGCACCGGGTGCCGGCAAGGGTACCCAGGCTCAGTTCATCATGGAAAAACACGGTATTCCGCAGATCTCCACCGGCGACATGCTGCGTGCGGCGATCAAGGCGGGTACCGAGCTGGGCCTCAAGGCCAAGGCCGTGATGGACGCAGGTCAGCTCGTCTCCGACGACATCATCATCGGCCTGGTCAAAGAACGTATCGCGCAACCGGATTGCGCCAACGGCTTCCTGCTGGACGGCTTCCCCCGCACCATTCCCCAGGCGCAAGCCATGAAGGATGCCGGTGTGGTGGTGGACTTCGTGCTGGAGTTCGACGTGCCGGACGAAGAGATCGTCAAGCGCATGAGCGGCCGCCGTGTGCACTCCGGCTCCGGCCGTACCTACCACGTGGTGTTCAACCCGCCGAAAGTGGAAGGCAAGGATGACGTGACCGGCGAGGATCTGGTGATCCGTGCCGACGACGAAGAGACCACGGTTCGCAAGCGTCTGGATGTCTACCATCAGCAGACCGCACCGCTCATCGGTTTCTACGGCAAGGAAGCGGAAGCGGGCAACACCCGTTACGTCAAGATCGACGGCACCCAGCCGGTGGATCAGGTCAGCCAGCAGCTGGCCGCCATCCTGGGCTAAGCCTGCCATTGCCAACCGCAATCGGTCGATAACGAGTCTGAGATAAGGGTCCACACAGGGCCCTTTCTTGCATTATCACAAGCACGACAAACACCCCACGACAGGACGCTAACGTGACCACGAAAACCGGGATCTTGCTCGTCAATCTTGGGACCCCAGCGGCGCCAACCTCGGCGGCCGTCAAGGCCTTTCTCAGTCAGTTCCTGCAGGACCCCAGAGTGGTCGAGATACCTCGCCTGCTGTGGGCCCCGCTGCTGACCTTCGCCATATTGCCGTTTCGGGCCCCCCGGGTCGCCAAGCTCTATCAGCAGGTCTGGACCGAGCAGGGCTCACCCCTGATGGCCATCAGCCAGCGGCAGCGGGCGGCGCTGGAGCAGGAGCTCAAGCGGGAAGGGGTCGATGTGCCCGTGGTGCTGGCCATGACCTATGGCTCGCCCTCCCTCGACGAGGGCTGGCAGGCGCTCAAGGCCCAGGGGGTCAACCGGGTGATACTGCTGCCGCTCTATCCGCAGTATGCCGCCAGCACCACGGCCGCCGTGTTCGACGGCTGGGCCCGGGTGATGAAGAAGGAGCGCCACCTGCCGGTGATGCGCCTCATCCGCGACTATCACAACCACCCCGAGTACATCCAGGCGCTGGCCATGAGCGTGCGCCGCCAGTGGGAGCAGCAGGGCCAGGGGGAGCATCTGCTGATGTCCTTCCACGGCATTCCCCAGCGCAGCGAGGACGAGGGGGATCCTTACGGTCACCAGTGTCGCCGCACCGCCGCCCTGCTGGCGGAGGCGCTGGGTCTGTCCCCCGAGCAGTGGAGTGCCAGCTTCCAGTCCCGCTTTGGCAAGCAGGAGTGGCTCAAGCCCTATACCGACGTCACCATAGCCCAGCTGGCGGAACAAGGGGTCAAGCGGCTCGATGTGATCTGCCCGGCCTTCTCGGCGGATTGCCTCGAGACCCTGGAGGAGATCCAGGTCGAGAACCGCGCCGTCTTCATGGACGCGGGGGGAGAGCAGTTCCACTACATAGCCGCCCTCAACAGCGATCAGGCCCACATCCGCATGATGGTGTCGCTGATCTGCCGCGAGCTGGCGTGAGGGGTCTACACGGCCGCGACTATGCGCGCCGGGTGTTCGGGTTCAACGATAAAGGAGTGTCTTGATGATGCATATCACGCTGATCTACGGTGGCCTGCTGGGGCTCTTGTTCCTGCTGCTCTCGTTCTGGGTGGTCAAACGCCGGGCCCAGTTCAAGGTGATGATAGGGGAAGGGGAGGCGCCCGAGATGCTCTCCGCCATCCGTGCCCACGGCAACTTCGCCGAGTACGTGCCGCTCACCCTCTTGCTGATGGCCCTGTGCGAACTGGCCGGGGTGGGGGCGCTCTGGCTGCACCTGGGTGGGGCGCTGCTGCTGGTCGGGCGCATCCTGCACGCCATCGGTATCCAGATCCCCAAGGCGCCGAACAAGCCGCGCCTGTTTGGCACCCTCTTCTTCTGGCTGTCCCTGGGGCTCTTCTCGGTGCTGGCGCTGGTGCAGGGTTTGTCATTCGGCTGAGGCCGGGGGCCACTTGAGTGCGAAAAACCACCTCACCGCGAGGTGGTTTTTTGAGGGGGAAAGATCAAACGTTTTCCTCGCAAACCCTTGCCTATACTGACCCCATATTTTAATCGGGCGACTTTTCGGCGGGGTGGATTGTGTTAAAATCCCGCCCCTCTTTCCCCCAGAGCACAGAAGATTGCCATGAAATTTCCCGGTCAGCGCAAGTCCAAACACTACTTCCCGGTCGACAGGCGTGATCCCCTGATCCCGCAAAATCCCCAGCTCACCGAACTGGGCAAGGCCTATGTGGTGGGTATAGATCAGACTCTGGTGGATATCGAAGCCCATGTGGACGAGGACTTTCTGAACCGGTACGGCCTGAGCAAGGGCCACTCGGTGGTGATAGGCGACGACGTGGCCGAGCGGATCTATGAAGAGCTCAAGGCCAACAACATGGTGGTGAGCGAGTTTGCCGGCGGCACCATCGGCAACACCATGCACAACTACTCTGTGCTGGCCGATTCCCACTCCATCCTGCTCGGGGTGATGAGCCAGGACATCCGCATCGGCAGCTACGCCTACCGCTATCTGTGCAATACCTCGTCCCGGGTCAACCTCGACTACCTGCAGCCGGTGGACGGCCCTGTCGGTCGCTGCTTCACCTTCATCACCGAAGGGGGCGAGCGCAGCTTTGGCATCAACGCCGGCAAGATGGACCACCTGGACGTGGCGCACATTCCGGAAGCCATCATCAAGGACTCCTCCGCCCTGGTGATCACCGCCTATCTGGTGCGCGGCGCCGACGGCACCCCCATGAAGGAGGCGGCCATGGCTGCCGTCCGTTATGCCCGAGAGGCCGGTGTGCCCGTGGTGCTGACCCTGGGCACCCGTTTCGTCATCGACGAGAACCCCCAGTGGTGGCGTGACTTCATCAGCGAGAACGTGACTGTGCTCGCCATGAACGAGGACGAGGCCGAGGCCCTGACCGGGATAAAAGACCCGCTCGGCGCCGCCGACAAGGCGCTGGACTGGGCCGACATGGTGCTCTGTACCGCCGGTCCCATCGGCCTCTACATGGCGAGCTACACCGAGGAAGACTACAAGCGCGAGACCACCCATACCCTGCTGCCCGGGGTGATCCCCGAGTTCAACATGTATGAGTTCAGCCGCCCCATGGCCCGCGCCAAGTGCCGCAAGCCGGCGCGGATCTACTCCCACATCTCCCCCTACATGGGCGGCCCGGAGAAGATCAAGAACACCAATGGCGCCGGGGACGGCGCCCTGTCCGCGGTGCTGCACGACATGGTGGCCAACGACTATCACCGCATGAATGTGCCGAACTCCGCCAAGCACCTCTCCGAGTTCCTCACCTACTCCTCCCTGGCCCAGGTGTGCAAGTACGCCAACCGGGTGAGCTACGAAGTGCTGGCCCAGAGCAGCCCGCGTCTCTCCCGCGGCCTGCCGGAGAAGGAAGACAGCCTGGAAGAGGTGTACTGGGAGCGGTGATCCCGTCATCCGGTCGACAATGAGAAGGGTGCCACTAGGCGCCCTTTCTTATTTTTGGGCTGGATCATGTTTTTGGCACTGCTTTTGCTGACATCGTGGACAGGCTGCGTCGTGGCGGCATACCTTGTGTTAAGGATATGTAGCTGCTGCGGGGCGAGGGTATGTTGAGACAATGGAGTATCGGTCGGCGCCTGTCGCTGGTGACCCTGATGGTGCTGGCCCTGTTGGGACTGCTGCTGTTCTTCTGCCTGCAGATCTATCAGCAGGGGCTGATGGGGGAGAAGAGCCGCCAGACCCGGGCTCAGGTCGAGACTGCCTACAGCCTGGTGGCGGGGCTGGAGGCCAGGGTGCGCAAGGGGGAGCTGGACGAGGCGAGCGCCAAGGCCGAGGCGCTGGCGCTGATCAAGGGGTTGCGCTATGGCGCTGACGATTACTTCTGGATCAACGACAGCCACCCCACCATGGTGATGCACCCCATGAAACCCGAGCTGGATGGCAAGGATCTCTCCGGGGTGGAGGACAAGCAGGGGCTCAGGTTGTTCGTCGCCTTCGCCGATCTGGCGAGGGCGCAGGGGGGCGGTGAGGTTGCCTACTACTGGCCCAAGCCCGGGGTGGAGGAGCCGGTGCGCAAGGTCTCCTACATCAAGCGCTTCGCCCCCTGGGACTGGATCATCGGCACCGGTGTCTATGTGGACGACGTCGAAGCCCAATATCAGGAGGTGCTGCGCACTCTGCTCGGGATAGGCCTGGTGCTGGCCATTCTGCTGTTTGCCGTGGTCGGGCTCATAGTACGCAGCATAGTGGTGCCCCTCTCCCAGTCGGTATCGGCCCTCGGCAACATCGCCAGGGGGGAGGGGGATCTGCGTTTTCGCCTGCCGGAGTCGGGCCGGGACGAGCTGAGTCAGCTCTCGGTCAACTTCAACCTCTTTGCCGGCCAGATGGCACAGCTGGTGGGGCGCAGCCAGCA
Organism: Aeromonas rivipollensis; assembly: GCF_037811135.1. Taxonomy (NCBI): domain Bacteria; kingdom Pseudomonadati; phylum Pseudomonadota; class Gammaproteobacteria; order Aeromonadales; family Aeromonadaceae; genus Aeromonas; species Aeromonas rivipollensis. The sequence goes on along the minus strand of NZ_CP149130.1, from coordinate 2,708,565 downwards.
GATCACGGCCCAGAACAGGGAGCAGGCCCACCAGCTGGCCCAGGTCGTCGATCGGACCGGCGCCATCGTCACCGGCCAGGAGCAGGATACCCTGAGGGTGGCCAGCGCCATGGAGCAGATGACGGTGAGCAGCCGGGAGGTGGGCCAGCATGCGGCCCAGGCCGCCGAGGCGGCAGACTCCGCGCTCAATCTCGCCCGGCACGGGCGTCAGGTGGTGGCCCAGACCAGGGAGACCATCAGCCAGCTGGCGGACGAGATGGTGGAGACGGTGCAGGCGGTGAGCCGGCTCGAGCAGGAGACCCAGCAGATTGGCTCGGTGCTCGACGTGATCCGGGGGGTGGCGGAGCAGACCAACCTGCTGGCCCTCAACGCCGCCATCGAGGCGGCCCGGGCCGGCGAACAGGGGCGTGGCTTCGCGGTGGTGGCCGACGAGGTGCGCACCCTGGCGACCCGCACCCACAGCTCCACCGACGAGATCCGGCAGATGATCCAGCGGCTGCAGGAGGGGGCGGGCCGGGTGGTCAGCGGCATCACCCAGTTGCAGCAACTCTCCCGCTCGACCGCGGACAGGGCCGGTGATGCCGACGGCGCCATTCATGCCATCGATGGATCTGTGCACACCATCAATGCCATGAATAGCCAGATCGCCACGGCCGCCGCCGAGCAGAGCAGGGCGGCCGAGGAGATCAACCAGCGGCTGGTGGCCATCACCGAGCTGGCGGCGGATGCCCTGGCCCAGAACCGGTTGACCGAGCAGGCGGCAAGCCAGCTGGCGCTCTCCTGCGACGAGTTGGGGGCCCTGGTCGCCCAATATCGTACCTGATGGCGCTTATCCCCGCCTTTTTGGGGATAAGGCTTGAGTCTGGGGGGCTTTTGGGACACCATCAGCCCCATTATTGGCCAGCGTTGGCCAACCGCCTGCAAGAGAGAGACCCCATGAGCAAACTAACTGACAATCTTGACGCCAATTTCCAGCTGTTTATCGAAGAAGTCCGCGAGTCGGGTCAGGTGTGGGGTCTGCGTTACGGTGAAGACTGGGTGGTGTGCCGCTCCGCCGAGTTTGAAGATGCCGACGTCATGCCGCTCTGGTCTGCCGAGGGCGATGCCCGTCTGCACTGCGTGGACGAGTGGGCGGACTACGAGCCGGAAGTGATCGAGCTGGAAGAGTTCCTCGATATCTGGATCAACGATCTGGACGAAGACGATGTGCTGGTCGGCCCGAACTGGAACGCCGATCTGGAAGGCCAGGAGCTCGAGCCCATCGAGCTGGCCAAGGCGCTGGTTGAGCTGGACGCCTGAACCGTGCTGCACTGATGGCCCCGACGCGGGCCATCGCCGAGACCAGAACCGACGGCTGCGAGGCCGTCGGTTTTTTCATGTCTGGCTGGGCGCCAGCATGAGCGGGCGATTTGGCTTTGCACCCGTCACCGAGATGGGTCATCATCAACCCTTTGCCGATCGGGAGGTGCCATGTTTGTCTTTGACGTGACCACAGCGGCGGGCGCGCGGGCCCGGATCCGGGTGCAGGCGCTGGATTGGGGCCAGAGCGGCCCCGTGACCTTCCAGTGTGACAGCGATGCCCTGGCCCTGGTACTGCTGACCGGCTGCCGCTGCGATGCGGTGGGCTATTTCGATCTGCTGGCCGGTTGCAAGCCGCTCTATGTGGAGCAGTGGCTCGCCTATCTGCAGGAGAACGGCCACCTCGACAAGCAGAGCTGCCAGCTGGAGAGCCCGTCCCAGGAGGACTATCTGACCCGTGCCGGGCTGGATGACGAAGAGCTCAATGCTCTGCTGGGACAGGTCTACAAGGTGGCCGGCTTCAATCGTCTGCAGATCAACCGTTACCTCAAGAACCGCCACAACCCGACCATGCTGGCGACCCGTTACGATCAGAAGGAGCTGGAGCGCTATCGCCAGCTCAATGACATCATTCTGACCCTGCTGAAGTTGAAACGTCCCCAGTGAAGACCCCCGGATGGGGAATGTCAGGCCTCAGCTCCTGAGGCCGTGCGATCAGATATCCCTGCAATCCGTCCACATACATGCCTTGCAACAACTGCTTTTGACCGAGCTCCTCCACCCCTTCCGCTATCACCAGACAGCCCATGCGATGGGAGACGTCGACTATCATCCGCACGAACTGCTGGTTGGCAATGTCCCGTTCCAGGGTGCCAAGCAGCAGCGGATCCAGCTTCACATAATCCGGCCTCAGCTCATGAAGCAGGGTGAAGGAGTCCATCCCCTTGCCAAAGTTGCGAATGGTGGAGCGACTGCCATGGCGCCTGAGCAGTTCAAACAGCCGCTTTCCACCGACCATGTTGTGTTTCAGGTGCTCTTCATCCAGAGCGAAGACCAGATTGGCGCTGATGTTCGCATCCTTTTGCAACTGGTGATCAAACCAGATCAAAAAGGCGCTGTTTTGCAGCAGGCAGCTGGAGAGGTTGAGCCCCCAGCGGTGGGTCTGCAGGTCGAAGGCACGATACTGGCGCATGACATGGGTGATCAGCATCTGCTCCAGCCGCATCAGCATTTCCAGTCGTTGTGCCATGGCAAAGAGCGTGTCCGTGGGGAGCTGTATGCCTTCTCGATTGCTGAAGCGGGCAGAGATGTCCTGGTAGGGCACCATGTCCCGATTGAACGCCTGCACCGGCTGGCTGAAGAGCGTGATGCAATCCGGCTGTGACAGCAGGTCCTCCAGCACTCTCTTCCAGTGCTGCTGGCCATGGAGGTTGCTGGAGTGATCATGTTGCTGGATGGCCCAGCCGTTGATGGTTTCAGTCTGAGCCCGTGCCAGGGCGAGATCTGCGCGGGCCAGGATAGCCTCGATATTCTGCGCGCGGGAGAGCTGGGTCAGCCCTGTGTAGGCCACATTTTCCAATTCCCGTTCCCGATGATAATGATCGAAGGCCCGCTTGAACTCCTGTCCCAGCAAATGGGGTGGAATGTTGATGTCAGAGGGGAGCAGCACCGCAAAATCAGAGCCCGAGATGCGATAGACCTGATGCCCGGGAAAGCGGTTGACCACCAGATTGATGAGGTTGGAAATATCCCTGATGTAGGCATCCCCGGACTGGAAGCCGCGCTGGGCATTGAGGCGGGCCAGCTCGGTGGCGCGGATCAGCACCAGGATGGCGGTCTGGGTCGTCTCCTGCAGCAGCAGCTCGGTGAGATCGCGCCTGAACGCATGGCGGTTGCGCAGGCCCGTCATCTCGTCCTGGGTCGCCTGCTGTTGCAGCTCGCTTATCTGGCGGTGTGCATCGAGTTCGGCTTCACTGAAGGAGGCAAGCAACTGGCGTAGCGCCGTTTGTGCCTGCGGGCTCTCCAGCATGGCGGGATCCCGTTGTTGCAGCGCCAGCAACCAGCGCTGCTCCTGCCTCTCCCGCTCTCCCTTGCGCACGCTGTGGGTGAGAAAGAGCAGCAGGGCGAAGCCGATGAGGGTGGTCATCAGGACCAGCAGCAGGGTGAGGGGGGAGGCCGGAGGTGCAAGCCAGAGCCCCTGCAGCAACAGCATGGGAATACAGACCAGGGTGCTGACCAGCAGCAGATTTCCCTCGTGTTTATTCAACATCGTTTCATCCTTGATGATGCTCGTGATGTAGAAATTCTAACCAAGCCGCCGGCACAAAGCTTGAGTACTCACGCAACTCCATGAAAAGGGCCGTCGGAAAGCAACTAAATGTGAGTGAAAACACTTTCACAGTTCGCAAAAAAAGCGAAGATGGGTTGAAAACAGCCCCAACAGAGCAGAGGTAGATATGTTGCTAGAACCCGTAGACACAGCCAAAGCACGGCAACTATTGAATCAGAGTATGGCCTTGGTGCTCGCAGGGGGACGCGGTAGTCGCCTGAAGCAGTTGACCGACAATCGCGCCAAGCCCGCCGTCCATTTCGGCGGCAAGTTCCGTATCATCGATTTCGTGCTTTCCAACTGCATCAACTCCGGCATTCGCCGGGTGGGTGTGGTCACCCAGTACAAGTCCCACAGCCTGCTGCGCCACCTGCAGTCTGGCTGGTCCTTCCTGCGTTATCAGATGAACGAGTTCATCGATCTGCTGCCCGCCCAGCAGCGGGTGGACGAGGTGCACTGGTATCGCGGCACCGCCGATGCCATCTACCAGAACGTCGACATCATTCGTGACTACGGCCCCAAATACATAGTGGTGCTGGCGGGGGATCACATCTACAAGATGGACTACGCCGCCATGCTGCTCGATCACGTGCGCCTCGGCGCCAAGGTGACGGTGGCCTGCATCGAGGTGCCGCGCGCGGAGGCCTCCGCCTTCGGGGTCATGGACATCGACGAGCAGCGCAAGATCCGCGCCTTCGTTGAGAAACCGGCCAACCCGCCCGCCATGCCGGGCAATGACCTGGTCTCCCTGGCCTCCATGGGGATCTACATCTTTGATGCGGAATACCTCTATCAGCTGCTGGAGGAGGACATCCACAACCAGGAGTCCAAGCACGACTTCGGCATGGATGTGATCCCGCGCATAGTGGGAGAGGGCAAGGCCTTTGCGCACCCCTTCACCATCTCCTGCGTCGGGGCCAAGGAGGGGCAAAAGCCCTACTGGCGTGACGTGGGGACCCTGGACTCCTTCTGGGAGGCGAACATGGATCTCGCCTCCGTGGTGCCCGAGCTCGACATCTATGACGAGAACTGGCCCATCTGGACCAGCCAGAACATGTCACCTCCCGCCAAGTTCGTGCAGGACAGAAACGGCCAGCACGGCATGACCATCAACTCCATGTTCGCGGGCGGCTCCATCGTCAGCGGCTCCTTCGTGCTGAACTCCGTGCTCTTCACCAATGTGCGGGTGCACTCCTTCTGCACCCTGGATCAGGCGGTGATCTTCCCCGGGGTCGAAGTGGGGGCGGGCTGCCGCCTGCGCCGGGTGGTGGTGGACAAGGGCTGCGTGCTGCCCGATGGCCTGGTGGTGGGGGAGAACGCGGACGAGGATGCCCGTCGCTTCTACCGCTCCGAGCAGGGCATAGTGCTGGTGACCAAGGAGATGCTGGCCAAGCTCGCCTGATGAGATCGAGACCAACAAAAAGGGAGCCTTGAAGGCTCCCTTTTTCATGCGGTCATCGCTGACTTATTCGCTGACGATGGCCTTGCCGGCCATCACCATGGCGGTGCCGTGCTTGCCGCCAGCGGCGGTCACCTGGGGCACGCCGTCTTCGTCGGTGTCACCACCGGCGCCGTCGATGACGTTCTCGCCGGAGTCGCCGACCCACTCGGCCATCTGCATGCCGCCGTTGACGGTGCCACGGAACCAGCTGACGTACTGGCCGGTCAGCTTGGCCAGCTCCAGCTCGGGTGCCTTCTCGGCCCCTTCGTTGCGCAGGTTCAGCATGGCAGAGCGCAGGGCGCCGGAGATGGCGGCCTGGGTCCAGGGGGTGTATTCCCCCTGCTTGCCCGCCAGCCAGGTACCCGCCTTGGCATTGAAGTAGGCCTTGTCGGTGGCGATGAAGAGATCCCGCGCGGCAGTGCGGTACTTGGCATCCGAGGTGGCCAGGAAGGCGGCGGTCAGGCCACGGATGGCGGCAAATTGCGCCTCTATGGATTGACCGGCATCCAGCGACCCGCCCAGGGTCAGGCCGTCGTGGACCAGGCCGTTCTTGCCCACCAGCTTGCCGAGGATGAAGTCAGCCTGCTTGCGCACCAGCTCGAGGGCCTGTTGACCCTGCCGGGTCTTGAGGTTCAGCTCGCCGTTGTCACCGGCGGCGTAACCGACTGGCAAGGCATCCTGGGCACGCTGGAAGATCTGCAGGGCGACCAGGGCGTAGGCGGCGTCGAAGGTGGTGACGTGAGCGCTCTGCTTGCCCCCTTGCCAGCTGTCCACCAGAGTACCGGCCTTGGGCTCGAAGTGCAGGGCGGCCAGGTTCTTGAAGGTCAGGTTGGAGAGGTTGAGGGCCAGGGAGAAGGCATCGCTCCCCGCCACTGCCTTGGCCAGATCATTGGCCTTGTTGGCGGCCGGGGCGGCGGCAAACGGTGCGCCGTCAAACACGGCGTGGAAGGCCGGGTTCTGGTTGGTGTTGGCGCTGCGCTGATCGCTGAAGGCGTAGAACTCGGAGAGTGGCCACAGCAGCATCCAGGCGTCGCGCAGCTGGGCGGAGCCGTCCACCACCTCCAGCTTGCCGATGGCACCGACGTCATTCTTGCTGGTTTCGGTCACTTTCACCTGATGGGGGAAATAGACGATACCCTTGGCCGGATCGTACTGGGGGCTGATCTTGGCGCCGAGCTGCTTGCCATCGAAGCCGAGCTGGCCCTGCAGTATGGCCAGCTTGTCGATGGACTGCTCGGTCAGCATCATGCCGTTGAAGCCGTCGGCGGCGGAAACGCCGAGCTTGTGCTTGCCATCCTGATCCATGGTGGCGGACGCGGCTTCCACCTCTTCATCGCTCTCGGCCACGTGCATGCCGCCGAGGAAGTCCTGGGACCACATCACTTCCTTGAGCAGTATGCCGCCCACGGCCGCCGGGACCAGCAGGTTGTCACTGCCGCTCCAGCGCAGGGTGGCGTAGTCGCGGAAGTAGGCAGGCACCTGGGTCTTGACCGATTTCTCGGTGCCCTTGGCGGTCTTGATGGTGAGCTGATCGCCGTTGACCGGGGTGGCGTTGACGGCTTGCGCGAACTCCGGGTTGGCGGAGGCGTAGGGCAGAGAGAGGGGATACATGCCCTGCGGCACTTCATCTGCCGGGAAGCCGACCGCATCGGCCATGGCCAGCACCCGCTTGCCAAGGTCGGCCAGGGTGCCACCGCGAGCCAGGTTCTGCGGCCCGTTCACCAGGTGCGGGCCCATGCCGGATTGATAGTTGAGGGCGTACATCGCCTCTTCGGAGTATTCGTAGGATTCGATACCGGCGGCGAAGTCAAAGGGAGTCGGCTCGTTGGCACGGTTGGCGTCCAGCACATCCAGATCCAGCCCCAGGGCCTCGGCCAGCGGCTCGCCGGAGAGTTCGAATTCGGTATAGGCCAACATGCTGGCGGCGGTGTTGAAGGTCTTGTCTTCCACCTTGACGGCAGCGTGCGCGGCGCTGCTGAGCAGAGCACAGGCGATCGCCTGCACCAGTACGGTTTTTCTCATGTCCTTTTCACCCATATGTTTGATTTTATTATGACGCTTCTCATGAATCTAAATGAGAATGGTGTGCATTATGAGGCAACGGAGGGAACTTTAGAAGCGAAAAACCGCGCCCCGGGGTTCTGGGGAGAGGGGGGCGCGGCGGCAGGGGTTACATCAGCTTGAAGGGGATCACCAGACGACCCGGCTCCACCTTGAGGGCCTCGACCTTCTCTTTGATACGCGCCTCGTTCTTGCGACTGCCATCCAGCCGGTAGACAGGGGTCTGGGAGAGGAAGAGGGAGAGGGACTGGTTGAAGGTGGGCAGCAGCGGCGTGAGGGCGGCCCCAACGTCGGCCGGCTCCGTCTTGACCGAGATGAGTTCGAGGTCACGCAGGTAGATGGCGCCCTGCTCCGCCACATAGTCCGGGCGGGCACTGAGGGAGAGGCGGATCTTCATCTGCTGGCTGCCAAGGGGGCTCGCCACCTCCAGATCACCGGCGGCATCCAGCTCGACCCTGTCGGTCTGGTTGCGGCCGATGCGACTCTCCATGTCGTCCAGGCGGATCTTGCTCGACATGATGCCGGGGATCCCCAGCTGTTTCTCGAAGGCGACTCGCTCTTTGAGGTACTGGTTGATCTCCCCTTCGCTGACGCTGTACTGGGTGAGCGAGCAGGCCGCCAGCAGCAGGGCGAAGGGGAGCAGAAGCAGGTGTTTCAACATGGGAAGGTTCCATCAAATGGGTGGCAACAACGGATGGCGCCATCTTAGGGGCAAAGCGGGTCGGCCGCCAGTGGGGGCAGCCTGACCCCGTTTCTGTCGCATCCCCCATATGGGGATGGCAATCCGTGTTCATTCGAGTAGCGTTGTCGTCCCCTGTGCCAGCAGGCCCGCCGTGGCGCCATAGTGCCAATACCCACAGACAGGCTCCTGTTTTACCGACTCAAAATCCCATTGACCCCATGATTTCAAAACGAGTATTTTACCGCCGCACAAAGTCAAATTGATAATCATTATCATTTTGAATCTTCTTTGAGGGTGTAACGTGAATACTCGAGTAATGGAAAATGGCGCACCTGCCGAGGCGAAGATGTCGCCTGATTTCTTGTTTACCTCGGGTCAGGGCGCGATCAGTGCCACTGACCTGGGGCAACCCATCACCACCCCCGCCTGCGAGTGGCCACTGCTGGCACAGCAGATAACCCGGGCCCTCGATGCCGCCAGGGCCGCAGGCCAGGCCAACCCCTTGCTCATCGGCGCCTTCGCCTTCGATCCGGCGGAAGCCTCCTGTCTCTATGTGCCCGGCCGCTATGAGCGGGGCGATCGCATCGCACCAGAAGAGCAGACCCCCGAGACCAACAGTGTCATCGCGGTGCAGAGCACCCCGGCTGCGGGTGAATTCAAGGCCTCGGTCAGTGCGGCGCTGGATGCGTTCACCAAAGGCAAGCTCGCCAAGGTGGTGCTGTCGCGCAAGCTGATCCTCACCCTGCACAAGCCCGCCGACCCCGAGCGGGTGCTGGCCCGTCTGATGGCTCAGAATCCCCACGCCTTCCACTTCTCCCTGCCACTGGGCCAGGGCCGTCGCCTGCTCGGTGCCAGCCCGGAGTTGCTGCTGCGGGTCAGCGGGGGAGAGGTCTTCACCCACCCGCTGGCGGGTTCCGCCAGACGGGCGAGCGAGCCGGTGCAGGACGAGGCGGTGGCCCGCGATCTGCTGGCCTCTCGCAAGGATCAGCATGAACACAAGTTGGTGATCGACGAGATCCGCCGGGTGTTGACGCCCCACTGCCGCGAGCTGGCGATCCCCCAAAAACCCACCCTGATGAGCACTGACACCCTCTGGCATCTGGGCACCCCCATAGCGGGCCAGTTGCACGGCAGCGACGCCTCAGTGCTCTCCCTGGCCTGCCAGCTCCACCCCACCCCGGCCCTGTGCGGCTATCCCACGGATCTCGCGCGCCAGTTCATCCGCGAGCAGGAGCCCTTCCGGCGCGCCCTGTTCAGCGGCATCGTCGGCTGGTGCGACAGCCAGGGCAACGGCGAGTGGGCCGTGGTGATCCGCTGCGGCGTGCTCGACGGCCATCAGGTGGAGCTGTTTGCCGGCGCAGGTATAGTCGCGGGCTCGGACCCCACCATGGAGTGGGCCGAGACCGGCACCAAGCTGGGGACCATGCTAAAAGCCCTGGGCCTGGATTTGGAGGTAGCGCAATGAGCGAGACTCGACGTTTCCTGCCTTATACCCGCTGGCCCGAGGAGTTGGCCCAGCAGTACCGCGCCAAGGGGTATTGGCGCGGCGAGCCGCTGACCGCCATGCTGGCACGCCAGTGCGAGCTGGCCCCCGAGGCCGAGGCCATCCTCTGCGGCGAGCGCCGCTTCAGCTATGGCGAGCTGGACGCTGCCTCGAGCCGGCTGGCCGGGCGTCTGGCCCACCGCGGCCTGGGGGTGGGGGATACCGCTCTGGTGCAGCTCCCCAACGTGGCCGAATTCTATCTGGTGTTCTTTGCCCTGCTCAAAGCGGGTATAGCGCCGGTCAATGCGCTCTTCAGCCACAACCGGCTGGAGCTCCTCTCTTATGCCGAGCAGATCACACCGCGCCTCTTTATCGGCTCGCTGGCCCATCCGCTGTTTGCGAGCAAGGGTCGCGAGAGCGAGCTGCTGACAACCATCGGCGCCGAACTGGTGCTGCTCGATGGCGATGGGGGGGAGCTGGGGCTGACCCGCTGGTTCGGAGAGGGGGATGAGGGGGGCCCCCCATCCGTCTCCTTTGCCCCGACTCCGGCGGACGAGGTGGCCTTCTTCCAGCTCTCCGGTGGCAGCACCGGCACTCCCAAGCTCATTCCCCGCACCCATGACGACTACCTGTACAGCGTGCGCCGCAGCAACGAAATTTGTGGCCTCGGCCCCCATACCCGCTATCTGTGCGCCCTGCCGGCGCCTCACAACTTCCCCCTGAGCTCCCCGGGCGCCCTGGGGGTGTTCGAGGCGGGCGGCACAGTGGTGCTCGCACCCGACCCCAGCCCCATCAGCTGTTTCCCGCTGATTGCCTGCCACCGGGTCAATCTCACCTCGCTGGTGCCGCCGGCGGTCTCGCTCTGGCTGCAGGCAGCGGAAACGGATCCCACCGCGCGCGCTCAGCTCGCGAGCCTCGACTTGCTGCAAGTGGGCGGCGCCAAGCTGGGGGAGGCGGTGGCCAGCAAGATTGGGCCGCTGCTCGGCTGCCGGCTGCAGCAGGTGTTCGGCATGGCGGAAGGGCTGGTCAACTACACCCGGCTCTCTGATCCCGACGAGAAGGTCATTCACACCCAGGGCCGTCCCATGAGCCCGGACGACGAGGTGCGCATCCTCGATGAGGCGGGCAATCCGGTTGCCCCCGGCGAGCCTGGCGCCCTGCACACCCGCGGCCCCTATACCTTCCGCGGTTACTACCAGAGCCCGGCCCACAACGCCCGGGTGTTCGATAGCGAGGGTTTCTACTGCTCCGGCGATCTGGTGGTACAGGATGCCGATGGTTGCCTCACCGTGGTGGGGCGGCAAAAGGATCAGATCAACAGAGGCGGCGAGAAGATCGCGGCGGAAGAGGTGGAAAACCAGCTGCTGCATCACCCGGCCATCACACATGCGGCTCTGGTCTCCATGCCCGACAGCGCCATGGGGGAGAAGAGCTGCGCCTTTATCGTCACCACCGAGCCGGGGCTCAAGCCGCTTGCCTTGCGCAAGTTTCTGCGCGAGCGCGGGGTAGCGGACTTCAAGCTGCCCGACCGTTTCGAAACCCTGGATGCCCTGCCTATGACGGCGGTAGGCAAGATTGACAAGCAGGGGCTGCGGGCGCGCATTGCGCACGCCATCGCCGCCAACCAGCCCCTGACAACAGCATAAAACTAAAAAGGAATCATGACGTTATGGCTATCCCAACCCTGAACAATTACGCCATGCCCAGCCAGTGGAAGGCCAACAAGGTCGACTGGACCCTGGATCCCAAACGCGCCGCCCTGCTGATCCACGACATGCAGGAGTACTTCACCGCCTTCTATGGCGAAAATAGCCCGTTGATTGCTGCCCTGACTGAGCGCCTGGCCGCCGTGCGCAAGCAGTGCAAGGCCCTCGGCATCCCGGTCTTCTACACCGCCCAGCCCAAGGATCAATCCCCTGAAGATCGCGCCCTGCTCAACGACATGTGGGGCCCAGGGCTCAACAAACGGCCCGAGCAGCAGCAGGTGGTGGCAGCACTCTGCCCGGAGCGTGACGACACAGTGCTGGTCAAGTGGCGCTACAGCGCCTTCCAGCGCTCCGAGCTCGAGCAGATGCTCAAGGAGCTGGGGCGGGATCAGCTCATCATCGGCGGCATCTACGGCCATATTGGCTGCATGATGACCGCCTGCGACGCCTTCATGCGCGACATCCAGCCCTTCTTCCTGGCGGACGGGGTGGCGGACTTCTCCCTGGCCGACCACCAGATGGCGCTCGACTACGTGGCGACCCGCTGCGGCAAGGTGATCCGCTGCGAGGAGGTGCTGGCCCTTGCTCCGGCTTCCGCTTCTGCCGCCCAGAGCAATCCGTTGCTGACCAACCCATTGCTGACGTATGAGGGACTCAAGGCGCGGCTGCTGAGCCACATCGACGAGGACGAAGGGGAGTTTGACCCCGACGAGAACCTCATCGACTACGGTCTGGATTCGGTACGGATCATGGCCCTGCTCACCGAATGGCGCGCCGCCGGGGTGGAGCTCGGCTTCGTGGATCTCGCCAAGCTGCCGACCCTCAACGGTTGGTGGCGCCTCATCGAGGCCAAGCTGGCAGCCCAGGCGCTGGAGGTGACCCCATGAACCGCTTCCCCTTGACCATCCCCCAGCAGGGGCTCTGGTCCGGACATCTGCTCAACGACGACAAGGCGATGTTCAACACCGCCGAGTGCATCGCCTTCGACGGCAAGGTCGAGGCGGCCGTGCTGGCCGCAGCCCTTGCCAAGGCGGTGGGGGAATGCGAGGCGCTCAAGGGCCACTTCGAAGACGATAAGGAGGCGGTCTGCTTTGTCCCGGCCGGGCTGCCCCTGGCCTATGAAGAGGTCTCCCTCGAACGCGACGACGAGACGCTGGCCCGCGCCTGGGCCCGGGCCGATCTGCGCCGCCCGTTCGAGTTGACCCAAGAAGCGCCCTGCCGCTTCGCCCTGTTGCGCGGCCCCGGCCGCGATTACCTCTACAGTTGCGTGCACCACATCGCCCTCGACGGCTTTGGCACCACCTTGCTGTTCCAGCGCATTGCCGAGCTGTATGCAGAGGGGCTGGCCGGTGAGATGAACTCCCCATCCCCCTTCGGCTCCTTGGCTGAGGTGCTGGCCGAAGAGGCGAGCCGCGAGCTGAGCGGCAAGAACGCCGCCGCCCGCGCCTTCTGGCAGGAGCAGCTGCAAGGCTGGCCCGAGGTGACATCCTTTGGCTCGTTACGGGCGCCGATTGCCGCCGAATTTATCCGCGAGAGCCGTCCGCTGCCGGCGGTGCTGTGGCAATCCCTGACCGGCTTTGCCGACGAGCACAAGCTGGGCTGGCCCGATCTGCTGCTGGCCGGCCTCTCTGCCCAGCTCTCCTTGGCAAGCGGCCAGCGCCAGACCCTGCTCGGCCTGATGATGATGAACCGCATCGGCTCGGCGTCGTTGACCGTGCCCTGCATGCAGATGAACATCACCCCGCTGGCGCTGACACTGGGTGAAGAACTGGATCTGGCGGGAGCCGCCGGCGCCGTGGCCAAGGCCAAACGCGGGGTGCGCAAACACCAGCACTACCGCTACGAGCTGCTGCGCCGCGACCTTGGCCTGGTGGGGGGCGACAAACGCCTGTTCGGCCCCCTGGTCAACATCATGCCGTTCGATCACGCTCGCCGCTTCGGGCCGCTATCTGCCCATATTCTCAACATCAGCGCCGGCCCGGTGGAGGATCTCACCATCGAGGTGCAGGTCGGCGTCGATGGCCAGCCACGCCTGGATCTGGACGCCAACCCCGGCTGTTACCAGCAGGGGGATCTGGCGGCCATCGCCGATACCCTGTTTGCCCTGCTGGGCCGCTGGCTGGCCGAGCCCGCCCAGACCCTGGGGACGCTAAAGGCCGACTGGCTGGCCGAGCAGCGAGCCAGGGCCCTGATCGCCGGCCCCGCCCAGGAAGCTCTCCAGGTGCGGCCGGTGCTGGAGGCGCTCAGCCACTTCGCTGCCCAGACCCCGGACAAGATCGCCTTGATTCAGAGCACGGCGCAGGGAGAGGCCCGCTTCAGCTACGAGGCGCTGCTGGCCAGATCCGAACAGATGGCGGCCGCCCTGCAGGCGTCCGGCGTGCAACCCGGGGACAGGGTGGGGGTCATGCTGGCTCGTACCCCCCAGGCCATCTTCGCCCAGCTGGCGGTGCTGCTGGCGGGCGCCGTCTACGTGCCGCTCGACCCCGAGCAGCCGCTGGAGCGTCAGGGCCATATCCTGCGGCTGGGGGAGGTCAAGACCCTGCTCACCCAGGCCGAGTACCGTCACAAGCTGGCCAGCCTGTTTGAGGGGCGCACCCTGCTGGCGGGGGACCTGGTAAGCGATGATCGGCTCAACCAGCCGGCCGCCGGTCGCGCCGTCGCCTACCTGATGTTCACCTCGGGATCGACCGGCCTGCCCAAGGGGGTGGCAGTCAGTCACGGCGCCCTGGATCACTTCGCCGCCGCCGCCCGCTGCCGCTATCACCTGGGCGAGGGGGCGCGGATGCTGCAATTCGCCCCCTTCAACTTCGACGCCAGCATCGAGGAGGTGTTCGCCACCCTGAGCGCCGGCGCCACCCTGGTGCTGCGCACCGACGCCCTGCTCGAATCCATGCCCGCCTTTGCGGCCGGGGTGGAGCAGATGGGGATCACCCACCTTGACCTGCCCACCGCGTTCTGGAACGAGTGGGTGGTGGCGCTGACGGCGGGCCAGGCCCATATTCCTGCCAATCTGGCCACCGTCATCATCGGCGGCGAGGCGGTCTACCCCGAGCAACTGGCCCAGTGGCAGCGTCAGGGCCGCTCCGATGTGCGCCTCTTCAACACCTACGGCCCCACCGAGACCACAGTGGTGGTGACCACCCAGGAGCTGCAGCAGGAAGACCCGAGCCAGGCCCAGCTGCCCATCGGCCTGCCGCTGCCCGGCATGCAGGCACTGATCCTGGGGGCGGGGGAGCAACCCGCCAGCGAGGGAGAGCTGGTGCTGCTCGGCCCGCAGTTGGCCAACGGCTACGTGGGGGGCGTGCAAGGCAGCTTCGATACCCTGTGTGTCGGTGCTGAACAGATGCCCGTCTATCGCACCGGCGATCGGGTGCGCCTGGTGGCCGGCCGGCTGGTCTACCTCGGCCGGCGCGACAACGAATTCAAGATAAGCGGCTATCGCATCCAGCCCGGCGAGGTGGAGGCCCAACTGCTGGCCCTGCCGGGGGTCGATGAGGCCTGCGTGCAGGGAGTGAGCATCGGCAGCGTGCGCCGGCTGGTGGCCTTCGTGGCGGGGCCGGAGCGCGACAGCCGGGTCATCAAGGCGCAGCTGGCCAGGGTGCTGCCTGCCGCCATGATCCCCACCGACTATCGCCACTATGACCAGTTGCCCCGCACCGGCTCCAACAAGCTGGATCGCAAGGCCCTGCTGGCCGCCTACCAGGCTGGCGGCGAAGCCCTGACCCTTGGCAGCGAGACCGAGAACCGGGTCGGCGCCATCTGGCAGCAGATCCTGGGGCTGGCCACCATGGCGCCCGCCGACAACTTCTTCGAGCTGGGGGGCCAGTCCCTGCAGACCATCCAGATAGTCAACCGGCTCGGCGCCGAGTTCGGGGTGCAGGTCAAGGTCTCCGACGTGTTCGATCACCCGCGCCTCGACGACTTCTGCCGTTTCCTCGACGGCCTGCTTGCCGAGGACGAAGAGAGCGTGGAGATGGTGTGGTGATGAGCAAGATAACGAAGGATCAGCAAAAAATGGCCTTTGATTTTACTGGCAAACGGGTCTGGGTGACCGGGGCCGGGCGCGGCATCGGCCGCGAGGTGGCGATGCAGTTCGTGGCGGCCGGAGCAATCGTGGTGGGGCTGGATCTGGCGTTTCCCGATGCCGACTACCCCTATGCCACCCGGCTGCTCGATATTGGCGATTCGAAGGCGGTCAACGCCTGCTGCGCAGCGCTGCTGGCGGACGGCGGGCTGGATGTGCTGGTGAACGGGGCCGGGGTGCTGCGCCTCGGTCCTACCGAAACCTTAAGCGATGATGACTGGCACGACTGCATGACGGTCAACGCCAGCGGCGTCTTCTATCTGCTGCGGGCCCTGGTGCCCCACTTCAAGGGGCAGCAGCGCGGTGCCATCGTCACCATCGGCTCCAACGCCGCCCATGTGCCGCGCATGCAGATGGCGGCCTATTGCGCCTCCAAGGCGGCGGTCACCAGCCTGACCCAGACGGTGGGGCTGGAGCTGGCCCCCTTCGGCGTGCGCGCCAACCTGGTGTCGCCGGGCTCGACGGATACCCCCATGCTGCGCGGTATGCTGCCAAACGAGGAGGCCATGGCCCGCACCATTGCCGGGTTGCCTGAGCAGTTCAAGCTCGGCATTCCCCTGCGCAAGGTCGCCACCCCGGCGGAGATCGCCCATACCGTCCTCTTCCTGGCCTCGGATCTGGCCAGCCACATCACGCTGCAGGATCTGGTCGTCGACGGTGGCGCCACCCTGAGTGCCTGAGGCTTGAAAAACAGATGAACAATATGATTTTGCTGTTGAAACAGCTGGAACGGCAGGGAGTGAAGCTGGCGCTGAACGACAAGGGCCAGCTTATCTCCCAGTCGAGCAAGGAGGCGGTGACACCGGCCATCGGTGCCACCATCAAGGCCCACAAGGATGAGCTGGTGCGCTGCCTGGCGGCCCGTGCAGCCTTCGAGGCACCTATCGTCGCCGAGGGCGCCCGGCAGGGGCCGCTCTCCTCGTCCCAGAGCGGGCTCTGGTTTATCGAGCAGTACGAGGAGGCTTCCCACCTCTACAACATGCCGGTCTATTTTCGCGTTAAGGGAGAGTTGGACACGGCGGCGCTGGAGTTTGCCTTCGACCACCTGTTTGCCCGCCACCCCAGCATGCGCACTCGCTTCATCAAGGACGAGGCGGGCAGGGGCGCGCAGGAGATCCTGCCCCACACGCCCTTCACGTTGCAGATTGAGGACGTGAGCGAGCAGCCGGCAGCCGAGCGGGAGGCCTATGTGGCCCGCCGGGTGCGCGAGGAGATAGGGCGCCCCTTCTCCCTGACCAAAGGGGATCTCAGTCGGGTGCACCTGATCCGGCTCGGCAGCCGCGAGCACGTGCTGCTGATCACCCAGCACCACATCATCTCCGACGGCTGGTCGGTCAAGAACATGTTCGCGGATCTCAAGCGCGCCTTTCTTGCCCACCAGAACCGCGAGCCTCTGCAGGTGAGCGAGCTGCCGCTCACCTACATCGACTATGCCCACTGGTTCAACTCGGACCGTTTTCTCGATTATCACGCCGAGTTCAAGCCGTTCTGGGTCGACCGGCTCGGTGGCAGCCCGGAGGTGCACGGTCTGCCGCTCGACAAGCCGCGCCCGGCCCATCAGGACAGCGGCGGCGAGCTGGTCTTCTCCACCATCGACAACGATCTGTGGGAAAGCTTCAAGCGCCTCTGTCAGCGCCACAGCACCTCCAACTTCATCGGTCTGCACGCCCTCTTTGCCCTGCTGATGGTGCGCCAGAGCGGCGAGAAGGAGGTGGTGATCGGCACCCCGCTCGCCTATCGCGAGCGCCACGAGATCGAGTCGCTGGTGGGCTTTTTCGTCAATACGCTGGTGCTGCGCACTCAACTCAGCGGCAAGCCCAGCTTTGTCGACTATCTGCAGCAGTGCCGGGAGGAGGATCTGGCGGCCTTCGATCACCAGCTCTACCGCTTCGAGGCGCTGGCCGAGGCCATCGGTGCCGATCGCACTACTGCCATCAACCCCATCTTCCAGATCATGCTGGTCTATCAGGCCAAGGTGGACTTCAACGATCTCATCCCCGGCTGCCAGCTGGTGGAGGAGACCTCGCCTGTGCTGCCGGCCAAGACCGACATCTCGGTCAAGGTGACCGAGCTGATGGACTCCGTCAGAGTGGACTGGCTGTTTGCCACCGCCCTGTTCGAGCGAGAGACCATCCAGGCTCTTGCCGATCGCCTGCTGTACCTGATGCGCGCCGTGGTGGCGGCCCCCGAGACCGACATCTGGCAACTGCCGCTGGAGGCGGGCACCGATCAGGCGGCGATGGCCGCACAGCTTGCCGACCTGCCGCCGGATTACCCGAGCCGTGACACCCTGCTCTGCCATATCGAGCGGCGGGCTATTCAGTTGCCGGACGCGCTGGCGGTCAGCGACAGCGCTGATGCATTGACCTATGGCGAGCTGGAGGTGCGTGCCAACCGGCTGGCTCACTGGCTGCAGGCTCAGGGGGTCACCCCGGGCGCCGCCATCGGCATCCAGGCCAGACGCGATGTCGCCTTCGTTATCGCGTTGCTCGCCTGCTGGAAGGCGGGGGCAGCCTATGTGCCCCTCGACCCTGCCTATCCCGCCGAGCGGCTGGCCCATATCCTTGGCGACGCCAGTATTGCGCTGGTGCTCGGGGGAGAGCCGGATGCCCGGCTTGCCGAGGCCATCAAGGGCACAGATGCCGGTTACCACAACCTGCACCAGCTTGCGCTGGACAAGATGCCAACCAGCACGCCCGCACTGCCTCGGGACGCCGCCATGCTGGCCCAGATCATCTACACCTCCGGCAGCACCGGCCTGCCCAAGGGGGTCATGGTGGAGCAGGGCAGCCTGGTCAACCTGATGGCGGATCACGGTGAGCGCATCGCCCTTGATCAGGATGGGGCCATGTTCAACTGCATGTCCCTCTCGTTCGATGCGGGCAACATGACCAGCTTGCTGCCCCTGTACTGCGGCGCGGCCCTGCACTTCGGCGAGCCGGGGGAGGGGGTGATCAGTGCTGCGATCGCTTGCGCTGCCAGCCATATGATTTTGCCGACCGCCCTGCTCGCGAATCTGCTGCCACCGACGGATCTCGGCTCCCTCAAGGCCATCGGTTTTGGCGGCGAGGCGTGCCCGAGCAGCCTGGTGGAGCGTTGGGGGGCGCGGGTGGCACTCTTCAACATGTACGGCCCGACCGAGTGCACCGTCACCGCGCTCTGCGCTCGGCTCACCCCGGGGGCGCCCATCACCATAGGTCGCCCCGTCAACAACCTGAAGGCGCTGATCCTGGACGAGGCGGGCAACCTCTGCCCGGTGGGGGTGCCAGGCGA
Organism: Aeromonas rivipollensis; assembly: GCF_037811135.1. Lineage (NCBI taxonomy): Bacteria > Pseudomonadati > Pseudomonadota > Gammaproteobacteria > Aeromonadales > Aeromonadaceae > Aeromonas > Aeromonas rivipollensis. The sequence goes on along the minus strand of NZ_CP149130.1, from coordinate 2,690,207 downwards.
GCTCTGCCTGGCGGGGCTGGGGCTGGCTCGCGGATACCTCAATCTGCCGGAGCGCACCGAGGAGGCCTTTATCGAGCTGGCGCTGGCGGAACGTACCCATCGCCTCTATCGCACCGGCGATCGGGCCCTGCTGCGCCGCGACGGCAACATCCAGTATCTGGGCCGGATAGACAAGCAGATCAAGCTGCGCGGCTATCGTATCGAGCCGGGTGAGATAGAGACCCGGCTCGCCGAATTGTGCCCGGTCATCCGCCAGATCAAGGTGGTGGTGCAGGAGGGGCGCCTGCTCGCTTACGCCTGTTTGCAGGCCGGGGCGAGCGAGCCCGACGGCGATGCCCTGCTGCAGCGGGCCGGCGAGTGTCTGCCCGAATACATGGTGCCGGCGCGCCTCTGCTGGCTGCCCGAGATGCCGCTCACCCCCAACGGCAAGCTGGACTTGCGCCGCCTGCCCGCCATCGTCTGGCAGCAGAGCAAGGGCGAGCCGCAAAACGAACTGGAGCAGACAGTGCTCGCCATCTGGCAAGGGGTGCTCAAGCAACCGCTCGGGGTGGAGGATGACTTCTTCCGCTTAGGCGGTGACTCCATCCTCAGCATCCAGCTCACCACCAGGCTGCGGGATGCGGGACTGCACTGCAGCGTAAAGGACGTGTTCGAAGCCAAGACGGTGCGCCGCCTCTGCCGCCAGCTCGGCCAGCAGCAGGCAGTCAGCCACAGGAGCGAGCAGGGCAGCCTGACCGGCGAGTTCCCGCTCCACCCCATCCAGCACTGGTTCTTCGAGCAGGGCTTTGCCAAGTCCGGTCACTGGAATCAGGGGGTGATCCTGCGCCTGCCGGCCGGGGTGGACGATGAGGCCCTGCGCGGCTGGCTGGATGCCCTGCGCCAGCACCACGATGCCCTGCGCCTGGCGGTGACCCCGACCGGCCAGCGCTACCTGGCCGAACTGCCATTGCCGCCGCTGCCGACCCTGGATGCCGCCAATCTCGATGAGGCCGGGCTGCAGGCCCGCCTGACCGAGCTGCAGGGGGATCTCGACCCTGCCAGCGGCCATACCCTGGCCTGGGCTCGCCTGCGCAATCTCTCCCTCGAGGGGGAGAGCGAGGCGGTGGAGGGGCTCTTCCTCGCCTTCCATCATCTGGTCATCGATGCGGTCTCCTGGCGCATCCTGGCCGAAGATCTGGCACGGGTGAGCAGGGGCGAGCCGCTGCCTGCCAAGGGCAGCAGCTATCGCCAGTGGGGCGAGGGGCTGGCGGCCTACGCCAAACGGGAAGAGGAGCAGCTTGGCTTCTGGCTGGCTCAGGGGGAAGGCAGCCAGGGTCACCTGCTGGAAGCGGCGCGTGCCACCGATGGCCGCGCCGCCGCCAGCCTGCTGCAACTGAGTCAGGAGACCACGGCCCGTCTTATCGACACCGCCAACCAGGCTTACTTCACCCGGGTGCCCGACCTGCTGCTGGCGGCACTGACTCGTACCCTGAGCGAGCTGGGTTACGGCAACCGTCACTGCGTGATGTTGGAAGGCCACGGCCGTGAGGCCATCGATGCTGAACTAGACGTGAGCCGCACCCTGGGCTGGTTCACCAGCACCTACCCGCTGGCGCTGGCGGATGCCGGGGCGTGGGATGCGCTGGTGTGCGCCACCAAAGAGCAGCTGCGCGCCGTGCCGGACAAGGGGGTGGGCTTCAACGCCCTGCGGCTGCACCACCCTCGTGGGTCTGAGCTGCCCCAGGCCCTGTTGGTCTTCAACTACCTGGGGGTCAGCCATCAGGGCGAGGCCGCTCAGCCCTGGCACCCCCTGCCGCTGGCACCGGGGGCACCCAGTTCCCCTGACAACCTGCCGAGGGAGCTGGTGAGCCTGCACGGGGGCGTCTACAACGGCCGCCTCACCCTGCGCCAGGTGGGCGCCCTCAACCAGCAAGGGAGCGACGCCCTGATGGCGCGGCTGGCGGACAACCTGACGGCGCTGGTGGAACACTGCTGCGCCCAGAAGGCCCCGCGCCATACCCCGAGCGACTTCCCGGAGATCGCTCTCTCGCAAGCTGCGCTCGATCGGGTGCTGAGCGGGCGCGAGGTGGAGACATTGCTGCCCATGACCTCGCTTCAGCAGAGCATGTTCCATCACAGGGCGCTGGCGCCTCGTGACACGGCTTACCACCTGCAGACCGAGATGGAGTACCGCCAGCCACTGGACCTGGCCGTCTACCGTCAGGCCTGGCAGGGGCAGATCGCCCGCTGGCCGGCCCTGCGCAGCGAGCTGGTGCTGGCGGACGGGGTCGCGCTCCAGCGCATCCTCAAGCATGCCGAGTTGCCATTCCACTATGAGGACTTGTCTGAAGTGGAAAATGCAGAGGCACGGGTCCAGGCCTACCGGGAGCAGGATCTGGCCCGCCCGATCCCGCTCGAGCAAGCCCCCCTGCTGCGCCTTGCCTGCTTCAAAGTGGCCCCCGATCACCACAAGGTTGTCTTCAGCGCCCATCATGGCGTACTGGATGGCTGGAGCGGCCCCGTGTTGCTGGGGTCCTTGCATCGCGGCTATCAGGCGCTGATGAACGGCCTGCTGCCGCAGGGCGAGCCGGATACCGCCTGGCTCGAATTTGGCCGCCATATCGCGAGCCAAGCCCGCAGCGCCGAGGCTTACTGGCAGGGGCGGGGCGAGCTGCTGGCAACGCCTAACGATCTCGCCTGCCTGTTCGGGGTGACCCTGGACGCTCGCTCAAGCGGGCGCCATACCCAGCAGCGACCGGCGGTGTGCGCCACGGCGCTGCCGACCGAGGTGGCTACCTTGCTCGCCCACCGTGCCCGCGACCTTGGGGTGACCGCGGGCCTCTTGGCCCAATATGCATGGCACCGTCTGCTGGCTCGCCGCTCTGGCGATGCTGTCACCCTGGTGGGCAACGTGACCCCGGGCCGGGACTATCCCATCGAGGGGATCACCGCGAGCGTCGGGCTCTACATCAACAGCCTGCCGTTGGCGCTGGAGTGGCGCACCGAGCTGACCCTGGCCGAGCATATCGCCCAGTTGCAGACGGATTTGATGGCGCTCAATGAGCACGGCACCCAGTCGCTGGCGGCGCTGACGAAAGGTAGATCGCGTCTCTTCCAGAGCCTGTTCGTGTTCGAGAACTACCCCATGCCGGCGGTCCCTGCCACCCCCGAACCCTACCAGCTGGTGCCGCAGTTTGGCGCCGTGGTAGAGAAGGTGGAGCTTCCTCTGTCGCTCGTGGTCAGCAGCCGGGGCGAGACGCTCCAGCTGCGCCTCGAGTTCGACGGCGAGCAGATCCCCGAGGCCCAGGCCGAGGCGGTGCTGGCTGACTGGCGGGCCGAGCTCGGCTGGCTGGCGCAGGCGGATCTTAACCAGCCGGCCAAACCGGCGGCGGCCGCGTCGTCCCCGGCGATGGCACAAGGGGCAGCCACAAGAGCAGAGTCCGACCAGGCTCAGCCACCGGCCGAGGCCCGCGCGCTGGTGGCCCTGTGGGAGCGCCATTGCGGCGTGCCCGGCATCTGGCAGCAAACCTTGATGGATCTGGGAATAGACTCGGTGCAGCAGCTCGCCCTGCTGGCGGCCCTCAACGAGGCGCTTGCGCAGGATCGGGTGCCACTCACCCTGCAGACCCTCAAGGCCCATCCATCCCCCAGCCGGCTCTATCGCCACTGGCTGGTGCGCCAAACGGAGGCCGTATCATGACAGTGACCATCAGGCATGAGGTCCCGGCCATACAGGCCCGGCCCGCCCCCCTCGAGGGGGCGGCCAATCTGGGCAAACGGCTGGCGGCATGTCTGGCCGCCACCCCGCTGGCTCCCGCCATCCGTATGGGCGGGGAGGGCATCAGTGAGGGCGGATCAGATGAGCAGTGGCTTAGCTACGGCGCCCTCAATGATCGCGTGGGCCGGATTGCCGCTCGCCTGCAGGGTCTGGCGGTGGGGGAGCGGGTCGGTCTCTATCTCTCCCGCAGCCCCGATCTGGTGGCCAGCCTGCTGGCTTGCCTGCGCCTCGGTCTCTGCTTCGTGCCCCTTGAGCCGGACTTTCCGCTGGCGCGGCTGCAGGGGATCGCCCGTCAGGCGCGCCTGTCGGCGGTGATCTGCGACGACGAGGTGGGGGCCCCGGATTTCGGTTGTCCCCTGCGCCCCCTCAAGGGGCCGGCCCCTGGCGGGACCCTCTCCTGGCCCAGGGTGGATGACGCCCTGGCCGCCTACATGATGTTTACCTCGGGCTCCACCGGCGAACCCAAGGGGGTGGTCATCAGTCGGCGGGCCCTGCTCTGCTTCCTCGACGGGATCCGCGAGCGGCTCGGACTTTCCCCGAACTGTCACTGGCTCTTTATCACCACCCCGGCCTTCGACATCTCCCTGCTGGAGATGCTGGGGCCGCTCTGGGGCGGTGGCCGGCTGACGGTGGCCGGTGGCGAGCACAACAAGGATCCCCTGGGGATGCTGGCGCTGCTCGAGGCCGACCCCTCCATCAACTGGCTGCAGGCCACCCCGGCCTGCTGGCGCATGCTGCTCAAGGCCGGTTGGCAGGGGCGCCATACCCTCACCGCCCTGTGCGGCGGCGAGGCGCTGGACTCAGGGTTGGCCGAGCAGCTCTGTGCCCGCACCCGGCGGCTGTGGAACTGCTATGGGCCGACCGAGGCCACCGTCTGGTCCCTGGTGAGCGAGGTGATCTGGCCACCGACTGATGGCCAGATCACCATCAGCCACAGCCTGCCCGGCTATCGTCACTGGGTGCTGGACGAGGCGGGGCAGCCGGTGGCAGAGGGGGAGTGCGGCGAGCTCTGTATCGAGAGCCCGGCCCTGTGCGAGGGGTACTGGCGCAAGCCTGCCCTGACGGCGGCGGCCTTCCTGCGGGTCGATGTCCATCGCCTCTATCGCACCGGCGATCGGGTGCGGCGGCTGGGGGCGGACCGCTTCCTCTATCTGGGGCGGCGCGACGATCAGGTCAAGCTGCGGGGCTTTCGCATCGAGCTGGGCGAGGTGGAAGCGGGCCTTCGCCGCCAGGCCGGGGTGCAGGAGGCGGCGGTGCGCCTGGTGGGCGAGGGGGACGACGCCATGCTGGTGGGCTATGTGGAGGCCAGGGCCGGGGTGGCCCTCAATCGGCTGGCCCTGCGCAAGGGGCTGCAGGCGACGCTCCCTCACTACATGGTGCCGGCGCGGCTTATCCTGCTGGATGCCCTGCCCAAGACCGGCAGCGGCAAACTGGATAGAAAGGCGCTGCCCTTGCCGGAGTAGGCGCCGCACAGCAGATAAAAGGAAGCCCGCAAATGCGGGCTTCTTTGTGGGCGGTCAATCACGCGGACTTATTGGGTGATGGGGGCCGCGTCCGGCTTGGCGAGCAGTTGCTCGACGTCGTCGATGACCCTAAGGGCCGCCTGGGGGCCGCCGGTGGAGGTCCACAGCGACCCGTCCACGGCGCCGAAGCGCTTGCCCTTGATGGCGCCGAGCTGCTGGAAGGCCGGGGTCTGCTCGGCTTGCTTCATGGCATCTACCGCATCGCCGCTGGCGCTGAGGGTGCCGATCACCAGCCAGTCGCCGTCCAGCAGGTTGAGGGACTCCAGGCTCAGGGCCGGGGAGTGGGGGCTCTTGTCGCCTATCTGGTGGGCAGGGCGAGCCAGCCCCATCTCGGTGACCACGCTGCTGGCGAAGGTGCCGCCATGCATGTAGCTCGGCCCCTTGGGGTTCCAGCGCACTATGCTCACCTGCTCCCCCTGGTGCTTGGCAAGCTTGCTGCGGGCCTCTGCCAGGCGGGCGTCATACCGGGTGAGGAAGGCCTTGGCCTCGGCTTCCTTGTTCATCACATTGGCGCTGCGGTTGAACACGGTCTTCCAGGGATCGCCCCAGTTGCCGGTGACGACGGTGGGGGCTATCTCCTTGAGCAGGGCCAGCAGCTCTGGCTTGGTCTGGCCGGTCAGGATAAGGTCGGGCTCCAGATCGATGAGTTTCTCCAGATTGGGGTTGTCCAGATCGCCGACCACTGCTATCTCCTTGCCCGCCTTGTCCAGCAGATAGCGGGGCAGGGTGGACTGGCCGCGGCCGTTGACGGTGCCGACCGGTTGCACCCCCAGGGTCAGGGCGCTGTCGAGATCGAGCTCGCTCAGCACCACGACGCGCCGGGGATCATCGGGGACTGTCTGGGACTGGCCGTTGGCATCGAGCACCTGGCGAGTACCGGCCTGGGCCTGAAAGCCGACCAGACTGGCCAGCACGAGCGCGGCTGCCAGGGGGGAGAAGATCTTCATGGTTACATCCTTAATGGGTGAAATCGGCGGCACTCTTGGCCCATGCCGGGCGGCCCCTGTTGGTCGTGCCTGCCAGTCAGCCTAAAACCGGGGTCCAAATGGGCGGGGACATGCTACCACAGAAGCTCAAGTGAGAAACATTGTCATTTGTATTTGTGGTGCCAGCCCTGGCGATTTTGTTACCATAAGGCTCCATTGCGAGGAGCCCTGATGCCCCCCTTATCCCCTATCACTCCCTTCCTTCTGCAACGGGATCGCCTGCTGCTGCCGGGTACGTCCCCATTGACCCTCCATCGCATCTGCTTCGATGCCGCCGCCTTTACCCCCGCCTGCTTCGAGGCCCTGGGCATGGCGCTGCCCGCCAGCCTGCAAGGGGCAGCCCCCAAGCGGTTGGGGGAGTTTCTGGCGGGACGCCTCGCGGCCCGTGAGGCCCTGCGCCCCTTCGGACTGGGCGCGCATGGGGTGGCCATCGGGAGCGCCCGCGAGCCGCTGTGGCCTGTGGGGATGGAGGGGAGCATCAGCCACAGCCAGCTGGCGGGGCAGGGGGTGGCGCTCTGCGGGGTGCGCCCCGCCCAGGGGGGGATGGGGCTGGATCTGGAGGCCTGGCTCGAGGCCGACCAAGGGGCGCAGCTCTGGCCCGGCATCGTCGATGAGGATGAGTGGGGGCGGCTGGAGGCCGGGGTCCGCTCGCTCGGGCTCGACAGAGCCCGGGGGCTGACCCTGGTGTTTTCCGCCAAGGAGAGCCTGTTCAAGGCGCTCTACCCCAGGGTGGGGCGCTATTTCGACTTTCTGGATGCCCGCTGGCTGGGGATGACGGATCAGACCCTCACCCTCGAGCTTAAGGTCCCCCTGGCGCCGACCCTGCCGGCCGGTTGGCGCTGTACCCTGCGCTGGCAACCGCTGCCGGGGGGCGTGCTCACCACCTTGCTGCTGTGAGCGGCGCCCGGGCTCCCGTGCCCCGCCACTGCCCAGACAAAGAAACCGCCATCAGGCGGTTTCTTGCTATCTCTCTCAGGCCGACTGCTTGCTCGGGGCCGTATCCTGGCGCCGGCGCGGTACCTCTTCACAGCGCCTGCGGGGCACTATGACAGGGGCGCCATCGCCGGGGGCGTGCAATATGTCCACGTCTGTCTGGTAGAGACGATCGATGAGGGACTTGGTCACCACCTCCCGGGCCGGGCCCATGGCCTGGATGCCGCCGTCCCCCAGGGCAATCAGCTCGTCGCAGTAGCGGGCGGCGGTGGCGAGATCATGGATGACGATGAGCACCGTCTTGCCCTCGGCGGCGACCCTGTGGATGGCCTCCATCACCTCGGTCTGGTGGCCTATGTCCAGGGCGCTGGTGGGCTCGTCCAGCAAGATGAGATCCGCATCCTGGGCCAGCACCATGGCGAGCCAGACCCGCTGGGCCTGGCCGCCGGAGAGCGAATTGGCGCTCTGCTGCCAGATGGCATCGAGCTGCATCCGCTGCCTGGCCCAGTCCACCATGCGGGCGTCCTCCTCGCTCCACTGGGTGAACCAACCCTGATGGGGATGGCGGCCGTACTGCACCAGCTGTTCGACCCGGATGCCAGGCGGCACCAGGGGGCGCTGGGGCAGGTAGGCCAGCTCCCGGGCCAGGGCCTTCATGCCATAGCTACCCAGGGGCCTGCCCTTGAGCAGTATCTCCCCGGACTGGGGCTGCTCCTGGCCCGCCAGCAGTTTGAGCAGGGTGGACTTGCCACCCCCGTTGGGGCCGACGATGCCCACCAGCTTGCCTTTGGGCAGGGTGAAGGAGACGTCGTCAAACACGGGCTTGTGCTGATAGCCGAAACGCAGGTTATTCACGCAGAGGGTCATAGGAGGGCCCCTTGTCGGTCTTGGAAAAGGATGGAGTGCATCATCAGTCGGCTCTCTGCCTGTCTTTGATAAGGATGAACAGCAGCAGCAGGCCGCCGAGGATACGGGTCATGATGCCGGTGGCCACCTCGTGGGGGCTGGCCAGCACCCGCACCAGGGTGTCGCTGGCGAGCAGCATCAGGGCGCCGCACAGGGCCGCAATCCAGAGCGGCACTATGCGATCCCGGGAGAGCCAGGAGGCGAGTATGGGGGCCGCCATGGCGATGAACACCACGGGGCCGCCGATGGCGGTGCCAAGGGCCGCCACCAGTATGGCCTGGGCCAGCACCCCGAGCTGCACCCGGTTCACGTTGACCCCCAGGGTTCTGGCGGTGACGGGCCCTAGGCGCAGCACGCCGAGGGCGCGGGAGAGATAGAGGATCCAGGGGCAGATGAGCAGGATCAGTATCCCCACCGGCAGCACAGTGCCATAGCCCTGGCCGACGAAGTTGCCCATGTTCCAGAGGTAGAGGCTGGTGAGGTGCACCAGGGACTGGGTGGACATGGCGAACTGGCCGATGGCGTTCATCAGCTCGGAGACGCCTATGCCGATCACCACGAACAGGTAGCCCTGCTCCCCCGGCTTGTTGCACAGGGCATAGAGCACGGCGGCGGCAAACAGGGCACCGAAGGGCGCGGCCCACCAGGGCCAGCTGCCCAGGGTCAGATAGAGGGAGAAGATGATGATGGCCAGGGAGGCCCCCTCGTTGACCCCTATCATGTCTGGGGTGGCGAGGCGATTGCGGACCAGGGTCTGCACCAGGCAGCCGGAGAGGCCCATGGCGGCGCCGGCCACCAGCACGGCGACGATGCGCGGCAGCCGGATCTTGAACACCGTCACCTGGTCGAGCCGGCTCCCCTCCCCAAGCAGTGTCTGGACGACACCCATCATGGTGATCTTGCCGGAGCCCAGGGTCAGGGCCAGCAGGGAGAGCAGCACCAGTGCGACGATCAGCGCGAGGGTGATAAGCCAGGCGCGGCGCTCCAGCAGCAGGGTGCGGCGGCCGAGGCGCAGGCAGAGGGTGCCGGTGGGGACTGGGGTCTCGGGCAGGGGGGCCCTCATGTTTATGGCGTTATTCATGGGAGGGCACCTTATTTGACGGCCAGCAGGGAGCGGAAGCCGCCGCTGCGCACCACCAGGATGAGCACGGGGGCGCCGATCAGCGCCAGAATGACGCCGTTGGGCAACTCGAACGGCTGCAGCAGCCAGCGCGCCAGTATGTCGGCACCGAGCAGGAACAGCACCCCGAACAGGGCGGAGAAGCGCACCTGGATGGCCAGGCGCACCGGCTCCACCAGGCGGGCGCAGTAGGCGGCGAGGAAGCCGACGAAGCCGATGGGACCGGCGATGGCGATGGCGCAGGCGGTGAACAGGGTGGCGGCCAGCAGCACGCCGATGCGCACCCGGGTCGGCCGGATGCCGAGCGCCTGGGCCTGGTTGTCCCCCATCTGCATCAGGGTGAGCTGACGGCAGAGCGCCAGAGTCAGCAGCAGGGCGGCCAGCGCGAAGGGGATCACCGTCAGCACGGACTCCAGGCTGGAGGCGGCGAGCGACCCTAAGTTCCAGAAGCGGAACTGTTCCAGCACTACCCGGTTGGAGAGCAGCAGGAAGTTGGAGAGGCCGCCGAAGGTGGCGGAGAGGGCGACCCCCACCAGGATGAGCTTGAGGGGGTTGGAGCGCCCTACCATGAGGCCGAGACCCAGCACTATGAGGTTGCCGAGCAGGGCCCCCATGCCGGACCAGAGCAGGTAACCGTAGGCGGATTCGACACCGAAATAGGTCAGCCCTATCACCAGGGCGAAGACGGCACCGGCGTTGACCCCGAGCAGGCCGGGTTCGGCCAGGGGGTTGCGGGTGGCGCTTTGCAGCATGGAGGCGGCGAGTGCGAGACAGACCCCCACCACCAGGGCCGCCAGGGTGCGGGGCAATCGCAATGTATTGACTATCATGGCGAGTTTTTCATCGGCCACCAGGGCGGGATCGCCCAGCAGGAAACCGGCGACCTCGCGGCCACCATAGACACCGGCGCCGGTGGCCAGTGACAGAGAAATCAGTAGTAAGAGGAGCAGCACTCCGAGCCAGAACAGCTGAGCTTGGTATCTGAGCACGCAACAACTCCTTTGATAGGGGCAGTAGAAACGCAAAAAGGGAGCCCCGATCTCGGGGCTCCCGCTGGGAGAGCTTACAGCTTGTAATCGACACCTGCGTAGACGGTGCGTCCTTCCAGGATGAAGTCGGCGTCGGTGGCCACCTCGTCACGCTTGGTGTTGGTGAGGTTGGTGATGCCGAGCTTGAAGTCCAGCGCCGGGGTGACGGTCCAGTTGGTGTTGACGTCCAGGGTCTGGTAGTGCTTGGAGGTGAACGCCTGGGAGTTGCGGGCCGGTACCTTGAGCACCTGGCTGCCAACGTATTGCCAGGCCAGGTTGGCGCTGACGAGCTCGCTCGCCTGCCAGTCCAGGCCGAGGTTGCCGGTGTGATCCGGGGTCTTGGCCAGATCGTCCCCAGTGCTCCTGTCCACTGAGTCCAGCAGGGTGAAGTTGCCGGTCAGCTTCACGTTGTCCAGCACGTCGACCCAGCCGGTCAGCTCCAGACCCTTGATGCGGGCCTCCTTGACGTTGAGGTAGGTCATCACGGTCGGACGGTAGCCCGGGCCCCACTGATCGCTCTGGATCAGATCCTCGATCTCGTTGTGGAAGCCGGTCACCCCGGCGCCGAAGCGCGCGGCCTCGTAGGCGGTGCCCAGCTCGTAGCTGACGGCGGTTTCCGGCTTCAGATCCGGGTTGCCGATGACCTGGCAGGCGCCGCGACAGGCGGTAGTGGAGAAGCCTTCGCTGGACTGGGCCAGAGTCGGGGCCTTGAACGCCTTGCCGGCGCCCCCCTTGATCACCCACTCGTCGGTCAGGGTGTAGAGGGCATAGGCGCGCGGGCTGAACTCGGTGCCATAGGTCTCGTGGTGATCCAGACGACCGGAGAGGGTCAGGGCCAGATCGCCGAAGCCGAATTCATCCTGCAGGTAGACGGCGCTCTGGGTCGCATCCACGCTGCCATTGGCGATGTTGCGGCTGTGCTCCAGCTCTGTCTTGCGCAGCTCGGCACCGGAGGTGAGCAGGTGATCACCCAGGTAACCGCTGACCTGACCGTCCACAGTGTTGTTGGTCTGGGTGACATCGGCGGCGCCGCCATTGAGCTGGGAGTCATCCATCAGATCGATTTGCTCGAAGTAGTAACGAGCGCGGCTGTCGAAGTGCTCCCAACGGCCGTTGTGGGTCAGCCCCAGACTCAGGCGATCCAGGTTCTGCACGTTGTGGGGGGTGGCCGGTGCGGTCGGGGCGCGGGGCACGTTGTTGAAGTAGCTGTCCATGTCGTTCTGGTTGTAACCCAGATCGAAGTCGATGTCCTGGTTGTCTGCCACCAGCCACTTCAGGCTGGTCAGCACGTTGACCACTTCCCGTTTTTCCAGGGCATCGGCGTCCGGGTTGTTGGACTGATCGCTCTTCCAGTTGTCGCGCTGATAGCCTTCCACCACCACGCTGCCCAGCAGCTTGTTGTCGATGAGGGCGCCGGAAACATAGGCGCTGGCCTGGTTGGCATCGCCGCCATCTCCCTTGGTGGGCATGCTGTGGGTGTAACCGACGGCGGCCTCGGTCTTCTCCCTGGCCTGGCGCAGGATCACGTTGACCACGCCGCCCAGGGCATCTGCCCCGTATAGGGAGGAGACGGGGCCACGGATCACCTCGATGCGCTCGATGGCGGCCATGGGGATGGAGCTCAAGTCGAAGTCGTTGCCGTAGGCGCTGCCCAGGGTCTCGCGGGCGTTGACCCGCTTGCCGTTGATCAGCAGCAGGGTGTAGTCACCCCCCATGCCACGGATCTTGATCTCGTTGCGGCCGGTGGGGTTGGTGGAGACGATGTTGACACCCGGCACGTGCTTGAGGGCATCGCCGATGTTGTTGACGTTCATCTTGTCCAGATCGGCACGGGTCACCACCGAGACGCTGGCCGGGGCGGACAGCTCGGTGTGCTTGGTCTGGGTGGCGGTGACCACCATGGTCTCGTTGGCCTTGACCGACTCTGCCTGGGCCAGGCCAGGTACGGCCAGCAGGCCGAGGGAGAGCAAAATCGGGTTCAAACGAAATACGCCATGCTGCAACTGCATTGTCAAAACTCCATGAATAAACAGAGGTTATGGGGTAGGGCGCTGTGGGCCCAAATGCTCACTGACTTCCTTGTCTGGCAGTACCAGAGGCAGGATTATTGTTATCTCTTGCTCGCTCCAGCCCCCGGATGAGGAACCAGACGCCGGCACAGGCCAGCAGGCCGCAGCCGATGTTGATCCAGGCCAGGGTGGAGAAACCCTGCAGGGCGCCGCTCTCGTCCGAGATGAGAAACTTGGCCGACAGCAGGCTGCCGAGCCCGGCCGCCACATTGGTGACGGTGCCCTGGAAGGACATGAAGGCGGCGCGCTGATGGGGGGCCGGAATGGCCGCCGTGATGGCGAGGGTGGTGCTGGCGCGGGCCGAGCTCAGCGCCATGAAGAGGGTGAACAGCAGGTAGACGGGCAGGCCGACCGGCATGGCGAAACCGAGCAAAGTGATCAGCGCCAGCAGCAGGCTGGTGAGCAGTATGGCGCCCTGGGCACGGCCCTGATCTATCCAGCCGCCGCACAGGCGCATGGTGGCCATGCTGGCGAGGCCGCCGCACAGATAGAGGGCGGCGATCTGCTCGCGCGGGAAACCGAGGTTGAACTGGAAGTAGTTGGCAAAGTGCGGGATCAGCAGGAAGTGGCCGAACATCTGCAGGCAGAGGATGCACAGGGCCCCCTGACAGAGCGGTGACCCCAGCAGCTGGCGCAGCCCCTGGCCCTGCGGGGCGCGGGTGACCGGCAGTGAGGGCAGCAGCCGGGCGCAGAGCAGGGCCAGCAGCAGGCCGCTCGCGCCAAACAGCAGGAAGGGGCTCTGCCAGCCGAGCCACTGGGCCAGCACCAGGGCGACGGGCACGATCAGGATGGCGGCAAGTGAAAACGCCATCCCCACGTAGGCGAGGCGGCGTCCACGCTCGGCGGGGGGCACGAGATCCAGCACGGCGGCCATCAGGATGGCGGCAAGGGGCCCGGCCACACAGCCGGACAGGATGAAGAGCAGCAGCAGTTGCAGGCTGTCTTGCACCAGGGCGCAGGCCATCAGCAGCAGGAAGCGCAACGTCAGCAACAGGAGCAGGGCGGGTTTGCGGTTGACCCGATCGAGCCAGGGGGCGGCCAGGAGTCCCATCAGGGCGGCCCCCAGGGTGGCGCCGCCACTGAAGTAACCGGTCTGCTCCGGGGCCATGCCGAGGCTTGTCACCAGATCCGGCCCGAGGGGCATCACCATCATCATGCTGCCCATAGAGAGCATGTTGATCAGCAGGGCCAGATGGATGGCTGCAGGGGAGGAGACGACAGGTTCTGGCTTCATCAGAGGCTGACTCGAAAAAATGAGTCCGAATTGTATCCGAGGGATATTGTTGTGACAACAAATGATAACCATTTTTATTTGTATTGAGTGGTCTCTCAATGAGTCTTTTGTTTGGGCTCGAAAACGAGCCGGATAAGGACCTCCATGACACTGTCATGGGCCAGACAGCTTGCCCCTTGCCATTGCAATCGGGGCGCCATGGCCCATGATCGCAAGGAGTGATGAGAGAGGCGCCATGAGAGACGGCAAAAGGGACGGCAAGAGGGAGACGAGGATGAGAGCTTGGCGATGGTATTGGGTGCTCGGGTGCTGCGGGCTCTGGGCTTTGCCCTTGCGGGCCGAGGTGAAGGTCATATCGGTGTTTGAGGCAGAGGGGATGGTGCAGACCCTGAAGGAGCTATACCCCGAGCTTGGGGTCAGTGCCATGGGCAACCAGCTGGTGCTGAGCGGAACGCCCGCCCAGTTGCAGGAGGCCGAGAGGGTGCTGGATCGGCTCAATCAGCCACCCCAGAGTCTGCTCATTGAGTGGCGGGTGGCGGGAGCGTCCAGCAGCCGGCAGGCGGGGATAGGTATCGGCAATGACAACGCCAAACGGCAGTGGCTGCTGGAGGGGGGGGCCGAGGACTACCAGCGCACCCAGCAGGACAACTGGCAGGTGCGCGGCCTCTCGGGGCGGCCCGTGCTGCTGCAGATGGGCTCCTATCAGCCGGTCACCTTCTATCGCTGGCAGGGGGGGCGGGTGGTGGGCATGATGCCGCTGATGAACGGCCTCTACGCCACCGCCACCCTGATAGGGGACAGGGTACAGATAGCGCTCAGCAGCGAGCAGGCCAGGCTTGAGCGGGGTGACATCAAGACCGGGCAGAGCGCCACCGAGGTGAGCGGCGCCCCGGGGCAGTGGCTGACGGTGGGGGAACTCTCCACCAGTCAGGAGGGCCAGGGGGCCGCGCTGTCCAATCCGTCACGGGTCGGGGTGGCGAGCGGCAGTGAACACCAGACCCTGCAGATCCGGGTCACCCGCCAATGAGGCGGCCGACGGCGGCCATTAATGGGGTTGATCCCGGGTGTAATCCCGCAGCTGGCGGCTCTTGAGCAGATACCAGAGGGCCCAGAGGCTGGCGACCAGCACCAGGGCGGTGGGCCAGCTGAACGACCATTTCTGCAGATTGAGGCTGTGCAGCTGCATCAACAGACCGCTCGCGGTGGAGCAGAGCAACAGGCCCCGGCTGTGGCGTCTGAGCCAGGCCCGCGCACTCCTGGTCTGCTGGTAGGTGCCGCCGCAGGCGAGCAGCGCCAGCATGGCGGGCACGTCCGTCAGCAGGCTGATGTAGAGGCTCATCTTGTCCGGGTAGAAGAGGGTCAGGATGGCGCTGCCGCTCTCCCGGGTGACGCCGGCCATCAGAAACAGCCAGACCGAGCGGGTCAACAAGAGGGCGATGGGCCAGAACCAGAGCGGCGGGCGCAGCTGGCCGTGATCGTCATATCGATGTTCGGGGTAGAGGGTCATAAGGCCCGTTCCGGGGTTGAACTATTGATGCAGGGGGATATGGGGCGGCGAGATGCCCTTTGCAAGGCGGGGGAATTAATCGGGGGGCCATGCCCCCCAATCTCTGTTCAGCCTGTCTGACGCCGGATGGCGTTACAGCCAGCCCTTCCGCTTGAAGAAGAGGCCGGTGCCGAGCGACGACATCACCATCAGCACCAGGGACATCTGATAGCCATACTCCCAGGCGAGCTCCGGCATGCGGCCGAAGTTCATGCCGTAGATGCTGGCGATCAGGGTGGGGGGCAGGAAGATCACCGCGGCCACCGAGAAGATCTTGATCACCTTGTTCTGCTCCAGATTGGTCACCCCCATGGAGGCCTCCAGCTGGAAGTTGATCTTGTCGAACAGGAACTGGGTGTGGGGCAAGAGGGACTCCACGTCGTGCAACATCTCGTCGATCCACTTGTTCTGTTCCCCTGTCATCCGCTGGCGCAGGCTGCGTTTGAGGAAGCGCAGGGCACGGCGGGTATCGTGCAGGGAGAGACGGATTTGGCCGTTGGCCTCTTCCTGGGCCATCAGCTCCTTGAGCATGGAGTTGATCTGATCCGGCTCGAAGATCTGATCGGCGGTGTTCTCCAGGGTCTTGTAGCCATCCTCGATGAGGTCCGAGAGGTACTCCACCTTGAGGTTCTGCACCTCCAGCAGGATGTCGAGGGCGTTCTCCACCTCCAGCCTGTCCTGACGCATGTAGTGGCGCAGCAGGCGCACCAGGCCGATGTCATCCTCGCGAATGCTGATCAGCAGGTTGTTGCGCAGGGTAAAGGAGACGTGGACACCCTTGGTGTCGCGGCCGATCCGCTGGGGGAACAGGGAGTGGATGTGCAGACCATCGGTGTCCCAGTAGAAACGGGCGGAGGCCTCGATGTCGTCCAGCTCTTCCTTGTCGGGCACCTCTTCCAGGAAGAGGCCCGTCAACCATTCTCGCTCCGCCGTGTCCGGCTTGTAGGCATCCAGCCAGACGGTGTTGTCGGGGACTATGTCGTCCGGCCCGAGCGTGACTATGTCCAGCACCTTGTTATTGAGAATGTAGGCGGTGATCATCTGTCCCCCCTTAAGAAGTCGTGGGTAATCAGGGATGGTTGCACAGGTTCATGCGGCCCTAGATCGCACAGAAAGCGATCCCATGAAATAGCATAACGAGGCCGATGGACAACCTGAATGCGGCGAACTATACAGGGGCGGGCACCGCTTGTCAGGGGCTATTCATCGGGGGTTCAGCCTGTTTGCTCAAAAAAACGGCGAGGTCGGAGCAGCTGCCTGGGCCGGCATAACCCGGCCCGGACGGGGGAATGCCGAGAGGTAAATTGACCAGGATCCCTGGGATCTCAGGGATCACATATTGGGGTAGTTGGGGCCAGAGCCTCCCTGAGGTGGTGTCCAGACGATGTTCTGGGGCTGAGCATCCTTGATGTCACTAGCCGGTTTGCCTATCTCACATATTGGGATAGTTCGGCCCCGAGCCTCCCTGGGGCGGTGCCCAGGCGATGTTCTGGGGCTGAGCATCCTTGATGTCACACATCCGTTTGCCTATCTCACATATTGGGCGGATCCTCCCTGAGGTGGGGTCCAGACGATATTCTGGGGCTGAGCATCCTTGATGTCACAGGCCCGTTTGCCTATCTCACATATTGGGGTAATTGGGACCCGAGCCTCCTTGAGGCGGGGTCCAGACGATGTTCTGGGGCTGAGCATCCTTGGTGTCACACATCCGTTTGCCTATCTCACATATTGGGGTAGTTGGGACCCGAGCCTCCCTGAGGCGGGGTCCAGACGATATTCTGACTGGGATCCTTGATGTCGCAGGTCTTGCAGTGGATGCAGTTGGCCGCGTTGATCTGCAAGCGAGGCTGGCCCTCCGTCTCCGGGATCTCGGCCTCAATGATCTCAAAGACGCCGGCCGGGCAGTAGCGCTGGGCGGGCTCCGCCCAGGTGGGCAGGTTGACCGCCACCGGGATGCGCTCGTCCTGCAACTTGAGGTGGCAGGGCTGATCCTCGTCGTGGCTGGTGTTGGCCAGATACACCGAAGAGAGCTTGTCGAAGCTGAGTCGCCCGTCCGGCTTGGGGTAGTCGATGGGCTGGCAGCGGCTGGCCAGGCGCAGTTGGCGGTAGTCCGGCTCCTTGTCCAGCAGGGTAAAAGGAGAGGCGCGGGTAAACAGCCGTTGCTCCAGCCAGTTGAAGGCGCCGCCGAGCCAGGGACCGAAGCGGTGCAGGGCGGCGCCGAAGTTGCGGGCCGCGATCAACTCCCGGGCCAGCCAGCTCTGTTGCAGCGCATCGCCATACTCGGCGAGATCCCGCCCGCCCTCATCGCCACCGCGCAGGCTCATGGCGACAGTGCCGGCCGCCAGCATGCCGGACTTCATGGCGGTGTGAATGCCCTTGATGCGGGAGAAATCCAGGGTGCCCGCATCGCAGCCGATGAGCAGGCCGCCGGGGAAATGCATGCGGGGCAATGAGTGCCAGCCCCCCTTGGTGATGGCCCGGGCGCCGTAGCTGATGCGTTCCCCCCCCTGCAGTGTTGCGGCGATGAGAGGGTGGTGCTTGAGGCGCTGGAACTCGTCGAAGGGGCTGAGCCAGGGATTCTGGTAGTTGAGATCGACGATGAGGCCGACCGCTACCTGGTTGTCCGCCAGATGATAGAGGTAAAAGCCCCCCTGACTCTTGCTGCCCCGCAGCTCCCCGAGCGGCCAGCCGCTGCCGTGCAGCACTCGGCCGGGATGAGACTGACCGGCGGGCACCTGCCACAGCTCCTTGAAGCCGATGGCATAGTGCTGGGGTTGGTGCTGGGGCTGGGCGGTATTTTCCAGCTTGAACAGGGCGCCAAGCTGCTTGCCGAGGTGGCCGCGGGCCCCCTCGGCGAACAGGGTGTAGCGGCCATAGAGCGCCATGCCGGGCACGTGATCCGGCTTTGGGTTGCCCTCTTTGTCGAGACCCAGATCCCCTGTCAGCACCCCTCTTATCCTGCTCTCTTCCACTATGAGTTCACTCGCCGCGAAGCCGGGGTAGATCTCGACACCGAGCGCCTCGGCCTCCCGGGCGAGCCAGCGGCAGAGGTTGCCGAGGCTGATGATGTGGCAGCCGTCGTTGTGCATGCGCGGGGGCACAGCCCAGTTGGGCAGTTGCAGGGCGCGCGACGCGCTTTGCAGCAGATGGACCCGATCATCCGTGACCGGTACGCCGAGGGGCGCCTCTTGCCAGCGCGCCGGCAGCAGCTCCTTGAGGGCGACGGGATCGAGCAGGGCGCCGGAGAGCAGATGGGCACCCACTTCAGCCCCCTTCTCCAGCAGGCAGACCGAGAGATCCGGGGCCTGCTGCTTCAATGCGATGGCGGCACTGAGGCCAGCCGGGCCGCCACCGACGATGACGACATCAAATTCCATTGCTTCGCGTTCCATCTTGCCTCTGCGCTCGACTTGGCCTAGGGTAGTGCTGGTAGTTTACGTAAACGTAAACCATTTTGTCAGCATAAAAGTGTGAGGGTGCAAAATGGATTCACTCAACCGATACGAGGGATGACCGCCATGAAGCTGCTGGTCGCTGTCAAACGGGTCGTTGATTTCAACGTCAGGATCCGGGTCAAGAGCGATGGCTCCGATGTGGAGCTCGCCAATGTGAAGATGGGCATCAACCCGTTTTGTGAAATCGCGGTGGAGGAGGGGGTGAGGCTGCGCGAAGCCGGGGTGGCCACCGAGCTGGTGGTGGTGACCCTGGGCCCGGAGGCGGCGGCCGAGCAGCTGCGCCATGCCCTGGCGCTGGGGGCGGATAGGGCCCTGCACTATGTCACCGACGAGACTCTGACCCCGCTCACCGTGGCCCGCGCCCTGCAAAAGGTGTGCGAGCGGGAGCAGCCCAGCCTGGTGCTGCTCGGCAAGCAGTCCATCGATTCCGACAACAACCAGGTCGGCCAGATGCTCTCGGCCCTCTGCGACTGGCCGCTCGCCACCTTCGCCTCCGCCATCAAGCTGGTGGAGGGGGAGCTGCAGGTGACCCGCGAGATAGACGGTGGTCTCGAGACCCTCGGCATGGGGCTGCCTGCCGTGGTGACGGTGGACCTGCGCCTGAACGAACCCCGCTTCGCCTCGCTCCCCAACATCATGAAGGCCAAGCGCAAGCCGATTGAGAGCGCCCCCTTTGCGGCCCTTGGGGTCGAGCCCGCCGGTCAGACCCGGCTGCTCGGGGTGATGGCGCCTGCCCCCCGGCGCGCCGGCATCAGGGTGGGCTCGGTGGACGAGCTGCTGGACAGGCTCAAGAACGAAGCCAAGGTGATCCCATGAGCACATGCAGGGTCACGGCCTATCCCCCAGGCCGGCCGGCTGCCACCAGCGGGCGCGTTGGCGGACAGACAGGAACATCAACGGACATCATCAAGGTGCAGCCATGAGCGTACTCATTATTGCCGAACATCATCAGGGCCAGCTGGCGGACAGCGCCGCCCGTCTGGTCACGGCGGCGACCCGGATCGGCGCCGAGGTCCACCTGCTGCTGCTGGGTCAGGGGCTGGCGGAGGCGGGGGAGCAGGCGGCCTCCTTGCAGGGAGTCACCCGGGTGCTGCTGGCCGAACATCCCATGCTGGCGGAAGGGCTCAATGACGGTATCGATCGGCTGCTGGCCCCCGTGGTACGGGACTATCAGCACTGCCTGATGGCGGCGAGCAGCCACGGCAAGGATCTGCTGCCGAGGGTGGCGGCCAGGCTGGGGGTGGAGATGATCTCCGAGGTGACGGACATAGAGGGGCCTGACACCTTCCTGCGCCCCCTCTATGCGGGCAACGCCATTGCCCGGGTGACGAGTGCGGCGCCCGTCAAGGTG
This sequence comes from Aeromonas rivipollensis, assembly GCF_037811135.1. NCBI lineage: Bacteria > Pseudomonadati > Pseudomonadota > Gammaproteobacteria > Aeromonadales > Aeromonadaceae > Aeromonas > Aeromonas rivipollensis. The sequence goes on along the minus strand of NZ_CP149130.1, from coordinate 2,670,299 downwards.
CTCAGCATACGGGCATCGGCCTTCCCTTGTGCCGAAAGCGGGGGGGCTGAGGCCAGGGTCGAGCACCTCCCCGTTCCCGAGCTGGCCTGCCGGACCCGGCTCATCGAGCGGCGTGCGGTGCGATCCGCACGGCCCGAGCTTGGCGCGGCGCGGGTGGTGGTCTCTGGCGGGCGGGCGCTCGGCTCCAAGGCGCAGTTTGCCCTGATTGACGCCCTGGCCGACAAGCTGGGGGCTGCGGTCGGTGCCTCGCGGGCGGCGGTGGATGCGGGTTTCGTCGCCAACGATCTGCAGGTGGGCCAGACCGGCAAGATAGTGGCCCCCGAGCTCTACATCGCGGTCGGCATCTCGGGGGCCATACAGCATCTGGCGGGGATGAAGGAGTCGAAGGTGATAGTCGCCATCAACAAGGATCCGGAGGCCCCCATCTTCCAGGTGGCGGACTATGGCCTGGTGGGGGACTTGTTCAGCCTGCTGCCCGAGCTCACCGCCAAGCTGTAAAGTTGCCAAAAAGGGGGGCAGAAAGCCGTCCGTGCTGTCTCGCCTCCGTTTCCATGCATGTTCTCTGCAAGCCCTGGCCCGTTCAGGGCTTTTTCCATGGTGGTGGCGTCGGCCATGGGGGCAAAAGGTTGCGCCGGATCCCAAAAAGCCTTTGCCCCCACGGGGGCCTGTCGTGTAAAAACATTCAAGTCATCGATCACTCTCATTCATCCACGGAAAGCGTCATGAGCAAACAGATTTACAACTTCTGCGCCGGCCCCGCCATGTTGCCGGTTGAAGTCATGGAGCGCGCCCAGCGCGAATTTTGTAATTTCCAGGGGCTGGGAGCCTCGGTCATGGAGCTGTCCCATCGCGGCAAGCCCTATATGGCGGTCGCCGAGAAGGCCGAAGCCGATCTGCGCGACTTGCTGGCGGTGCCGGACAACTACAAGGTGTTGTTCATGCACGGTGGCGGTCGCGGCCAGTTCTCTGCCGTGCCCATGAACCTGCTCGGCGGCGCCAATAAAAAGGCCGATTACCTGCTGACCGGCGTCTGGGCCCAGAGCGCCGTGGATGAGGCCCAGAAATACGGGGACATCCAGACCTTCCAGGGGGTGGCGAAGAACGCGCAGGGGATAAGCCACCTGCTGCCGACCCCGGCGTTTCGCGCCGATGCGGCCTATGTGCACTACTGCCCGAACGAAACCATAGATGGCATCGAGATGTTCGACATCCCGGCCACCGGCGATGTGCCCCTGGTGGCGGATCTCTCCTCCACCATCCTCTCCCGTCCCATCGACGTGAGCCGCTTCGGCATCCTCTACGCCGGTGCCCAGAAGAACATAGGCCCCTCTGGCCTCGCCATCGCCATAGTGCGGGACGACCTGCTGAACCAGGCGAGAGCCGACGTGCCCTCGATCTTTGACTACCAGCTCACCGCCAAGAACGACTCCATGTTCAACACCCCCCCCACCTACGCCTGGTATCTGGCCGGCCTGGTGTTCGAGTGGCTCAAAGAACAGGGCGGGCTGGAGGCGATGGAGGCGCGCAACAAGGCGAAGGCCGACTTCCTCTACGGCTACCTCGACGACTCCAGCTTCTACGGCAACAAGGTGGATGCGGCCTGCCGCTCCCGCATGAATGTGCCCTTCCAGCTCAAAAACGAGGCCCTGGACAAGCAGTTCCTGGCGGAGTCTGAAGCCGCCGGTCTGCTGGCGCTCAAGGGGCACCGCATCGTCGGCGGCATGCGTGCCAGCCTCTACAACGCCATGCCGTTGGAAGGGGTCAAGGCCCTGGTGAGCTTTATGGATGGCTTTGCCAAGCGCCACGGCTGAGGCGTCTTCCCCCGATAGCAAGGCGCCGGGGACTCCCCGGCGTCTGTTTTTCCAGAAGATCCTGACCGCCAGCCCGGCTGCCCCGGTTTTGTGCCACAGACGGTCTTGCCGCGCGGTGCGCGGGCTGTTAACGTCCGGTCAGGTGATTTACTTGAGATTGTACAGGAAGTCTATGAATTCGTTGCGTTTGGAACCCATTTCTAGCGTGGCCGGGGTGGTCAATCTGCCTGGCTCCAAAAGTGTCTCTAACCGAGCCCTGCTGCTGGCAGCACTGGCACGGGGCACTACCCGGCTGACCAACCTGCTCGACAGCGATGACATCCGCCACATGCTGGCGGCGCTGACCCAGCTCGGGGTCAAGTACAAGCTCTCCGCCGACAAGACCGAGTGCACCGTGCATGGCCTGGGTCGCAGCTTTGCGGTATCGGCACCGGTCAACCTCTTCCTCGGCAACGCCGGCACCGCTATGCGCCCACTCTGCGCCGCCCTCTGCCTGGGCTCCGGTGAGTACATGCTGGGGGGCGAGCCTCGCATGGAAGAGCGTCCCATCGGTCATCTGGTGGATGCCCTGCGGGAAGCGGGTGCCCATATCCAGTACCTGAAAAAAGATGGCTATCCGCCCCTGGTGGTGGATGCCAAGGGTCTGTGGGGCGGCGACGTGCACGTCGACGGCTCCGTCTCCAGCCAGTTCCTGACCGCCTTCTTGATGGCGGCACCCATGGCGGCCGGCGACACCCGCATCCACATCAAGGGGGAGCTGGTCTCCAAGCCCTACATCGACATCACACTGCACATCATGAAGCAGTTCGGGGTGGTCATCGAGCACGACGACTACAAGGTGTTCTACATCAAGGGCAACCAGACCTATGTCAGCCCCGGTGACTTCCTGGTGGAAGGGGATGCCTCCAGCGCCTCCTATTTCCTCGCGGCAGGCGCCATCAAGGGCAAGGTGCGGGTCACCGGCATCGGCAAGCACAGCATCCAGGGGGACATCCACTTCGCCGACGTGCTGGAGAAGATGGGCGCCCGCATCACCTGGGGCGACGACTTCATCGAGGCCGAGCAGGCCCCCCTGCACGGCGTCGACATGGACATGAACCACATCCCGGATGCGGCCATGACCATCGCCGTTGCGGCGCTGTTTGCGAAGGGGCCCACCGCCATTCGCAACATCTACAACTGGCGGGTGAAGGAGACGGATCGCCTGCACGCCATGGCGACCGAGCTGCGCAAGCTGGGCGTGGAAGTGGAGGAGGGGCACGACTTCATCACCGTCACCCCGCCGGAGCAGCTCAAGCACGCCGAGATCGATACCTACAACGATCACCGCATCGCCATGTGCTTCTCCCTGGTGGCGCTGTCCGATACCGCTGTCACCATCAATGATCCGGGTTGTACCTCCAAGACCTTCCCGGACTACTTCACCAAGCTGGCCAGCATCAGCCAGGCTTAAGTCCGTCGGGCCCGCCTTGTGCGGGCCTGTTCGTTTCTGCCTCCCGTCTTCTCCCCCGGTTTGCCAACATCCCTAGCAGCATTATCAAAACTTGCAAGGTGCGCCGATAAAATTCCTTGTCCAAGAATGTAATTTTCTATTTACACCGTCCCGGTCGCGGGCTAGATTGAAGTTTCTTCATCGCAGTCATTTAGCAGGAAACTTGGTCATGCAGCATCAAACCGACGACGTTCGTATCAGTGAAATCAAAGAGTTATTGCCCCCGGTTGCGGTGCTTGAGAAGTTTCCGGCGACCGAGACCGCCTCAAATACCGTGTTTGAATCCCGTCAGGCCATCCATCAGATCCTGGCCGGTGAAGATCAGCGCCTGCTGGTGGTGATAGGTCCCTGCTCCATCCACGATCCGGTGGCCGCGCTGGAATACGGCAAGCGCCTCAAGACCCTGCGCGACGAGCTCAAGGGCCAGCTGGAGATCGTGATGCGGGTCTACTTCGAGAAGCCGCGCACCACTGTGGGCTGGAAGGGGCTGATCAACGATCCCTACCTCGACAACAGCTGCCAGATCAACGACGGCCTGCGCCTGGGTCGCAAGCTGCTGCTGGATCTCAACGACATGGGGCTGCCGACCGCCTCCGAGTTCCTCGACATGATCACCCCGCAATACGTGGCGGATCTGATGAGCTGGGGCGCCATCGGGGCCCGCACCACCGAATCCCAGGTGCACCGCGAGCTGGCCTCGGGTCTCTCCTGCCCGGTGGGCTTCAAGAACGGCACCGACGGCACCATCAAGGTGGCCATCGATGCCATCGGCGCCGCCAGCGCACCGCACCACTTCCTGTCGGTGACCAAGTACGGTCACTCCGCCATCGTCTCGACCAGAGGCAACCCGGATTGTCACATCATACTGCGCGGTGGCCGCGAGCCGAACTACAGCGCCGCCCACGTGGATGAGGTGGTGAAAGGGCTGGACAAGGCCGGTCTGCCCCAGAAGGTGATGATCGACTTCAGCCACGCCAACAGCAGCAAGCAGTTCAAGAACCAGATGCTGGTGGCCGAGGACGTGGCCGGTCAGCTGCGCGCCGGCAGCAAGGCGGTGTTCGGCGTCATGGTGGAGAGCCACCTGGTGGAGGGTCGCCAGGATCTGGTGGAAGGGTGCGAGCTCACCTTCGGTCAGAGCATCACCGACGCCTGCATCGGCTGGGCCGATACCGAGGTGCTGCTGCGCAATCTGGCCGATGCGGTCGCCACCCGCAACGCACTCTGAGGCCGGGGCGGGGATGCCCCGCTCACGGCAATAAAAAAGCGCGACCCAGGGTCGCGCTTTTTTTTGGCTCAGCAAGAGGGGCTTACTTGGCCCGCTCCTGATGACCACGGAGGCGGATGTTGATCATCTCCACCACCAGCGAGAAGGCCATGGCGAAGTAGATGTAGCCCTTCGGAATGTGCATGTCCAGCCCCTCGCCGACCAGGGCGACGCCGACCAGGATCAGGAAGGCGAGCGCCAGCATCTTGATGGTGGGGTGCTCGTCGACGAAGTCACCGATGGCCTTGGCGGCAAACATCATGACACCGACGGCGATGACGATGGCCAGCACCATGACGGGCACGTGGTCTGCCATGCCGACGGCGGTGATGACGGAGTCCAGGCTGAAGATGATGTCGAGGATGGCGATCTGCACCAGTGTCGACAGGAAGCCTGCGGTCTTGCTCACTGCACCGGGCTCCTCGGCGGCGCCCTCCAGGCTCTGGTGGATCTCGTGGGTACTCTTGGCGATGAGGAACAGGCCCCCCACCAGCAGGATCAGATCCCGGCCCGAGATGGCCTCATCCAGCACGCTGAACAGCGGCTCGGTGAGACGCATCACCCAGGCCAGGGAGAGCAGCAGCAGGATGCGGGTGCCCATGGCAAGCCCCAGCCCCAGGATCCGCGCCTTCTGGCGCTGAGCCTCCGGCAGTCGCCCCACCAGGATGGAGATAAAGATGATGTTGTCGATGCCCAGCACGATCTCGAGCAGGGTCAGGGTGGCGAGCGCCACCCAGGCTGAGGGGTCAGCAATCCATTCCAGCATGATTGAACCTTGGTTGAAAAATTTGAAGCAGCGCATTCTAGCAGGGGGTTATGGCTTGTCCCAGTAGCGCGAAAAGATAAAAATGGCAGCCATCCAACGGGAGGAAAACATGTTTCGATTAGGGCTCATCATCAACCCCATCGCCGGCATCGGCGGTGCGGTCGGTCTCAAGGGCAGCGACGGCATGGTGGCCGAGGCGCTGGCGCGGGGCGCCATGCCCAAGGCCCGGGAGCGGGCCCGTCAGGCCCTGCTGCCCCTGTGCTCGCTCACAGAGCAGTTCGAGCTGCTGACGGTGGCGGGGGAGATGGGGGAGACACTGGCCGCCGAGCTGGCGCTGCCTCACCGCATCCTCTACCAGCCTGCCGGGGCCCAGACGAGCGCCGAGGATACCCGGGCCGCCGCCCTGGCCCTGCGCGAAGCCGGGGTCGATCTGCTGCTCTTTGCCGGTGGCGATGGCACCGCCCGGGACATCTGCGCGGCGGTGGGGGAGTCCTGCCATGTGCTCGGCATCCCGGCGGGGTGCAAGATCCACTCCGGGGTCTACGGCGTGACCCCGGCGGCGAGTGGCCGGGTGGCGGCCAGAATGATCGCAGGGGAGCTGCTGAGCCTGGTGGATGCCGAGGTGATGGACATCGACGAGGAGGCGTTTCGCGCCGGCAAGGTGCGCGCCCGCCACTACGGCCAGCTGCTGGTGCCCGGGGATCTGCGCTACGTCCAGGCGGTCAAGCAGGGCGGGCGGGAGTCCGAGGAGCTGGTGCTCGCCGATCTCGCCGCCGGCGTGGTGGAGCAGATGGAGCCTGACACCCTCTATCTGATGGGGTCGGGGAGCACAGTGGCCGCCTGCATGGCGGAGCTGGGTCTGGAAAATACCTTGCTCGGTGTGGATCTGGTGGAAAATGGCCAACTTATCGGGCAGGATCTCAGCGCCGCCGAGATCCTGACCCGGATCCGCGGTCGTCGCTGCCGCCTGATCATTACCCTGATCGGTGGTCAGGGACATCTGTTCGGGCGCGGAAATCAGCAACTGAGTCCAGAGGTGATCCGGGCCGTCGGGCGAGACCATATTCAGGTGCTCGCCACCAAGTCCAAGCTGGCGGCCTTCGATGGCCGTCCGCTGCTGGTGGATACCGATGACCCGGCACTGAACCGGTCGTTAAGTGGTTATCTGCGCATAACCACGGGATACAAGGATCAGGTCATCTACCCGGTGGCCAGCCCGGAATAGGACATCAAGGATGCGGCTGGCCTGGCGCCAGAGAGCCGCGATCAACAAGATCGCGGTTCCACTCCCCCGAATTTTTTGCCGGCAATCCCGGAAATGAGGCTGCGTTAAATGACGATTCACGATTTTGAACACAAGTTGTTGGGACTGATCGACGCCATGGTCGCCACGGCCAGCGAGGACGAGCTGTTTGCGGGCGGCTATCTTCGGGGTCATATCTCCCTGGCGGTGGCGCGCGCCGAGCTGGAGGGCAAGACCCTGGTGCGGGACGTAAAGAGCTATGTGCTGCGCAGCCTGAACGAGGCCATCTTGCAGGGGGAGCTCTCCGAGCAGGATGAGGTGCTGGTGCAGGAGATGTGGAAGCGTCTGCAGCAGCAGGCGGAAGCTTGATCCCATTCGCAATTCAAACAGAAGTTTAAGTAATCTGCTTCCCTGAGTGTTATCAAAAGGTTAATAATGAGGCTCGCCTTTTGTTTCAGGGATTAAACTATGGCCTCCACCTCACGCATTGCCACCAAACTGCCGCTCGAGATGCTCTATCACTGGGAGCGGCAGTGTCCCGACCGGATCTATCTTCGCCAGACCATCAACCGCGAATACGTCGACTTCACCTGGGGTGAGGTCGCCGACGAGGCCCGCCGCATGGTGACGGCACTGCGTGCCCTGGGGCTGGTCCCGGGGGACAAGGTGGCCCTGCTCTCCAAGAATTGCGCAGAGTGGTTCATCGCCGATCTCGCCATGCAGATGGGGCAGTACGTGAGCGTGCCCATCTATCCGACCGCCAACGTCGACACCATCGAATACGTGCTGCGTCACAGCGAGGCCAAGGCGATCTTCGTCGGCAAGCTGGACGACTGGAAGAGCCAGGAGGCGGGGGTGCCCGCTGATCTGCTGCGCATAGCGCTGCCCTATGACACCATGCCGGCGGCCCACCAGTGGGACGCGCTGCTCGATGCCCATGAGCCCATCCCGGACAGCCCGGTGCAGGCGCCGGATGCCCTGCTGAGCCTGGTCTACACCTCGGGCAGTACCGGCAAGCCCAAGGGCGCCATGCTGAGCGTGGAGCGCTACGCCTGGTCCTGCGAGAAGCTGGTGGAAGCGGTCTCCCTGACGGCCGCGGATCGCGGCTTCTCCTACCTGCCCCTCGCCCACATCACCGAGCGGGTCTACATCTACGGCGGCAGCCTGTTCAGCGGCGCCACCATCGCCTTCCCCGAGTCCCTCGATACCTTCATCGACGACGTCAAGCGCTGCCGACCCACCGTCTTCATCTCGGTGCCGCGGCTGTGGGCCATGTTCCGCATCAAGATCCACGAGAAGCTGCCCCAGAAGAAGCTGGCGCTGCTGCTCAAGATCCCGCTCATCTCGGGTCTCATCAAGCGCAAGCTGCAGAAGGGGCTTGGGCTGGATCAGGCGCGGGTGCTGGGTTGCGGCTCGGCCCCGGTGGCCCCGGCGCTGCTCGAGTGGTATCACAGCATAGGCCTCGAGATCACCGAGGCTTGGGGCATGACCGAGAACCACGCCTACTCCACCCTCAACTACCCCTTCAGGGCCGACAAGATAGGCACAGTCGGCAAGGCGGGCCCCGGGGTAACCATCAAGATCTCCGACGAGGGGGAGATCCTCTGCCGTTGCGACGGCATGATGCTGGGCTACTACAAGGATCCCGAGCACAGCGCCGAGGCCATCGACGCCGAGGGCTGGCTCCACACCGGCGACATGGGCAAGCTGGACAGGGAGGGTTACCTCACCATCACGGGCCGTATGAAGGACGTGTTCAAGACCGCCAAGGGCAAGTACGTCGCCCCCGTGCCCATCGAGGGGCTCTTGGGGCAGGAGCCCATCATAGAGCAGCTGTGCGTCATCGGTTACGGCATGCCGCAACCGGTCGCCCTGGTGCAGCTGGCCGAGAGTGCCATGAAGGGGGACAAGGCTGCGGTCGACGCCCAGTTGGAGGCCGCCCTGACCCGGGTCAACGGCCAGCTCGAATCCCATGCCCGCCTGCGCGGCATCCTGGTGGTCAAGAGCCCCTGGAACATCGAGAACGGGGTGCTGACCCCCACCATGAAGATCCGCCGCCACCTGCTGGAGCAAAAGTACGCGGACATAGGCGAGCGCTGGTCCGGTGCCAGGACCATCATCTGGGAGTCCTGACAGGGGCGCGCACTAGCTGGAACATCAATGAGATCAGGGGAGCCGGCGGCTCCCCTGATGCATCTTGGGCGCGAATCAGCGCGCCGCGGCCAGTGCAGGCCCATGATCCGGGGGGCCTGGCAGGGGGCAAAGGTATTTGGAAAATGAATGCAAAAAGGGGAGCCAGTGGCTCCCCTAATAGATTCCGGCGCCGGATCAGACCGCCTGGTACTCCAGCTGGACGGATCCCAGGGCCTTGAGGGTCGACTGGGCCGAATCCCGCTGGCTGATCTGGCCATCCTTGTTCTCCAGCAGCACGGCGCGGCGCACTCTGGTGAGCTCCTCGCCACCCAGCACCGCATGGGCGCAGGCCATCTGCATGGGGGGGAGGCTCGGGTTGAAGGCGGCGTTCTCGGCGTAGCGACCGCAGAAGATACGGCCGTCCTCGAACTGCAGCGCCACAGCGGCATAGCCCTGGCTGTAGGGGGCATAGCTCTGGCGGGCGGCGGCCAGCGCGGCCTGCCACAGGGGGTCGTCGCTCTCGAGCACCAGCTCGTCGTGGGCCTGAGGGCTCATCAGGGCATCGGTGATCTCCAGATCGGCGGGGCCGAAGGAGTGGGGCAGGAAGGACTGCAGCTCGCTCAGGTCATCCGGCAGGGAGACTTTCAAGGTCTTGGCGGTGCTCAGCTCGTTCATGAACTGGCGGCAGTGACCGCAAGGGGTGTAGTTGACGGTGATTTCACTGATCCCGGTCTCGCCGCCGAGCCAGGCGTTGGAGATGGCGGACTGCTCGGCGTGCACCGAGTGGAACAGTCCCTGGCCCGCAAACTCCATGTTGGCGCCAAAATACCAGCTGCCGCTCAGGCCGCAGGCGATGGCGCCGACGAAGAACCTGGAGATGGGGGCGACCGAGCAGGCGGCCGCCAGCGGCAGCAGGGCCAGGCGCAGGGCCCGATCGTCGAGCCCGGTGGCGGCTTTCAGGGTCGCCACCTGCTCAGGGGTAAAACGGGCCTGGAAATCGTCCCCCAGCATGGGCAGCAGGGCGGCCTGGAGCGGGGCGGAAAGGGTCTCGAACGGCTTGGCAAAGCGGGGATGCATACTGTGTCCTCAAAGGCCAATTGGGGGGCCATTGTAGGGAGCAAGCGCGGCAAAATGTGTGAGCGCGCTCACGCCTTGATGGGCAAAGGGCCGGGGATGGTAAAGGAAACGTTTGTCTTTCGCAATCTGTGCGCTTGCTCGCAGCACGGAGGGCATGGCGGTGTCATATGGACTGCTTGAAGGGGCAAAGAGGCCATGGCCGCAGGGGGCGGCCATGGCAGGGGAGTCGTGGGAGGGGGCTCAGGTCAGCCAGTGATAGAGGGCAAACAGCAGGGGGGCGACGGCGGCGGTCAGCACGCCGCACACCACCATGGCCAGCGACGAGAAGGCCCCCTGGGTGACCCCCTGCTCGGCGGAGGCGGCGGTGCCGATGGCGTGGGCGCAGGCCCCCATGGCGAGCCCTTGCGCTTCCGGATCGGTCACTTTGAGTAGTTTGAGCAGCGGGTAGCCGATCAGGGCGCCGACAATCCCCACCACCACCACCACGGCGGCGGCGATGGCGGGAATGCCGCCGAGGGACTGGCTGACGCTCATGGCGAGCGGCGTGGTGATGGACTTGGTGGCGATGGAGGCGAGCAGCGCCGGATCCGCCCCCATCAGGTGGCCAATGCCCAGGGTGGTGCAGACCGAGATGAGCACAGAGGTGAGGGTGCAGAGGACGATGGGCTTGAGCTTGTCCCGGATCTGGCGGGCCTGCTGGTAGAGGGGCAGCGCCAGCGCCACCACGGCGGGCTCCAGCAGGGCCGTGATGGGGGCGGTACCGCGTTGGTACTGGTCCAGCGGCAGATCCAGCCAGAGCAGCAGGCCGATGATGACGGCGGTGGGGATCAGCACCGGATTGATGACGGGCCAGGGCAGGCGGCGGTAGAGGGCCCTGGTCATGAAATAGAGCGCCAGGGTCAGGGGAATGGCCAACCAGAACATCATTGTCTGTTCATCCTCTGGTAGAGATGGCCGACGGCGCCGAGGATCAGCACTATGCCGAGCACCACGCAGAGCATGATGAGGCCGAAGGATTGACGCAGGGGCTCGAGCCAGGCCACCAGACCGACGGCGACCGGCACGAACAGGACCCCCATGTGACGCAGCAGCAGGCCGCCCCCCTGCTCGACCCAGGAGAAGCGGATCAGCTGCAAAGAGAGCAGCACGAACAGCAGCAGCATGCCGATGATGCTGCCGGGGAAGGCGAAGGGCAGCAGGGCGGCCAGGGCCTTGCCCGCCAGCAGGCAGGCGATGATGACCAGAAAATCACGAAGGTAGCGCAAGGCGCGTTGCAACAACACGGGGGCCTCATCTTGGCAACTGTGAGCGAGGTCGCAGTTTAACAGGCACGGGGGGCATGGAACAGGGTCAACTGACCCACAGGGGATACAATGGTCCCGGCATCATCCCCATTCACAAGAAGGAGCTCCCATGTCGTACCCCTCTTTCCTGGCCAGATTGCGCCAGTTGCCCGCCGATCCCGCCCTGCCTTCCCAACTGCTGCAAACCCGCCAGTGGGACGGCCCCCTGTGCCGGGTTAGGCTGGACAATACCGGGTCCAGTCCCGAGGCCGTTCGCCACTGGCGGCTGTTTGAGGGGACGCTTGGCCTCTCTCCCGACGCGGCCATCTACGGAGAGGGGTTCCAGATGCTGGCCCAGACCATGGGCAGCTGGCAGGCTCCAGAGCCGGTGGGTCGCTGCCCCGACGCCGGCGTCTATCGCATCACCGAGGATGACGGCTATCACACCGTCCACAACCTGCTGCTGCTGGCCTGCGAGGGGGGCTGGTTGCTGCTGGCGTTCGCGAGCTGCCACCGCTTCGGCGGCGAGTTCCGCCTCTATCCGGACGGCCGCCTGGAGATAGTGATGAACGCCGAAGGGCGCACCCTCGCACCCGGCCAGCACTGGCAGAGCGAGGCGCTGATCTGCCTGGAGGGGCCGGACAGGGAAGCACTGCTGGGGTCGCTGGCTAACTATATCGAGGCCGAACACCCTTCGCTGGTGGCGGACCTGGCCGCGCGCCCGAGTGGCTGGTGCTCCTGGTATCACTACTATGCGGACGTGAGCGCCGCCGACATTCGCGAGAACCTGGCGGTGCGGGCGATGCGCTTCCCGGCTCTGCGTTACGTGCAGATAGATGACGGCTATCAGGCGAAGATGGGGGACTGGCTCACCCCTTCATCCAAGTTCGAGCAGGGGGTAGCAACCCTGGCAGGGGAGATCCGCGCCGCCGGCTGCGAGCCCGCGCTCTGGGTCGCCCCCTTCATCGCAGAGCCTGGCTCCGACGTGTTCCGCCAGCACCCTGACTGGTTCGTGAAAGGGGAGGATGGCCTGCCGCTGCCCTCGGAGCGGGTCACCTACGGCGGCTGGCGCTGCACCCCCTGGTATGTGCTGGACGGCACCCATCCCGAGGTGCAGGCCCACCTCGAGAGCGTGTTTCGCACCCTGCGCGAGCAGTGGGGCATCCACTACTTCAAGCTGGATGCCAACTTCTGGGGCGCCATCCACGGCGGCCGCTTCCATGACTCCGCCGCCACTCGGGTCGAGGCCTATAGACGTGGCATGGCCGCAGTGCTGCGCGGGGCGGGGGAGGGCGCCTTCCTGCTCGGCTGCAACGCCCCGATCTGGCCTAGCCTCGGCCTGGTGCACGGCATGCGGGTGAGCGATGACGTGGAGCGCCAGGGCCCCCGTTTTCGCCAGATAGCGCGGGAAGCCTTCTGCCGCGCCTGGCAGAACGACCGGCTCTGGGCGCTGGATCCCGACTGCGTCTGCCTGCGGGATATCCCGGGCCAGCACGCCAGCGAGTCCGAGTATCAGTTCCACCTGGCCGCCCTGGTGGCGAGCGGTGGCATGGTGCTGGCCGGCGACCGGCTGCAGGATCTGGACGAGGTGCAGGGGACGCACCTTGGCAAGCTGCTGGCCCTGTGCGCGGCGCGCACCCCGGCGGCCCGTTTCGATGACATGGGGTTTGGCCGAGGCCGGGTGGCCCTGCCCGGGGGCGGCGAGCTGCTCTGCCTGTTCAACTGGGGCGAGCATGCTGCACAGTTTGAACTGCCAGCAGGGGGCACGGATTTCTGGGACGACACTGCCCTGGGAGAGACGCTGGAACTGGCGGGGGGCCAGGGGCGGGTGATCCGTTATCTTTGAGTGCCGCACTCAGCAAAAAGGCTCCCTCGGGAGCCTTTTTGCTGCTGGATGATGTTGATCCCTAGAAGTGCCACTCCATCCCGATGGCGTAGTTGGCGGAGCCATAGCCCGGGATCTCGTTGCTGGAGGCGAGCGCCTTGAGGGTGAGACGGGCGCCCAGGGGAATGCCGAGCCCCATGCCGATGGCGACCTCGTCGCTCTGATCCCCCATCATGTCGACCCGCAGCGTGCGATAGAGGGAGAGATCCTGGCTCATCTGGGCATAGATCTGGGACGACTTGTTGTAGAGCTGACCGAAGATCTCCATCTGGAAGCCGTTCTGGGGCGTGATGGCCAGGGGAATGCCGGCGAAGCGATAGAGGTCCGAGTGGTTGAAATAGCTGTTGGTGATCTGGGGGGTGAAGTCGGTCTGCTGATAGAGGGTATTGAAATTGCGCTCGATCAGCCGATAGGTCTGCTCTGGCAGGCGCAGCAGGTAGTCCGGCACCTCGAAACGCACCCCGGCCAGGGCGGCCTGGGGCAGCAAGGCACAGGCGACAAGGGTGAGAGCAGGCAGAGCTGAACGCATAAGACGAGAGATCCCCAACGGTCGAGAGCACGGCATCCATGCCGGCAGCGCATGTAATTATCAAACTATCAGGAGCTTGGCTCCCCTGCTCATTATGTCGCGGGCGCGGGGAGCCGACAGGGTTTTAAGTGTGAAATACCTCACATCTCATAGATCTTCCAGATAGCGATAGAGACTCTTTAGGATCGCAAAGTTCCGTTCGTTACTCTGATTCTGCTCCGCCAGCGCCTCGAGACGGGGCACATAGTCCGGCAGACGGCGACTGAAGTAGTCGCTGCAGTGCAGGCGCCAGCGCTTCTGCTCCGCTTCGCTCAAGGTGTGGGGCCAGTTGCGGGCGCGATAGCGGAACAGCATCTCCGGCAGCCGTGAGTCGGTGAAGGCAAACTCCCGCTCGCCCAGCAGATCCGCCGGGGTGGCGCGCACCAGATCCATGGTGGACTTGTCACCGTGACCGAAGAAACCGGCGTAGAGCTGGGTATCGGGATCGCTGTCATTGCTGCCGGCAAACTCCTGATTGAACACCTCCACCAGTTTCTCCCGCACCTCGGGATGGGCCCGCAGCAGATCCAGGCTCTTGCGGCACTGCTCCCGGTCGATGCCAAGCTGATCGGCCCGCTCCGGGGTCAGGGTGGCGGCCGGCGCCAGCACCGGGCACTTGTTGATGTGCACCAGCTTCACCGGAATGGCCGCCAGATCCCCGAGATCATCCTTCCTGGTGTAGAGGCGCTCGCGGATCTCCTCGCTCGTGAGCTCGACAAGGGGGGTCGGGTCACGGGTCAGATCCACCATGATCACCGCATTCTGGTTGGTCGGATGCCAGGCCAGCGGCGACACCCAGCTTGCGCACCCCTGCCAGGGGGAGAACATGCCGGAGACGTGGACCAGGGGCTTCATGGTCACCACGTCGATGAGCGCCTTCACCTTGTTCTTGTTGCGCAGGGCAAACAGGTAGTCAAACAGCTTGGGCTGGGCCTTTTTCACCAGCTTGGCCATCTCTATGGTGGCCAGCACATCCGACAGCGCATCGTGGGCGTTGGCGTGGGCCACGCCATTGGCCACCGTCAACTTCTCCAGCCTGAAGCTCGGCTTGCCCTCGTCGTCAAGGGCCCACTCTATCCCCTCCGGGCGCAGGGCATAGCAGGCCCGCAGCATGTCGAGGATATCCCAGCGGGAGTTGCCGTTCTGCCAAGCGTAGGCATAGGGGTCATAGAAGTTGCGATAGAGGGTGTAGCGGGTCACCTCATCATCGAAGCGGATGCTGTTGTAGCCCAGCACGCAGGTGTTCGGGGTGGCGAACTGCTCGTGGATCTGGCGGATGAAATCCGCCTCGCAGAGCCCGTCCTTCATCGCCTTCTGCGGCGTGATGCCGGTGATGAGGCAGGCCTCCGGTTCCGGCAGGTAGTCCGCGGGCGGCTTGCAATAGATCACCAGCGGCTCGCCGATGAGGTTGAAGTCGGCGTCGGTGCGAATGCCCGCAAACTGCGACGGTCTGTCCCTGGCGGGGCTGATGCCGAAGGTCTCGTAATCGTGGAAATAGAAGGTAGGCTCGCTGCCGGGCTGTGCTGTTTTGCTCATGTTGCTCGAGGTGAGGTGTCCGATGGCGGCGCCATGGCGCCTGGGTGGGCGGTGCCATGCACCGCAGTTGCCAGCATGGTAAACCATAGCGCAGGCAGAGCGAAGCCCGGGCGCCCTGGCTGCCGGTTTATTGAACGCTCAAGGGTGTCGGCTCAAGGGAGGTACATGACTGCGGCTGGATGGGGGTTATCGGGCTGTACCCGGGGGCAGCGGCATCAGGGTGTGGAGGTCGAGCAGGGTGAAGAAGCCGCCTTCGTCGGGATACCAGCCGCCGGTGTCTATGTAGTAGACATTGCCAAGGCGGGCCGGGCGGCCTACCGGGGTGTGGCCCACCACCAGGGCGACGAGATCCTCTACACCGCTCTCGTCCAGCCGCTCGATGCGGCGCCTTGACCAGAGGCAGACGTTCTTGATGGCCCGAAGCTTCCCGCCGCTCACCCCCGTATCCAGTTGGTCCAGCAGCCCCTGCCAGGAGGAGAAGGGGCAATCGGCGTGGAGCAGCCCGACCGGGCCGGCCGGAGTGGCTACTTCGATGGCGATAGGCAGGGTGCGGTAGTGGGCGGCGAAGGTCGCCTGCTCGCCCGGGGTCAGTTGCTGAAACCAGCCGCCGCCGTTCTGGAGCCAGTTCTCCCGATCGCAGCTCTCGTAACGGCAGACGTAGTCGTCGTGATTGCCGCAGACAGGGTGAAACCAGGGCTTGGCCAGCCACTCGAGCACTGCTGTGCAGTCGGGGCCGCGATCCGTCAGATCCCCCACGGAGAAGAGGCGATCCCGAGCGGGATCGAATCCCGCCTGGTTCAGGGTCTGTTCCAGCCGCGAAAAGTAGCCGTGGATATCGCCGACGGCGAGATCCCGCCCCAGAGGATTGCGGGAGAAGCGTCGGATCAGCGGGGACGGGTTCATGGCTTGCCTCCTTGTCTGGTGTGACCGGCTCGCGGCGCCGCCGGATGACCGATGGGGGATCAGGGGCTCGTGGATAAGTGCAGCATGGCATGCTCTGCCTCCTCATAGTAGAGGCAGGTGGGGGAGGCTCTCCCCGTCGAGGTGACAGGCGGCCTGCATAACGGAGGGCAGTTTGCCGCCTTGCCGGCAGATCCCGGATAAAAAGATGCCAGTCGGTGTCGACTGGCATGCAAGGTATGGCCTGACGGATGCCCGGCGTCGGGATCAGAGCAGGTCTTCGAGCTGGTACTTCTTGAGCAGGGTGTCGAAGGTGCCATCGGCCTTGACGCTCTCGATGGCGGCATCGAACTGGCTCTTGAGCTTGTCATCGTTCTTGCGCAGGGCCACCGCCACCCCTTCTCCCAGGATCTTGTCCTGAGTGCCGTTGAACTGGGGACCGACGAAGGCGAACTGCTTGCCCATCTCCTTGTCGAGGAAGCCGACCTTCAACTGCACCATGTTGCCGAAGGTGTAGTCGGCGCGGCTGGACTGCAGATCCAGCATGGGGGACTGGGCGTTGACGTAGCGCTTGATCTTGGCCACCTCACCGTAGCGGGCGGTGATGAAGTTATCCTGGGGCGTGCCTTCCTGCACCGCTATCACCTTGCCCTTGAAGTGCTCAGGGGTGTCGGCAAAGTCGGCTGTCTTGTCGCTGCGCCCCACGAAGCGGTTCTGCATCATGTAGTAGACCTGGCTGAAGGCGACCTTCTGGCGCCGCTCGTCCGTGATGTTCATGGAGGACATGATGGCGTCGTACTTGCGCACCTGTAGGCCGGGGAGCAGGGCATCCCAGGGCTGGTTGATCACCTCGCACTCTGTCTTCATGGCCGCGCAGAGAGCATAGGCCAGATCCACTTCGAAGCCGCCGAGCTTGCCGCTGCTGTCGACCATCTCGAAGGGGGGGTAGGTGGCGTCGGTGGCGATCACCAGGGGTTTGGCGGCCGCCTGGCCGGCGGTGGCCAGAGCCACCAGCATCATTGCGGTGTTGAGTTTCATGGTCAGTCCCTTGAAGTGTGGTGTCATGCCTATGGTTCTAAATGGTGCCGGCCTCAGGGGCCGACGGCTATCTTGCGATGGGTGAGGGCCGGCAGCTGGCTGCGCACCCTGCGCTGGGCCGCCAGATCCAGGGTGGCGATGGCCAGTCCCTGACCCTCCTCTACCTGGGCCAGCACCCGGCCCCAGGGATCGATGATCATGCTGTGGCCGAAGGTGCGGCGCCCGCCGGGGTGCTCTCCCCCCTGGGCCGAGGCCAGCACGAAGGCGAGATTTTCCACCGCCCTGGCCCGCAGCAGCAGCTCCCAGTGCGCGAGCCCCGTGGTGTGGGTGAAGGCCGCTGGCAGGGCGATGAAGTCGGGGGCGGGCCCCAGGCGAAACAGCTCGGGGAAGCGCAGGTCGTAGCAGATCCCGAAGCGCAGCACGCCCCAGGGCAGGGGATGGCTCACCACCTCCCGGCCCGGGCTCATGGTCGCGGCCTCGTCATACTGCTCCTGCCCGGTGCAAAAGCCAAACAGGTGCAGCTTGTCGTAGCGGCTGGCGAGCTGCCCTCGCGGGTCGATGAGCAGGCTGCTGTTGTGCATCTTGCCGGGCTCGTCGCTTACGAGTGGCAATGTGCCCGCCAGCAGCCAGATCCCGAGCTCCCGGGCCAGCCCCTGGGCCCAGGCCAGCAGAGGGTGATCGCTCACGGGGGCGGCCAGGGCCACCCGCGCCCGCTCGTCGGCAGGCATCAGGTAGAAGTATTCGGGCAGCAGGGCCAGCTCGGCCCCCTCGGCCGCGGCCTGGCGCAGCAGCGCCTCGGCCTGGACCAGGTTGCTGGCGAGATCATCCCCGGAGACCATCTGCAGGACGGCAACGCGCACAGAATCCATGGTGCCTCCTAGACGCCGCACAGGCGCTCGGCGCCCGCCAGCAGGGTGTCGTCATCTTTGGAGAAGGAGAGGCGGATGACCCGCTGATCCGTGCCGTCGTGATAGAAGGCGGAGACCGGAATGGTGGCGACCCCGTGGTCGCGGATGAGCCGCTGCACGAAGAGGCTGTCCGGCTCGTCGCTTATCCGCTCGTAGCTCGCCAGCATAAAGAAGCTGCCCGCCGAGGGGAGCAGGGTAAAGCGCGAATCCCCCAGGGCCGAGACCAGCAGATCCCGCTTGCGTTGATAGAAGGCCGCCAGCCCCTGATAGTGGGCCGGTTGCTGCAACAGGTGGGCGAAGCCGTACTGCATGGGGGTGTCGGCGGCGAACATGGCGAACTGGTGCACCTTGCGGATCTCCTCCATCAGGGGGCGGGGCGCCACGCAGTAACCCACCCGCCAGCCGGTGACGTGGAAGGTCTTGCCGAAGGAGAAGACGGCGACGGAGCGCTCCACCAGCTCGGGGTAACGGATCACGCTCTGGTGCAGGGCGCCGTCGAACACCACGTGCTCGTACACCTCGTCCGAGAGGATCAGTATGTCGGTGCCGCGCACCAGGCGGGCGAGGTGCTCCTGATCCCCCGCCTGCCAGACGGTGCCGGTGGGGTTGTGGGGGGTGTTGAGCACTATCATGCGGGTACGCGGGGTGATGCGGGCCGCCACCTCATCCCAGGGGATGGCAAAGTCCGGCGCCTTGAGGGCGATCACCACAGGGGTGGCCCCTTGCAGCTGGATCATGGGGCGATAGCTGTCGAACGCCGGCTCGAACATGATCACCTCGTCCCCCGGGTGCACCAGGGCGGTGATGGCACAGAACAGTGCCTCGCTGGCGCTGGCGGTGATGGTGATTTCCTCGCCCGCGTCATAGTGGTGGCCATAGCTGGCCGCAATCTTGGCCGCCAGTTGCTCGCGCAGGGCGGGCAGCCCCGTCATGGGGGCATACTGGTTCTCCCCGGCCAGCATGGCCTCATGGGTCACCCGGATGAGCTCGGGATCGCAGGGGAAACTCGGGGCCCCCTGGGAGAGGTTGATGCTGGGATGGCGGGCGGCCAGATCCCCGATCACGCTGAAGATGGTGGTGCCCACCTGGGGCAGTTTGCTGACAATGCGGGGGGAAGACATGGCGCCGTCACCGATGTGTGTGAAAGATGTCCCTTTTTAGCCCTCGCTTCCTTGCCGGACAACGGATTATTCGGCATGTTATGCATGAGTTTTTCTCAAGCATGGAGGCTTGTATGTTGTCCAGCCAACCCCGCAGCCAGTTGCCCCTCTATGGCTTGCAGGTTTTCGAGTGTTCTGCCCGCCACCTGAGTTTCACCCTGGCCGCCGACGAGCTGTGCGTGAGCCAGGGGGCGGTGAGCAAGCAGATCGCCCAGCTGGAGGCCCGCCTCGGCCACCTGCTGTTCGTGCGAGGTACCCGTTGCCTGGCCTTGACCCCGGCCGCCGAGCGCCTGCTGCCCTTCGTTCGCGAAGGGCTGGCCCGCATGGGGGAGGGGCTCAGTGCCCTGCAGACTCTGCCCCACGAGCAGGCCATCAGCATCAAGGTGCCCTCCTGTGCCAGCCGCTGGCTGCTGCGACGGCTGCAGGCGTTCGAGGGGGAGGCAGTCGAAGTGCGCGGCAGCCACAGCCATGGCATCGACTTTTCCCGGGAGTCCTTCGATCTCGCCATCGTCTATCAACCCTGTCAGGCCAGGTACCCCCATAGCCAGCCGCTGTTCCAGGAGCGGCTGACCCCGGTCTGCGCCCCCGCCTTTGCCGCCAAGCACCGTCTGTTCGAGCGCACCATAGAAGAGCTGCCCCGGCTGCCCCTGCTCCATGCCAGCGCGGATCGACGGGACTGGCGCAACTGGTTCGCCGCCTTCCTCGCCACCCCCTGGCAGCCCCAGGGGGGACAGCTGTTCGATACCCTGGACCTGGCGATGAATGCCGCGCTGCAGGGGTTTGGCCTCTCCCTCGGGGATCCCACAATCGTGGCCGAGGAGCTGGAGAGCGGCGCCCTGGTCGCTCCCTTCGCCCCCGTGCTGGAGACGGACCACGAGTACGCCCTGCTCGCCCGGCCAGACAGCCGGCGCCAGGGGGTAGACAGGGTCTGCCGCTGGCTGCTGGAGGGGGATACCATCTAGTCGAACCCGTCACGCCACACGGATGAGATGTGTGCAGATAGGTATGTGCTGTGGACTTGGCGCACCTCCTCTCGCGGCACAGTTACAACTCCAACTCGATAATGGGGAGCTCCCATCGTTCGCTTCGAATTTGTGCTTGGTAGGGCTCGTCTTCCTGCTCTTTGCTTCGCTCAACCATAGCGATCACTGTGGCATGCCGGATTGCTGAAAATTGGCTTTGCCATATTTGATGAGCACTTTGGGAAAGCCGAGCAACGGTTTTTTGGCCATGGAACACATGAAGTTTCTGAAGATTATCGATATCAATACGCACTGCGTCTCCGACTTGTAATCGGCGAAGTTGGTGGTGGATAGGATTGTTTTCGTTACTACGTCCTGCAAAACCAATATCAAGTTGACGCATTCCCATAATGGTAAAACGGCGTAGTCGGGCAGGTGATGTGGCTTGGTGCGACTCGTTGTAACAACATTCGTTGATAAGAGGAAGGTGCGGATGCCGCTGATCCACGCGGGACATAACCACTAAACGTTGTATTGCTCGGGTCATTGCTACATAGAAAAGGCGTCTCTCTTCCTCGATGTTGTTCGAGTTGCGTTCTGCGCAGCGTTGCCATCCGCCATCAAGGATCAGTACATAGCGATACTCCTCACCCTTGACCCCATGTACTGTGCTCAGCAGTACTCCCTTGCCAAAGCGGATCTGGCGTCTTTGCTCGCCAAGATACTCGTAGAGGAACATCAGGAAGTGGTGGGCGGAAAGGGCATGCTCCCCCTGACTGCCTTGCCATTGCTCGATTAGTTCATGCAGCAGAGTCTCCCAACGATTGGCCTGCTCTAGCGGGGGGAGTGGGGCAGCAAGTTGCTCAACTGTCAGCAGGGAATGGCCTTGCTGTTGTAACCAACTCTGGTAGCGCAAGATCTCGCGGCAGCGGTGAACCGGGAAACCGTGCTCTTTATCCAGGTTAAAGCGGCAGGGGATGGCGGCATCCGCCAGAGCCGAGCGAACCCAGGTCAGCTCCTCTTTCTCCAGCCCGTTACGGGCCAGCACTGCGATCGACTCCAGTGGACAGTCCGGATCCTTCTGACGGATGAGCGCGATATGTCTCACGACTTCGGCCGCCTGTTGGGGCGCATCCAGACACTGCTGGATGATGACTCTGCCTCGCGCAGTCTCCAGTTCCTCCCAGTGGCCACCGGGGACCTCCATCTTGCGCCGTTCGTCGATCACGATGGGGTGCGCTCGCTTCATGCGATCCTGATTGTGCTCTATCAAGCGGTTGGCCGTTTCGATGATGTGGGCCGTGGATCGGTAGTTCCAGGTCAGAAAGTGGGTTTGGGCGTTGTAGTCTTGCTCAAAACGGCGGATAAAGCTCACATTTGCTTCGCGAAAGGCGTAGATGGACTGGTCGTCATCACCCACTGCCATCAGATGCAAACGAGCTTCTTCATCCTCTTCGCTCTTGCCCACCAGTGCCGCGATAAGTTGGTACTGCTGCTCGTCTATGTCCTGATACTCATCGACGAGCAAAAATTGCAGACCACCAAGCAGTCTCTCTCTCTGTTCTTCGAGCTCGAGGCCGAGCTGACTTTGCTCACCGCGGAGCAGCTTGATTGCATCATCGATGATGGCGGAGAAATTGATATCGTCCGATGTTCGGTTTTGCATTGCATTACCGGTCAGGCTCATGGCAAGACCGTGGAAGGTGAATACCGATACCCGGGCGCCATCGCGTCCCAGTAGTTCAACCAGACGGCGGCGCAGTGAGATTGCTGCGTTGTGGTTGTAGCAAAGCAGCATGATCTTGGCCGGATCGACCTGTTTGACTCGCAGCAGGTAGGCGCAGCGATGGATGATTACCTTGCTCTTGCCCGAACCTGGGCCAGCCAGTATCAGCAAATTTTGTTCGGGCGGGGCCTGGACTATCTGCTCCTGAGGCCGGTTGTGCAGATCTTCGACAATGCGCTTCCAAGAGTGTTCGCTAGTTGCTAGTTCCAGGATCTTGCCTCTTCCCTTGAAGTAGTGACCGAGGAATTTGTCGGCCTCCATTGAGAAGTAATTGGTCACCAGCTCCTTGGCTCTTTTGAAGTGCTCCAGTCCAATGCGGGCATATTCGTTCATCACATGGATCTGGATGACCTTCTGGCGGTAGTGATGTTCGAGGGGTTGGTAGTCCGTCTTGCCGTACTGCTGTTGACGCTCCGAGGTCAGGGTGAGGGTCATGGCGGTGCGGAAAACGGCGAGGCCATTTTGCAGCACCACCGCATGTTGCTCGTGCAGATAGAGTAGCGCCCGTTCGGCCCCTTTGAGTAGCCACT
Source organism: Aeromonas rivipollensis (assembly GCF_037811135.1). Classification (NCBI taxonomy): domain Bacteria; kingdom Pseudomonadati; phylum Pseudomonadota; class Gammaproteobacteria; order Aeromonadales; family Aeromonadaceae; genus Aeromonas; species Aeromonas rivipollensis. The sequence continues at coordinate 2,647,957 of NZ_CP149130.1, read as the reverse complement.
CCTGCTGGCTGCTAGCTTCTCGCTTATTCATCAGCTGGGTAACATCCATATCTTCACGCAGGTATTTAACCAATTGCTCCAGAGCAAACGAGATCATCACCTGACGCTGGACACTCTCCTCGCTACTGGCCAGTTGGGTGTAGAGAAAATCGAGGGTGGCTCCGGTGACAGCATGGCGCTGAGCGATAGTCTGCTCTATTTGTGCCCATGGTCGGTTAAAGGTTATCTGGTAGTGATCTCGGGAGAGGTATTTGACATCTATCGCGCCTTTCTCACCTCCCGAGCGGCCATCCTGGGACCAACTGGTCAGCAGATTTCGTAAAAGGCCCGGGTTACATTGCTCATGGCCCTGTTCCTTGATGGCTTGGTTGAGGTGTCGCATGTTGAGAGGGTGACCAACTCTGGCATCGGGGTCGGGCAGTTGCTCCCGCAAGGTCGTGAGCATCTCCTTCTCAATGCTGTGTACCTGGCCAGTGAGTATCCGGGCGTTGTCTTTCCCTTTGGGACGGATCCAGGCGGTGAGCAGCATGCCTTGTGAGAGCAGCCCGACATCCGCCATCTGGGTGAGCACTCGCATCACTTCGCTGGCTTGTACGCCGCGTCCCTGATCGGCCATGTACTGACCGGCCTCTTCGGCAATGCTATCGGCACTGAGACCGTCATCATCGGCTGCATTGATCAGTGCCTGGATAACGGCCTGCCAGATAGCTTTGGCCTTTGGAGCAAGTTTCAGGCTCTCAATCAGGTCCATCGCCTCCTTCGTGGAGGCAAACAGGGGGCGCCCTTGAAACACCTGGGTGATGTTGTCGCTGCGTTCCAGATAACCGGTGCGCTCGAGCCAGGCGATAGCCGTCTTGACCTTGGTATCGGCATTGCTGTCGTCGGCGGCGAAGCTGGTCTCTACATCGGGTTGGTTGATGAGCTCTGCACTGGTTGCAACCAATGGGGATGGGGGCTCCTGTTTGCTTCCCTTATTGGCCCGGATCCGTATTCCGCGCAGGATCTGTTTGATGTCTCGCAGGCTAACTTCACTCATGGCCTCGAGTCGGAACTGTTTCTCTATATCCTGTTCATCAAAGAGCAATACGCAGTGCGCCTGCCTCGTATCGCGTCCCGCTCGCCCCGCTTCTTGCAAATAGTTTTCGAGGGAGCCGGGAATATCGGCGTGGACCACCAGGCGCACATCATCTTTGTCGATCCCCATGCCAAAGGCATTGGTTGCACAGATGACCCGTATCTCGCCATTGATAAATTGCTCCAGAGTCTCCTTCTTTGTGGCATTGTCCATTCGGGCGTAAAAGCGGGCGACGGGAAGGGGCTGTTGTTGCCCGAGAAAATCGGCCAGTTCGTCCACATTACGTTTGGTCGCGCAGTAGATAACGCAGGAACCAGGCTTATCTTCACCGAAGAACTGCTCGAGTAAGTTGAGGATATGTCCGTGTTTATTGAGACCGGGGCATTCGATGACTGCGTACTCGAGGTTTGTTCGCTCAACCCCCCCTTCCAGTCGGCGCAGTGGTTGGGGCAGCTTGTCGAGAAACTGGTCGCAGATGTCTGTAACCACATCCGGCTTGGCCGTTGCTGTGTAGCAAAAGACTGGTGGAACGGGGACTTGTTGCTCGCTGGCAATGGTAGCGATGGCCTTGGCGCAGTAGAGATAATCGGGGCGAAAATCATGGCCCCATTTTGATAAGCAGTGTGCCTCGTCAAATACCCAGCCACCGATCTGACGTTGTCGTATGGCTTGCTTGACGGTGCGATTGCGAAGCTGCTCGGGGGAGATATAGAGCAGGGCGATATCCCCCATGCGGATCTGTTCGAGAATCGCACCACGTTCAGGCAGGGTGAGCAGTCCGGATATGGCCGCGACACCTTCGATACCTGCCTTGAATTTAAGGTTGTCCACCTGATCTTTCATTAGTGCCTGTAGCGGCGAGATCACGATAGTGAGAGCGCCACTGCGCTGGTTGCGTACCAGTGCGGGGAGCTGGTAGCAGAGCGATTTACCACCGCTGGTGGGCAGGATGCCAAGTAGCGCGACTCCGGCCATTGCTTCCTCAACAAGGGTCTTTTGCAATGGGGTTCCATCAGGCAGGCTTCGGAAGTTGTCGAGTTCAAAGATGCGTTGCAGATGACGGCGGGCATCGTGGTTCTCCTGACAGTAGCCGCAGTCAGCGTGACCACAGTGGCGTTCGCGAACTGTGTTGATGATCTCCGCTGTTTGAGGAAAGCGACGCCAAATCCAGGGGGGTAGTACAGAGTTTCCGCCGGACACAGGCAACCAGGCGCAAGCATAGGCCAGCGGCAACAACAGCATGGGTTGGCGCAAGGCATCGCCAATCACCCGGTTAAGCTGATTGGGGCAGGCTTTCTCGTGGGCAATGCTCTTAATGAGGGTGGGCAGCTCAGAAACCTTGACCAGAGGACGACCCGTTAACCTGGCAAATACCAGAGAGAGACCTTGAGTGCTGAACTGTGCTGTGACTCCTTGGCTAAAAAGATATTGATAGAGTTGTAGCTGGGGCAGGGGTAAGGACTGCAGGACGGCCAATTGTTCGGAGAAAACCTGCAGGGCGAGTCTTGCATCGGCGACCGGATCATTGAGGGCATCTCGTACCAGTTTGTAATCTTTGACCAAGCGGTGATAGGGATTCTTGGGAAAGGCAAGGGGTGAGAGATAGAGAGTATCGATCACCGGTTTATCGAGAAGCTGTTGGGGACGCACCGCCTGTTTGGCTAACCAGGGGAGATCAAAATCCAGAATATTATGGCCGAGAACCAAGTCTGCATGATGGGCTAGATTGTTAAGTTCTTTGATGGAGAGTTCTTGAGGACCTTTAAGGCTTAATTGCTGATCATCAAGAAGTGCACCAAGGTGCCGTAAGTTATCATCCCGTGTTAATTCAAGGTCAAAAGAGAGGATCTTGTCATTTCCGAGAACAGATGAGAGTAGAAGATTCATCAACAGCCATCTCCATCTGGTACAATTCATCCAGATAATAATTAGTGCTATTAGATCATGGGGTTGGCGCTACTTTACCTGATAAAAGGGAGAGTTGGCATCGTTCTGCGTTGATTTTTATGCTGCATGTTGCAAACCTTTTCTACCAATGGACCTCTGCATACAGGATCCTGAGTTGGTCCGGCTATAAAACACGTAACAATCACGCCAGTTCTGAAACATATAGTGGATACGATATGAGGATCTAATTTGCCCTGCTTTCATAGAATTTTATTACGTTTTTCAAGCGAGCGAATGTCCGCATATTTTCGTTGGCGGACAGCTCGGGATAGTCGCGGTTATTGGCTTTAAGACGGTATTGGCCCGCGCTGTTTTTGGTGACAACCCGCAACAGGTATTGATTCAGGCCGCTCTCATCCTCTTGCTCGATCGCCATGATGCTGCCGGTGATAGAGCCCGCACTGTCCGGGGTGATCCACTCCAGCAACAGCAGATCGCCATCCACAATCGGTTGTTTGCCGCCATCCATCGAATTGCCGCTGGCGCGGGCCAGGAAGTGGCGCTTGGGATCAAGTTCTCCCCAACTGCTGTCGAGGCGCTGCAGCGCCATATCACTCTCGTCACCATGTTTGAAGTGGCCGCAGGCAATCTTGAGATTGGGGAAGTAGGAGAGCAAGGAGCCGCTCTCCACCGCGCTGTTCTCCGGCTTGAGAGGCGCTGTTTGGCGGAGGCTGCCCAGCGCCACAACCTCTGCACGCTCGCCAGTGTCTGATGACGCCGTGCTTTGTGCCGACCGAATCCGAGACTTGCGGGCCAGATACTGAGCCATGCGCAAGTCCAGCAGCTCCTGCATCATATGGTGGAGCTGATCTATCTGCGTCTCATTGAGCGCGAAATCCGTGCAAAAACGATCATCCTTGACCACAAACCAGTAGCGGCGGCGCGCAGCGTTATTCTCACCAGTGGTGTGTTTTATCGGGTTATTGCGCCAGTAGCGCAACCAGCTTGCGCTGTCTGCGGCAAGCTGCTGTTGCGGATCGGGCAGATCCAGTTTCAACAGCCGGGGATGGCGTTCCAGCAGGTAGCGGGAGTGGCTGGCCAGCTCGGCAAGGGTCGGCGGCGAGCGCAACCCGTCCAGCTCGAGCAGGGCCTGCAGCAAAATAAGCTTGAAACTTTTCGCCAGCTGGGTGGTTTCAACGGCGAGATGGAGAAATTCCCGCAGTTGCTGCCAAACCTGCTCACTGGTTGCGTCCAGATCGCCCTCTTGTGCCACCAGTGCGAACCAGCCACCAAAGGCGCGGGTATCGAATTCAAGCTGATTGGCCTGCATGCTTTGCCAGACCTGGTGGGCTGTCGGTCGGTAGCCGAACTGTTCCTTGAGTTCGCGATAGGTTTGCAGCAGTGGCGGGCGGCGCGTGGCGTTGAGGCGATCCAGCATGGGCAGCAGGGCAGGATCCAGATTGATAAAGCACCCAGGCGCCAGTACGGGTTCGCCGTGCACGCCATGGCGGCGGGTCAACTGCTGTTCCAGCAAGATAGGTTTGCCAAGGCAGGCCTTGTGGTTGCCCACCAGATCGATCACCTGCAGCCGCTCTTTGCCCGGATGGAGACGCAATCCGCGTCCCAGTTGCTGCAGGAAGACAATGCGAGACTCCGTCGGGCGCAGCATCAGTACGGTATCAATGGCGGGCAGGTCTGTGCCTTCGTTGAAGAGGTCGACCGAGAAGATGATGTCGAGCTCTCCCGCTTCCAGCTGTTTCAGTACCCAGGTGCGGTCAAGGGATGACTGGGCATGGATGGCCATCGCCCTGACTCCGGCCGCAGTGAAACACTGGGCCATAAACTCGGCATGGCGAATGGAGATGCAAAAGGCCAGCGTGCGTTGCTGACCCAGCTTTTGCCACTGGTGCAGGGCGTGTTGTGCCCGCCGCTGACTGGCGAAGGCATGTTCCAACGCATCCGGGTCAAACTGGCCATTTCGCCAGGGCAGGGCCGCATAGTCGATGGTGTCGTCGAGGATGCCGTGGTAGACCAGCGGCACCAGAAAATGCTGTTCAATGGCCTCGGCGAGATAGCATTCAAAGACCTGATTGTTGTCACAGAGCGCCAGAATATCGGCCTGATCGGTTCGATCCGGTGTGGCAGTCAATCCCAGCAGGAAGCGAGGTTGAAAGTGATCGAGCAACCTGCGATACGAGGGGGAGGCGGCATGATGAAACTCGTCAACAACGATGTAATCAAAGTGGTCGGGGGCAAAGCGCAGCAGATGCCGGCCCTTGCCCAGCGTCTGGATGGAGGCAAACAGCCAGTCCACATCCTGCTGCTGCTCCCCCTGATAGAGGCCGGTACGGGCCGAGGGAGACAGGCGCTGGAACGTGGCTCTGGCCTGCGTCAGGATCTCTTCCCGATGGGCAACAAACAGCAAGCGAGCCGCCTGCATCTGATGTACATCGAAGGCGGCCAGCCAGGTTTTGCCAAGACCGGTCGCCATGACCACCAATCCCCGCTGGTAACCCGCGTTGCGGGTGGCATGCAGCGCGGCAAGGGCATCCAGCTGCACCTTGTTGGGCATTGGCCGTTCGCGCAGTGCCTCGGCATCTTTTGTTTTGTCACCGGTCAGAGCCCTCAGTTCCCGCAAGCTGCTTTGCTGATAGCGCGCCAGATAGTCATCAATCCAGCGGTGAGTCAGTGGCACGACCCGTGGATCCCTTGCGAGCAGTTCAACCTGTGTCATCAGCTGTTGCAGGCTCTGCTGTGCCTCGACACAGGGCGAGTCATCCACGGTCAGCGACCAGTTCCACTCCAGCGAGTCGTTCAAGGCGGCAGCCGAGATATTGCTCGAGCCCACAAAGGCCCGGCCGCAGAGGTGGTGTGAGCAATGCTGGCGCACGAACAGATAGGATTTGAGGTGAAAGCCGCGGTTTCCTGCGCTCTGATAGACAAGGGCCGTGGTGCGGGCGGGATCCAGTTTGAGCAGCTCGCGCAGTGCCACCGGCTGGGTCACGTCCAGATAGTCGGAGGTGATGACGCGCAGGTGCGCCCCTCTGGCTTGTGCCTGCTGCAGCGCCTCACGCAGCAGCAACAGACCGCTTTGCCGGATGAACGAGACGCACAGCTCGATCCGCGCCCCTTGTCCGCACTCGGCCAGTGCCGCCAGCAGATGGGGGAGCAGGGGGTCGGTAAAAAGGGGATCGCTTGCGTGTCCGCCGCCGACCAGCATCAGCGAGTTCATGGCTGTTTGACCTGCAGTACGGCATTGAGCCAGCGTTCTTCGGCTCTGCCCGGTCTCAGATCGGTCGTCTGCCACACATCGATGGCGACCAGAGGTAACTCGCTCAGCAGGGCGTAAAGGGCATCTTCATCCAGTTGCGTGAAGGTTCGCCCGTCACGGGCAAGCGTGCCACGGCCGTACTTGAAAGAGCAATAAAAGTGGCCGCCAGCTCTCAGTTGAATGGCCAGATGCCTCATGACGGCAGGCAAGTCCGCCAACGGCACATGGAGCAGACTGGCGCAGGCCCAGATCCCGTCCACCGGCTCGCTGGCCTGAAACTGCTCGAACCGACATACCGCCACCGCGAGGCCGATATAGTGGCTGGCCAGCGCCGCCAGCTTCTTGCTGCCATCGAATGCCGTGACCCTGAATCCCGCCGCCATGAAAAAGTGGCTGTCCCGTCCGCTGCCGCAACCGGCATCGACGATATGGCCACCGGGTGGCAGCAGCGGCAGAAAGTGCTGATAGAGAGGCTGCATATCGACACTCAAGGTACTGTCGGCAAATGCGCGGGCGTGCTGATCATAGTAAGCGATGGACATGATGGCTGGGTCGGCTGGAAAGGTTGCCATACCCTATCAAAAACGATAAACCAATGGAAATATTCAGCTTAAACAGCAGGTTAATTAAATCGTCATGTCAAGGGTGGCGTTTGCCCCGGCAAGGGATGAGTGAAGGGGGCACCCTGTAAGACAAGCTCGACTCGTCATCAAGAAACAGCCCCGCTGGCGGGGCTGTTGTCATGGTGGTGGCCGCTGGCCGATTAAGGCGTCAGTGGCAGATCTTGTAGTAGACCTCGTTCCAGCGCAGGGTCTCTTTGAGTTCGGGGATCCGGGTGTGCTCGTCGATGACCACGAACTCTATGCCCATGATGTCGGCGAAGGTGCGCAGCTGCGCTATGTCCACCGATTGGGTGAACACCGAGTGGTGGGCGGCCCCCGCCAGGATCCAGGCCTCGGCGCTGGTCTGCAGGTCCGGCAGGGGCTGCCACAGGGCGCTGGCCACCGGCAGTTTCGGCATGGCCTCTGGCAGGTCCACCACCTCCAGTTGATTGACCACCAGCCGGAAGCGGTTGCCGAGATCGATGAGGCTGGCATTGACCGCCTTGCCGGCGGGGGCCGCAAACAGCAGGCGGGCTGGATCAGCCTTCTTGCCTATGCCCAGATGCTGGGCGTCCAGCACGGGTTTGCCTGCGGCGATGGAGGGGCAGACCTCCAGCATGTGGGCCCCCAGTACCAGGTTGTTGTCCGCCTCCAGGTGGTAGGTGTAGTCCTCCATGAAGGAGGCGCCCCCCGGCAGGCCTGCGCCCATCACTTTCAGGGTGCGCAGCAGGGCCGCTGTCTTCCAGTCCCCTTCGGCCCCAAAGCCGAAGCCTTGCTGCATCAGGCGCTGGCAGGCGAGCCCCGGTAGCTGGTGCAGGCCGTGAAGATCCTCGAAGGTGGTGGTGAAGGCGCCAAAGCCGCCGTCGGTGAGGAACTTCTTCATCCCCAGCTCCTGGCGCGCCGCCTCATACAGGGAGGCACGCAGCGGCCCACCCGCCTGCACCGCCTCAGTGAGGGTATAGGTTTCTTCGTATTCGGCCAGCAGCGTCTCGATGTCGCTTGCAGGCACGGCGTCGATCACCTTCACCAGATCGCCGACCGGGTGGTAGTTCACCTGATAGCCGAACTGGATCTGGGCCTCAATCTTGTCGCCTTCGGTGACCGCCACGTTGCGCATGTTGTCGCCAAAGCGGGCGATCTTGAGGTGGCGGCTGTCGTGGATGGCGGCGGCGACCCGCATCCAGTTGCCAATCTTCTGTCTGGGCTCCTCATCCTGCCAGTGGCCGACCACCACGGTGCGGGGCAGCCGCAGGCGGGCTCCCATGAAGCCGAACTCGCGGCCGCCATGGGCGGTCTGGTTCAGGTTCATGAAGTCCATGTCGATCTCGCTCCAGGGGAGATCCCGGTTGAACTGGGTGTGGAACTGCAGCAGGGGTTTTTGCAGCTGACTCAGGGCCGGGATCCACATCTTGGCGGGGGAGAAGGTGTGCATCCACACCATGAGCCCCACGCACTGCTCGCTGTGGTTCGCATCGCGAGCGACGCTGCTTATCTCGTCGAGGGTGGTGCCGGTGGGCTTGAGCACTATCTTGAGGGGCAGGTTCGCCCCCTCGTTGAGCTGGTTGGTGATGGTGTGGGCGTGATCGGCCACCTGCTTCAGGGTGGTGGCGCCATACAGGTGCTGGCTGCCGACCAGGAACCACACCTCCAGCTGTTTCATCAATTCCATCTTGGTGTCCTCTTTTTACGCTTTTGTCTGGCCGTAATAGGCGTGTTTGCCATGTTTGCGCTGGTAGTGCTTCTCCAGCAGGTAATGGGGCAGGGGGCGGGCCGCTGGGTTGATCTGGCCGGTGAGCCAGGCCATGCGGGCCACCTCTTCCAGCACCACGGCGTTGTGTACAGCGTCATCGGCGCTCTTGCCCCAGCTGAAGGGGCCGTGATTGGCCACCAGCACCCCCGGCATGGTGAGGATGGGGGTCTGCCTGAGCGTCTCGACGATGAGATGACCGGTCAGCCCCTCGTAGTCCTCCTCGACCTCCCCCGGGGTGAGCAGGCGGGAGCAGGGGATCTCGCCGTTGAAGTAGTCGGCCTGGGTGGTGCCGAAAATGGGAATGGGGCGTCCGGCCTGGGCCCAGGCGGTGGCGTGGGTGGAGTGGGTGTGCACCACGCCGCCAAGTTCGGAATAGGTGCGATAGAGCACCAGGTGGGTGGCGGTGTCGGAGGAGGGGCGCAAGGATCCTTCCACCTGCTTGCCCGCGAGATCCAGCACCACCATGTCCTCGACCCGCATCCGCTCGTAGCTGACGCCGCTCGGCTTGATGACCACCAGACCCTGTTCCCGGTCTATGCCACTCACGTTGCCCCAGGTGAAAGTCACCAGACCGTGGCGCGGCAGATCCAGGTTGGCGGCGAGCACCTGCTCCTTGAGGGTGTTGAGGCTCATGCCGGTACCTCCCGGTTGTAGAGGGGCTCGGCTGCGGCGCCCCAGGCGAGGTAACGCTGGTAGAGCCGCTCGTATTCGGCGACCCGCGCCGGATCCGGCTGGTGGGTGCGCTCCACGGCGCTCGCCATGTGGTGCTGGGCATCCGCCACATCACCATGGATCCCGGCCGCCACGGCGGCAAAGATGGCCGCCCCCAGGGCGCAGCACTGATCCGAGGCCACCACCTGGATGGGCCTGTTCATCACATCGGCGCAGGTCTGCATCACGGTCGTTGATTTGCGGGCGATGCCGCCAAGGGCAATCACCTGCTCCACCGGCACCTGCTGGCTGGTCAAACACTCCATGATGCTGCGGGCCCCGAAGGCGGTGGAAGCCACCAGGGCGCCGAACAGGTCAGGCGCATCGGTGCCGAGGTTGATGCCCGTGAGGGTGCCCTGCAGGCGCTGGTTGGCATAAGGGGTGCGTCGGCCGTTGAACCAGTCGAGCACCACTGGCAGGTGGGCGAGATCGCGCTGCTGATCCCAGGCGGCGGCGAGGCTCGGCAACAGCTCCCGCTTGTGGGCCTCGATGGCGGTACGAAGCTCGGGGTATTGGGCGGCGAGGCTCTCCAGCGGCCAGCCGAGCTGGCGCTGATACCAGGCATAGATGTCGCCGAAGGCCGATTGCCCCGCCTCCAGTCCCACCCTGCCCGGCACCACGCTGCCGTCCACCTGGCCGCAGATCCCGGCAATGGCACGATCACCGATGGTGGCCTCATCGGCGATAAGGATGTCGCAGGTGGAGGTGCCTATCACCTTGACCAGGGCATTGTTGCCGGCCCCGGCCCCCACGGCCCCCATGTGGCAGTCGAAGGCACCGCCGGCGATCACCACCTCGCAGGAGAGGTGCAGCCGCTCCGCCCACTCCGGGGTCAGGGTGCCGACCGGCAGATCGGCGGTCCAGCTGTCGGTAAAGAGGGGGAAGTCGAGATCCTGGGTCAGCAGCGGATCAAGCGCATTGAGAAAGTCGGCGGCGGGCAGGCCGCCCCAGCTCGGGTGCCAGAGGGACTTGTGACCGGCGGCGCAGCGCCCGCGCTTGAGGGTCGCCGGAGCCTGGGTGCCGCTCAGTATGGCGGGCACCCAGTCGCACAGCTCGACCCAGTTGCAGGCGGCGGCGCGCACTGCCGCATCGGCTCGGGAGACGTGCAGTATCTTGGCCCAGAACCACTCGGAGGAGTAGATGCCGCCTATGTAGCGGCTGTAGTCGGGGAACTGGCCGCCGTGGCACAGGGCCGTGATGGCCTCGGCCTCCTCGATGGCGGTGTGATCCTTCCACAGCACGAACATGGCGTTGGGGTTGTCGGCAAATTCTGGGCGCAGGGCCAGCACGCGCCCTTCCTCATCGATGGGGGCCGGTGTGGAGCCTGTGCTGTCCACCCCTATGCCGCGCACGGCGGTTCGCTGGGCCGGGGTGAGCTGGCTCACCACCGCCACCACCGCCTGCTCCATGGACTCCAGATAGTCGAGGGGGTGGTGGCGGAACTGGTTGTTGACCGGCTGGCAGTAGTGGCCGGCCTGCCAGCGTGGGTAATAGACGACATGGGTCGCCAGCTCGGCGCCGTCCTGGCAGCGCACGGCGAGTGCCCTGACCGAGTCGCTGCCGAAATCGAGTCCGATGACGATGTGCTCAGACATATGTGCTCCTGACCATCAATGAGGGGTAACTGGGGAGGAACCATAGGAGATGCACCGGACGGACGGTTAGCCATTGGCTGCTGGAAATATGGATTTAAACGCTACAAGCGCAAGAGGGTGACCCTTGTCGAGGATTCCGTATGTAACGATTTTGCTAAATATATAGACAAAATGGCTGCAATCTCATGGCGTGATCCTGCTCTCCATTTTTCCATGTGAAAACGATTACAACTTGGTTCGCTCATCTAGCAACAACAATAACGTCATGTTTGGACATGTTTTTATGTGGCGGTCAGAGGAATGGACCCAATGGCTGCGTTTCATGGATACATGGATTGATGGAACATCTGGAGACACTCGCATGAACAAAATCGTTAAAGGCATGATCGCGATGGGGTTTGCCCTTGGTATGGCAAATTCTGCTTTCTCGGCCGAGGCGCTGAAGCTGGGCTACCTGGTCAAGCAACCGGAAGAGCCCTGGTTCCAGACCGAATGGAACTTCGCCGACAAGGCGGGCAAGGATCTCGGTTTCGAGGTGATCAAGATAGCCGTGCCCGATGGGGAGAAGACCCTCAATGCCATCGACAGCCTGGCGGCCAATGGCGCCAAGGGTTTCGTCATCTGCACCCCGGACCCCAAGCTCGGGGCCGCCATCATGGCCAAGGCCAACAGCATGGATCTGAAAGTCATCACTGTGGATGACCAGTTCGTCAACGCCAAGGGGCTGCCCATGGAGCAGGTGCCCCTGGTGATGATGGCCGCCACCAAGATAGGCGAGCGCCAGGGCCAGGAGCTCTACAAGGAGATGCAAAAACGCCAGTGGGACCTGAAGGCTACCGGGGTGCTCGCCATCACTGCCGATGAGCTGGATACCGCCCGTCGCCGGGTCGAAGGCTCCCTGGGGGCGCTCAAGGCCGCCGGTTTCCCCGAAGGCCAGATCTACCGCTCTCCTACCAAGGCCAACGACATTCCGGGGGCCCTGGATGCCGCCAACTCCATGCTGGTGCAGCACCCCGAGGTCAAAAACTGGCTCATCGTCGGCATGAATGACAATACGGTGCTCGGCGGCGTTCGTGCCACCGAAGGGCAGGGCTTCAAGGCCGAGAACGTCATCGGCATCGGCATCAACGGGGTGGATGCGGTGAACGAGCTCTCCAAGTCCAGCGCCACCGGCTTCCTCGGCTCCCTGCTGCCAAGCCCGGACGTGCACGGTTACAAGAGCATCCAGATGCTCCATGACTGGGTCGTCAATGGCACCGAGCCTGCCAAGTTCACCGAAGTGACCGATGTGGTGCTCATCACCCGCGACAACTTCAAGGTCGAGCTGCAGAAGAAAGGTCTGTGATTGACGCCATTTAAACCCTGACACCGAGACCGGCATGACGCAGTGGCGTCATGCCGGTTGGCTGGAGTGAACACATGAATCAGGTTCCTTATCTGGAGTTTTGCGGCATCAGCAAGGAGTTCCCCGGCGTCAAGGCGCTGCAGAACGTCTCCTTCTCCTGCCAGCAGGGCTCGGTGCACGCGCTGATGGGGGAGAACGGCGCGGGCAAATCCACCCTGCTCAAGATCCTGAGCGGCTTTCAGGCGCCCACCACAGGGGTGATGAAGCTGGCCGGCCAGGAGAAGGTGTTTCAAGACACGGTCGATGCCCTGGAGAGCGGGATCGCCATCATCTATCAGGAGTTGCATCTGGTCCCCGAGATGACCATCGCCGAGAACATCTACCTCGGCCAGCTGCCCACCCGGCGCGGCGTCATCGATCGGGAGAAGCTCTATCAGGATGCGGCGAGACAGCTGGCGCGCCTCGGCATGGACGTCTCCCCCGAGACACCGCTCAAGTACCTGTCCCTCGGGCAATGGCAGATGGTGGAGATCGCCAAGGCCCTGACCCGGGATGCCAGCGTCATCGCCTTCGACGAGCCGACCAGCAGCCTGTCGTCCCGCGAGATAGATCAGCTGTTTCGGGTCATTCGCCAGTTGCGGGACGAGGGCAAGGTCATTCTCTATGTCTCCCACCGCATGGACGAGATCTTCGCCCTGTGCGATGCCATCACCGTGTTCAAGGATGGCCAGTTCGTACGCACCTTCGCCTCCATGGCCGAGGTGGACCGGGATCTGCTGGTCAAGACCATGGTGGGGCGGGATCTGACCGACATCTATGGCTACAGCCCGAGACAGCTAGGAGAAGTGGGCCTCAAGGTGGAGAACCTGATGGGGCCGGGACTCAAGGCGCCGGTGTCGTTCGAGGTGAAACGGGGGGAGATCCTCGGGATCTTCGGGCTGGTGGGGGCCGGTCGCAGCGAGCTGATGAAGCTTGTCTTCGGTGCCGAGAAGGCGCGTGGGGGCGAGATTGCCGTGTTTGGCAAGCCGGTGCCCATCCGCAACCCCATCGACGCCATTCACAGCGGCATCATGCTCTGTACCGAGGACAGAAAGGCCCTCGGCATCATCCCCATCCACTCGGTGCAGGAGAACATCAACATCAGTGCCCGCCGCCACAAGGCGTGGGGGGGCTTCTGGATCAACCAGAAATGGGAGGACGAGAACGCGAGGCTCAGGATCCGCGACATGAGGGTCAAGACCCCGTCCCCCCATCAGGTCATCATGAACCTCTCCGGCGGCAATCAGCAGAAGGCCATTCTGGGGCGCTGGCTCTCCGAAGACATGAAGGTGATTTTGCTCGACGAGCCGACCCGCGGCATAGACGTCGGGGCAAAGAACGAGATTTACAACGTGATTTACGATCTGGCCAAGGTGGGCATCGCCGTGGTGGTGGTCTCGAGCGAGCTGCCGGAGGTGCTGGGCATCGCGGACCGGATCATGGTCATGCGGGAGGGGGTGATAGCAGGGGAGCTCTCCCACGACGAGGCCGACGAGGTCAAGGCACTCAATCTGGCCATGCCGGCCCGTTAATCCCCCGTGACTGCAACGGGATAGCACCCAGATTTTTTAGGAGAAATACCATGACAACAACTACCTCTGCCGGTCAGGCCGCGACAGTCCCTGCGGCCACCGGCTCCAGAGTACAACTGGCCCGCGTCTGGGATCAGTACGGCATGCTGGTGATCTTCGCCATCCTGTTCCTGCTGGCCTGCGCGCTGGTGCCCAACTTCGCCAGCCTGATCAACATGCGCGGCCTGGGGCTCGCCGTCTCCATGTCGGGCATGGTGGCCTGCGGCATGCTGTTCTGCCTCGCCTCAGGGGAATTCGACATGTCGGTCGGATCCGTGGTGGCCTGCTCCGGCGTCGCCTGCGCCGTGGGCATCAACGCCACCGAGAGCATCACGGTCGGCATCCTGGCCGGCATGTCGGTGGGGGTGCTGTTTGGCCTCATCAACGGCATAGTGGTGGCCAAATTCAAGATCAACGCCCTCATCACCACCCTGGCCACCATGCAGATGGCGCGCGGGGTGGGCTACATCATCTCGGACGGCAAGGCGGTCGGCATAGTGGAAGAGGGCTTCTTCGAGCTCGGCAACTCCGCCCTGCTCGGGATCCCGACCCCGGTCTGGCTGACGGCGCTCTGCTTCGTGCTGTTCGGCCTGCTGCTCAACAAGACCACCTTCGGCCGCAACACCCTGGCCATGGGGGGCAACGAGGAGGCCGCGCGCCTCGCCGGGGTCAACGTGGTGCGCACCAAGATCATCATCTTCACCATGACCGGGCTGATCGCCTCCATTGCGGGCATCATACTCGCCTCGCGCATGACCTCGGGACAGCCCATGACCTCCATCGGCTTCGAGCTGGTGGTGATCTCCGCCTGCGTGCTGGGTGGGGTCTCCATGAAGGGGGGGATTGGCAAGATCTCCTACATCATCGCCGGTGTGCTGATTTTGGGGCTGATGGAGAACGCCATGAACCTGCTCAACATCTCCCCCTTCGCCCAGTACGTGGTGCGCGGCCTCATCCTGCTCGCCGCCGTGCTGTTCGACCGCTACAAGCAGGTGCGCAAGGCGCGCGTCTGATCTCTTGCTCCCTCCGGCACCGGGTTGGCCCTCGCTGGCCTGGTGCCTCCTTCAAGCAAGCTGTGAGCCAGTTCAATAAATTCACATCAGGCCGCTTGCGAAAATAGGTTGTTCCAACGCCGGATCTCTACAATGGCCCAAGCCGATTTTTTTACCCAAGCGCTGTTTTCCGCCATGTCTTCGATGCAAAAAGAGAAGCCGAAACAACTCAATCCCCTGTTGCCGGGCTACGCCTTCGACGTCTTCCTGGTCTCGGGCATGACCCCCATAGAGCAGGGGAGCGCCCTCGACTTCATCATCGACCGCCCCCAGGGCATGAAGGGTTTCATCGTCAACCTGACCATCAGGGGCAAGGGGCAGATCTTTCAGGGGGATCAGGCCTTCACCGTGGAGCCCGGCGACCTGCTGCTGTTCCCGCCTGCGGCCGTGCACTATTACGGCCGGGCGCCGGATGCCCGGGAGTGGTATCACCGCTGGGTCTATTTCCGGCCGAGGGCCTATTGGGCCGACTGGCTCAAGTGGCCTCAGGTGACGGAGCGGGTGGGGCGTCTGCAACTGGCGGACAGCCAGTTGCTCGCCGAATTTGACGCCCTCTTCCTCGACATCGAAGAGACCCACCAGCAGCTCAGACCCATGTCGGAACAGCTGGCCATGAACCTGCTGGAGCGGCTGCTCATTCGCTGCTACGAGGCCTCTTCCCTCAGTGCCTACCCCACCATAGATCACAGAGTTCACCAGGCGTGCCAGATCCTGAGCGAGTCGCTCTGTGCCGAGATCTCGGTGGAGGCGCTGGCGGAGCAGGTCTTCTTGTCCCCCTCGCGCCTCGCCCACCTGTTCCGCGAGCAGGTGGGGGTGAGCATAGTGCGCTGGCGCGAGGATCAGCGGATCATGCGGGCCAAGCTGCTGCTGCAGACCACCCCCATGTCGGTGGCCACCATAGGCCAGCAGGTGGGTTATGACGATCAGCTCTACTTCTCCCGGGTGTTCCGAAAGCGGGTCGGGGTCAGCCCCACCGAATACCGCAAGTGCGCCACCCCGTTGTGAGAAGAACCCAGAGATGACAAAGCCCTCGTGATGAGGGCTGGTGTTATCCACGAAGGGCAGGGGGGCGATCAGCCCTGGCGAGCCTTGAATCTGGGATTGCTCTTGCAGATCACGAACAGCCTGCCGCGTCGACGAACGACCTGGCAATCCGGGTGACGTGACTTGGCTGATTTCAGGGAGGCGAGCACTTTCATGATTTCTCTTTTCCTTTGTTGAAGAATTGGCCGAATCGTTGACCGAAGCGGGCTACCTGGCCTTCCTTGCCGACCTGCTTCTGCTTGCCGGTATAGAAGGGGTGGGAGGCACTGGAGACATCCAGCGTCACATAGGGATAGGTGTTGCCATCTTCCCATTGCTTGGTGCGATCGGTCTGCAAGGTGGATCCGATCAGGAAGCAGGTGTTGCTGGCCAGATCGTGAAACAGGACCTTGCGGTATTCAGGGTGAATGTTGGGGCGCATGATTGTCTCGAGTGTTATGTTATAACACTGGTTTATGATGCGATGGATGAGAACCAATATCAACCATTTTTTCTCCCGAGGTAGCCAGGCAGGATGGAGCGCGTTCAGGTAAGGGGCGGGAGGGAATGCGGATATGGTGATGAAAGGGGAGAGCGATGGATTGTTGAGCGATGGAAGGGGAACGAGAAGCTCAGCCTTTACTTTTGGTTTTTACTGTATAAAAATACAGTCCATCATCATGGAGACCTATCCTATGCGCCTGGAAATCATCATCGACAGAAAACATCAGATCCCCACTGCGACCATGGAGGCGCTGCGCCAGGAGTTGCTCAAGCAACTGGGCGAGCGATTCCCTGATCTGCATGTGCGAGTCGCCCCGGGCAGTGCCATGGCCTTGACGGTCAGCCGTGCCAGCAAGGAGGACAGGGAACTGGCCGAGACCATGGTGCAGGAAGTGTGGGAGAACGCCGAGAGCTGGATGCCGGAGGCAGAAGGCGCCGAGGCCTGATCAGGGGCCGGTTGTCGGTTTGCCTGTCCTGGCCAGGGCAGGTTCCCCGGTTTGAACGAAACGCAGCTCAAGGCTGCGTTTCGTGTTTGTGGGCAGGCGATCGGGCGCTTAGCCTGGCAAGGAGATTCAGAGCCCGGCCCAACGTTTGAGGCTGCCGCTCTGTACCCGCTGGTTGGCCCCTGCGATGTCGCCATTGGCGCGAAGCGCCTTGAGGGCAACGGGCAGGGCAGTGCGCACCTCGTCTGCCGTCATCCCTGCCCGGAGTGCGGGATGATAGGCAAGCTTGAGCAGCACATAGTCGAGACCGGTGGGGAAGCTGTCGATGCTGTTGTCATTGAAGATGGAGGGAAACACCTTGTTCGAGTCGTTGGGCAGCCCCATCACCTGGGTGAGCTCTTCCACCACGCAATCCAGGAAGCGGCCCTTGGCCCGGCTGTAGTCCACCGGGATGATGATGGTGGCACGGGTGATCTCGTAGCGGGCATTGGTGGCGAAATTGGCCAGGCAGATCCCCTCCTTGAGGGCAATGCTGACAGAGTCATCCCGGCGCATGGTACGGCCGGCCCAACTGGCCATCTGCTGGTGCCTTGTCATGATGAGGGTGAGATTGGGGTTGTCGTTGACAAGCTGTATGGGGTGGCCGGTGATCCTGGCCAGATGCTGGCTCTGCACCTTGACCACCTCGGCCTGCAGCGCCTTGTCGCCAAATTCGTTGATGAGCTTGAGGCGGATGGGGCCTTGCCAGCGGGAGAAGCGTACCTGAGCCTCATGCCCATATTCTCGCTTCATGGCGACTTCCATGAAGCTCTGGACCAGATAGTCGTTGCTCTGCCAGCGTTCGGTTGCCTGCAGAGAGCAGGGCAGCAGCGCGGCTAGCCACAGGGCCAGCATCCGGCCTGGCGCGACATGACGACGGCTGTGCCCTGAACGAATGTGCCCTGGGATCATCTTGCCTCCTTGCAATCGATAGGGTCAGCCCGAGGAGCGTTCGATGTCACGCCAGGTGAGCCAGAGCCTGAGATCGAACTCCAGTTGATGATAGTCCGGTTCCATGTGCTGACAGAGCTGGTAGAAGGCCTTGTTGTGATCCTTCTCCCGCAAGTGGGCCAGCTCGTGCACCACTATCATCTTCAGGAAGGCGGGATGGGCCTCCTTGAACAGGGCGGCGATGCGGATCTCGTTCTTGGCCTTGAGCTTGTTGCCCTGTACCCGGCTGACATAGGTGTGCAGGCCGAGGGCATCCTTGATCACATTGATCTTGCCGTCGAAGATCACCTTGGAGAGCGGCGCCGAGCTTTTCAGGTAGCGGTTTTTCAGCTCCATGGTATAGGCCAGCAGCGCCTTGTCACTCTGGATGAGGTGGGTCTCGGGGTAGCGTTTGGCCAGCATCTCGCCGAGTTTTCCCGCCGCGATCAACTGCTGTACCTGGCTCTTGAGCGGGTCAGGATAGCCCCCCAGATAGGTCAGATCCGCCATGATGTCTCCCCCTTCACACTAAAAAAGAGCGCCATTGTAATCATGATGGGCCCCCTTGAACACAACAGGTATCTGTACGCCAATGAAAGGGGCCGTCGCTGTTGCCAGCGACGGCCCCGACTGTCGTCAACCGCTCTCAACGACGGCGATAGAGACCCGGATCCACCTCTTCGTAGCGGTCCGTCAGATATTGATAGAAGGCGAGGCTGGAGGGGGAACTCGGCGTTTTCAGCTGCTCTGCCACCCGCTCCGGCTTGGCGATGATGAACTTGGGGTCCTGCCGCCGGATGTCGGCCAGCACCCGCTCGCGCACGTCATAGGGCGGATTGACGTTGGCGAAGAACAGATAGGCGGAGGCGGGCTGGCGATCTGTCCACAGATAGTATTGCGGCTGTATGCCATCGACCCAGATCTTGTCGGCCGGCACCGTTTCGGCCTTGATCCTGTCGACCCTTACCTGGGCCGGCGGATTGAACGGCTTGCCCTTGAGGTTGCCCTCCCAGGCGTTGTTGACCAGGAGCGCCAGCATGGCCAGAGAGGCCAGCCAGGGGGTGGCGCTGCGCACATCCCAGGCGCGCCAGAGCGGCACCAGGATGAGCACCGGCAGGGCCCACAGCAGACTGTTGCCGAGCACTTCGCGCACCCGCGGCAGCGACCACTCCTTAGTGCTCCAGCCGTAACCGAGCTGCTGGGCCAGCAGCCAGCTGGCGGTCAGCACCACCAGGGAGATGCAGAGCATGCCCAGGGCATCGGATTGCTGCTCGCTGCGATCCAGCAGGCAGGCGAGTGGCAGCAGGCCAAGCTGCAGGTAGAGCACGTCGTAGTGATCGAACACATGGCCGGAGACGGAGTTGGCGATCAGGGTGAAGAGCACGCCGAACAGGGTGGCGCAAAGGGCGGGCAGATACCACTCCTGGCGGCGTCCCAGCATCAGCACAATGAAGGCCGGCAGCAGCATGACGAGGCCGGTGCGCAGCAAGCCGACGGCCCCCACTTCCGGCGAGAAGCCGTTGCCGTAGCTCCCTTCGAAGAAGATGCCGAAGGCGTAGTATTTGAATTCGGCCAGCAACCCGTGGTGCTGGAAGTAGGCGAACAGCGGGCCGCCGACCAGGGCCAGCCCCAACAGGCTGGAGCAGAGCAGACCGAAGGCGCAGCGCCACTGCTCACGCAGACACCAGTGGCAGAACAGCACCAGATACCAGGCACCCCAGAAGGCGCCGTTGTTGGTGCGCATCCAGGCCACTATGGCGAAGGTGAGGGCCGCCACCAGGGCCGGGCCCCAGCGAAACTGCTTGTCCAGCAGCAGGGTGATGAAGGCCCACTGGGCGATGAGGGCCAGGTGGAATGTCCAGTCCTCGGTCATGTTGCCGTAGTAGTAGCGGGTGCTGTAGAGCGCCAGGATCGCCAGCATGCTGCCGAGGCGGGCCCGCAGGGAGAGCCCCAGCTGGGAGAAGGCCTGCCAGCTGGCGAGCAGGCCGAGCCAGCAGAGGACCCACTCCAGCAGCCAGATCCCGAAGAAGCCCCCCAGATGGTAACCGAGGGCGTCGAGGGCGAAGATCATGGGGCCCTTGATGTCGATCATGTCCCGATAGAGCACGCCCCCCTCGCTCCACATCTTGCCCATCACAGCAAACAGGGAGGCATCAAAGCCTGGTGCCATGCCGTGGAACAGCGGGTTGCGCAAGCAAAACAGCAGCGCCATCAGGGCGGTGAGCAGGACAACCGGCGGCTTGAGCCCGGGGTTGTAGCGCTGAGGGGTAAAACGGATGGCGTGATTCATGGATGACCTGTTCCTGCGGGAAAGACGTAAAAGCGGGCCTATCTTGCCGAGGCCGGCAGTCCGATGCAATGGGCTGGGGTGATGTGTTTGAAATAATGTACAAAAGTAGCGTTTTCAGTGCCTGAATTGCACAAGACGAACGGCGGTACCTGGTGTTGCCGAGGTCGGCAGTCCGATGCAATAGGCTGGGGTGATGTGTTTGAAATAATGTATAAAAGTAGCGTTTTCAGTGCCTGCAGTGGGCTAAATGATTAGCGGGACCCGCTGTTGCCTGGTGTTGCCGAGGCCGGCAATCCGCTGCAATGGGGCTGGGGACTGTGCTCGAAAAAATGTAATAAGCGCCGCTCTCACGAAGAAAAGCGGCGCCTTGACAGGAGATGGCCCGGTGAGAGGACTCAGGCCATGGGGCTGGCGCCCTGGTATTCCACCAGCGGCGGCAGGGGGGCCAGCTCGGGCAGATGGCGGGCCCAGCGGATAAAGGCATCGGCCAGGGTGATGCCGAGCTCCTGATTGTGCTGGGTCAGGGTGCGGGCCAGGGCGGTGTAGCCCTCCTTGCCGGAGGCGGTGTAGGCGCTGGAGACCCCCCGATAGATGGCATCCATCTCGACGCTCTGCCACTGACCCGGGCTCACCTCCCATTCGAGGCGGGTGATCCGGCTCCCCTTGGGCCTGTCTGCCTGATAACAGAAGCGCATCCCGGCGGTATAGGGGAAGCTGCCGCTGCCATTGCCGACCACCCCGTTGTTGGTGGCGTTGTCGATGGCACCTTCCAGCGCCTCCGCCAGCTCATGGCCGTGCACCCGGTAGAGGGTGAGCGGAATGGCAAAGGGCAGCAGGCGCCCGGCGATGTCTGCCTCGCTGAGGGGCCCGGGCTCGAGCGAGCAGCGCACCCCCCCTGCGTTGTGCAGGGCGAAATCCACCTGACCCACCTGTTCGCGGGCGCCGGCCAGCATGGCCTGGGCCACCAGGGGGGCGACCTGACTGCCGGCGGGCAGGGCGACATCGGGCAGGCGCTGATGGTGCAGTGGCCCGGCGAGGCGGGTCACTATGCGCCGGGTCATGGTCTCGAGCTCGGGCTGGTAACGCTTGGCCAGGTGCTGCTCGAGCTCGGCAGCCGGCTCGCAGAAATGGAGGCCTGCCGGCGGGGGAGAGGCAAAGGGCCAGGGCTGCCAGGGCAGCCACTCCAGCTGGCCGTGGCTTTGGCAAACTCGCCCGCGCTCATCAAATTCCAGCTCGCACACCCCGAGACAGAGGGCGCTGTGGGCCGCATGCAGTATGGCAACCCCCTCGATCATCAAGGGGTAGTCTCCCTCGCTTATCAGCCCGAGCGGGGCCAGATCCCCCAGCTGGCTGTGGGTGTGGCCGCCGACAATCAGGCTGAGTTCGGGGAAGCGGGCCGCCAGCCGCTTGTCCTGCTCCAGCCCCAGGTGACTGAGCAATATGATGTGCTTTATTCCTTCGGCCTTGATCTCGCCGAGGGCGGCGCTGAGGGTCTCCTCTATGCCGTGGAAGCGGGTGTGGGGATCCGGGCTCGCGATGGCGGCCATCTGCGGCAAGGTGATGCCGAGCAGGGCAAAGGGGACGCCGTCGATGACGCGCCTGTGCCAGGGGCGGCTGGCATCAAACAGGTGAGGCAAGCCGTGCAGTCGCAGCGGGGCATCGGCCGGCTCCTGGCTGCTGTCAAGGTTGGCGGCCAGCACCGGATAGTCGAGCTGGCGCAAAAACTCCACCAGCGGACCGTTGCCGAGATCGAACTCATGGTTGCCGATCACCATGGCATCAGGTCGCAGCAGGCCGAGCAAGTCGGCGTTGGCCCGTCCCTTGAAGCGGTTGAAATAGAGCGACCCCTGGAAGGTGTCACCCCCGTGCAGCAGCAGGCAGGTCTGGCCGGCGGCAGCGGCCTGCTGGCGCAGGGCGGTCAGCCGGGTCAGGATGCGGCCGTAGCCGCCACATTGGGTACGCCACTCGGACTTACCCTCTGGGGAGAAGCGCATGGGCGCGCCATCGAAATGGGAGTGGCAGTCACTGAAGTGGGCAAGTTGAACCGTAATACTCAAGGCTCGGTCCTCCTTAGGGGAAAAAGAGCACCGAGTCTACTGCAAGGGGTGGGGGGGATGCCAGCCCGGCAGACGCCGGGCTGGAAAAGAGTCAGACGGTACTCAGGCAGGCACCAGGATCTGGGTGGCGAGGATCACCACCAGCAGGCCGACGGCGACCGGCATAGAGGTGCGTTTGACCACCTCGAACGGGGAGAGGTTGCCCATGCCCGCACAGGCGACCACCACCCCGGAGACCGGCGAAATAGTGCGACCCAGGTTCGAGGCCTGCAGCATGGGGATGACCAGGTAGGCGGGGTTGACACCCAGACTGGTGGCCAGGTGCGGGATCAGCTCCACGAAGGCGTAGAAGGGGGCGTTGCCGGACCCCGTGGTGAAGGCGGCCAGGGTGGTGATGACCACCAGCACCAGCATGATGACGATGCCGCCTGTGCCAAAGCTCTGGGCCAGATCCAGGAGGTTGGCGATGAAGCCGAGCCCCATCAGCCCCTGGGCGAAGACCCCGGCCCCCACCAGCAGCATGACCACGCCGGCGAAGGCGTCAGCCATGCTGCGCCAGCACACCTGCAGGCCGTCCAGCAATTCCTTGCCGTTGCGTTTACGCACCAGTTCCAGCAGGGCGGCCAGCACCAGACAGATGACGATGATGGTGACTATGTCGAGCTTGGGGCCCAGCTTGCCGTCAAACAGCAGCACGCCGATGATGGGGGTGAACGGCAGTATGGCGTAGAAGCCGGGGGCATCGGTGATGAGATCGCTCGGGGCAACCGCCTCGTTGTGCTCGCCGGACTTTCTGTCCAGATAGCGCTGCCAGAAGAAGTGGGTCACCGCCATGGCGGCTATGGCCGTCAGGGAGATGGGCAGGGTCAGCTTGAAGGCAAAGTCGATGAGCTCCATGTTGGCGGCCTGGGCGGCCATCACCACGTCCCCCGAGGTGGGAGACAGTATGATGGCGGCCGGGGAGGCGCACACTGCGGCCGCGGCGCCACGGGAGATCCCCATGTTGACCATCAGCGGGAACAGGGTCGCCATCAGCAGCACGCCGAGGCCGGTGGCGGAGCTCACCGCCAGCGACATGGCGCAGGCCACCAGGTAGGCAGCCACCAGCAATATGTAAGGGGACTTGATGATGCCGAGGGGCTTGCTGGCCAGCTTCACCAGTATGGTGTTGGCGCCTATGTGGCTCATGTAGCCGGCAAAGCCGCACAGCACCATGATCAGCATGCCGAGGCCGCCGCCCCTGTCCACCAGCAGGAAGCGCACGTATTCGAATACATCGGTGGCCACGTGGCCGGTGGAGGCGACGCTGGCAGGCAGCACCGCCTTGCCCATCAAGGCGGTGATCGCCAGCAGCAAGAGGCCACCGCCGAGCAGCACCCCGGTCGCCGAATAGTCCTTGAAGATGTAGCGACCCACGGCCAGGGTGACCAGGGTGCCAATAAGGAGTTCCATCATAAATAGGTTCCTGAGTATGGAGTGACGTCGGGCATCTAGCGGGCTGAGCAGAGGGTTGGACTGGCTAGCCTGACATGTGCCAACAAAAACGCCGGGATTATTACCTCATAAGGAGTAATTCACCATGAGGATGGTGGCTGGCTGTGATCTCCCTTGCAAATCCCCATCTGGAGCAGGGTCGGATCCCGTCCCTTTGCCGCTCCCGGCTCCGAGAGCAGGTGACAGCAGCCCTGATCACGGTTAATCTCCCACACTGACTATTAATTCATTGATTATTAATTGAAATTACGCCGGACTCACAAGGAGCAAGGCAGCACAGCGATGGGACTCTTCAGCAAGACAGGGGTGGTGGCGGCCCTCATATATGCCGCCTCAATCGGAGCTGCACCCTCCCATTATGCAGGTATTCGGGTGGCGCCCGATATCAAGGTCGATTTCCAGTTCTACCGGGTCTTTGGGGCCGATGTGGCCGCCGTGATGCGCCAGATCACCGCCTTGTCGCCTACTCAGGCGGACGGCCATATCGGCAGGGCCAGCTATCAGCTCTCCTGGCAGTTGCAGACCAGGGCGACCCCGGCGCGCTGCGAGCTGGATAAGGCCAGTGTGACGGCCCGCATCCAGGTCAGGGTGCCGAACTGGATGGACAAGGCCAGGGCGTCTGCGGCGGAGCGGCAGAAGTGGGACAAGCTGGTGGCGGCCATGTTCGACTACGAGAGCCGTCACAAGGACATTCTGCTGGAGAGCGTCAGCCAGCTCGGCATCCGGCTCGCCCAGCTGCCCGTCGCCCAGGATTGTGCCGCCTTGCAGTATCAGGGCTGGCAACAGGGACAGGCAGTGCTGGAGGCGACCCGCGATCGATTCGCCACCCTGGCGCAGCAGACCGATCGGGGGCGCAAGCTCGGGGTCAGCTGGCCAGAGGGCAGTTGAGCGTCATCACCAATAAAAACGGGCTTCCCTGGGGAAGCCCGTTTTTATTGGTGCGCTGAATGGTGCGGCGGCCGCCGCGCCTCCTTGGCCTAGTCCCGTAGCGGCTTGCCCTTGCGCAGCCTGCGCACCCAGTAGCGGGCGGGATGCAGCGCCTCCAGCAGATCGGCGGCCAGCGGCAGCGGATCACCGCAAATTTCGCTCGCGACCAGCTCACCGCAGAGCGGTGCCGAGCACAGGCCCCGGGAGCCGAGGGCCCCCAGCACAAACAGACCCGGGTGGAGGGGCAGCGCGCTCTGCCGATCAGCGGGGGCCTTGAGATCGTGATCCGCCAGGCTTGCCAATCTGGCGATTGGCCCCGCCACCGGCAGGTGATCCCGGCTGGCGCAGCGCACTCCCACTCGCGCCTCGTTGCCGCTCACATCCACCTCGGCAGGCCAGCTTTGATCCGGCAGGCAGGCTTGCAGCCGCGCCTGGTTCTGGGCCTGCTCCTCGGCACTATACGCGAGGGTGCTCTGGTTGCGGCCATAGCTGGCCCCGATGCAGTGCGCTCCGTCGTGGGCCGGGGTGAGGTAGCCGTCGTAACAGAGAACCGTCCTGAGCTCGCTTAACCGCGCCGTGGTCGGTACATGGCTCACCTGACCGCGCACCGGGTAGAGCGGCAACTCCGCAAAGGGGATCAGGGCGGGCAGCTGGTGACCGGCGGCCACCACCAGGTTGGGGGCCAGCCACTGGCGGCCATCCTGGCTCTCCACCTGCCAGCCGTCCGCCAGTTCGCTAATGGTGCTCACCGGTGTGTAGTACTCAAGGCGCAGCAGGCCGCTGGCTTGCGCTTCTTTCAGGGCGGCGCGGGTGAGATCCGCTGGGCAGAGCCAGCCCCCCAGGGGGTAGCTGACGCCACCATGGCCGCAGGGCAGGCCGACAGCCTGTTCGACATCAGTGGCTGACATGGCATGCATCAGCTCGGGGGGGAAGGGACCCTGACCCATCTTGGCGAGCTTGGCGGCGGATTTCTCGTCATAGCCAAGCTGGGTGACGCCGCACAGGGAGAAGGCGACGGGATGGCGCTCGGCCAGCGCCAGCAGCCGCTGGCGGGAATAGCCAAAGGCCAGGGAATAGAAGCGCGACAGCGCATCGTGCTCCCCATTGAGCAGGGGATAGAGCGCACCCTGCCGGTTGCCGGAGGCGCCGGTGGCCGGCTCGCCCTCTTCGCACAACAGGGTCACCTTGCGGCCCCGTTCCACCAGGGAGAGTGCCGTCATGGCCGAGGCGATGCCGCCGCCGATGATCAGCACCTCGCCGTCCCGGCCGGCGGGGCGGGCATACCAGGGGGAGATGCTCTGCTCAGGCACTTTGCCCTCTCGCATCCCTGCCAGCATCTCCCGCTTGCTGCCGTGCCCTTTCACCTTCTTCATGGCAAAGCCGGCGTCAATCAGGCCGCGGCGCACGAAACCGGCGCAGGTAAAGGTCGAGAGGGTTGCGGCGGGGCGGGCGAGGCGAGCCAGGCCATCGAACAGCGCTTGCGTCCACATCTCGGGATTCTTGGCCGGCGAGAAGCCATCCAGATACCAGGCATCCACCAGGCCCTGGGGCCCGTGAGGCACCTGGGGCAGCATCTCCTTGATGTCGCCAAGCCAGAGATCGAGGCGAATGCGACCGTCTGCAAACAGCAGGCGGTGGCAGCCGGATACCGGCAGCGGCCACTGGTCGATGAGAGGCTGGCTTAAGGACGCGAGCTCGGGCCAGGCCGCCAGGGCCTTGCGCAGATCGGCCTGGGCCAGGGGGTATTTCTCGAAGCTGATGAAGTGCAGGCGGGAGCCGTTGCCTGATTGGGGCGCCTGTTCCAGGAAGGCGGCCATTGTCGCCAGAAAGTTAAGACCTGTGCCGAAACCTGTTTCGCCAATCACGAAACTGTCACTATCGTGGTGCGAAAATCGTGCCGGTAGGCGATTTTGCAATAAAAAGACGTAGCGGGTTTCACTTAGACCGTTATCATTGGAAAAGTACACATCCCCGAACTCACTGGAGACTGGAGTTCCCGCTTCATTCCAGTCCAATCGGGCATGATGTAAGGATGTTTGACTCACGTTTTCCTCTGCTCGCGTCATAAATTCGCGGGCATTCTACGTGAAAGCAGACCAGTTTGGCAGCCGAAAGCGGGTAGACTCGGTGCCAGTTTTTCCAGACGAGATGAATTAATGAGAAGAGCAGTGATCACCGGTATCGGCGTCATCTCCAGTATCGGCAACAACAAGGAAGAGGTGCTGGCCTCCCTGAAAGCAGGCAAATCCGGCATCACCTATTCCGAGCAGTTTGAACAATACAACCTGCGCAGCCGTGTCTGGGGTAACATCAAACTCGATCCGTCTGAACTGATCGACCGTAAAGTCATGCGTTTCATGGGTGACGCTGCGGCCTATGCCTATCTGTCCATGGAGCAGGCCATCGCTGACGCGGGTCTGCCAGAGGATCAGGTCTCCAACGAGCGTACCGGCATAGTGGTCGGATCCGGCGGCGCCTCCGGCAAGAACACCTCCGAGTCTGCGGACATTGCCCGTGAGAAAGGGGTCAAGCGCGTGGGTCCCTACATGGTGCCGCGCACCATGTCCTCCACCACCTCTGCCTGCCTGGCCACCCCGTTCAAGATCAAGGGTGTCAACTACACCATCAGCTCCGCCTGTGCCACCTCTGCCCACTGCATAGGTCACGCACTGGAGCTGATCCAGCTTGGCAAGCAGGACATCGTCTTCGCCGGCGGCGGCGAGGAGCTGGACTGGTCTTCCACCATACAGTTCGACGCCATGGGCGCCCTCTCCACCAAGTACAATGACACCCCTGAAAAGGCGTCCCGTACCTATGATGCGGACCGCGATGGTTTCGTCATCTCCGGTGGCGGCGGTATCTTGGTGGTCGAGGAGCTGGAACATGCCCTGGCCCGCGGTGCCCACATCTACGCCGAGATCACCGGTTACGGTGCCACCTCCGACGGCTACGACATGGTCGCCCCGAGCGGTGAAGGCGCTGTGCGTTGCATGAAGATGGCGATGAAGGACGTCGGCTCCGTGGACTACATCAACACCCACGGTACCTCCACCCCGGTCGGTGATACCAAGGAGCTTGAAGCCATCCAGACCCTGTTTGGCAGCAATGCGCCCAAGCTCTCCGCCACCAAGGCCATGACGGGTCATGCCCTGGGCGCCGCCGGTGTGCATGAGGCCGTCTACTCCCTGCTGATGATGGAACACGGCTTCATCGCCCCCAGCATCAACATCGAGAACCTGGACGAGAAGGCGGTGGGTCTGCCCATAGTGCGCGCCTACGAAACCGCCGATCTTAATACCGTCATGTCCAACAGCTTCGGCTTTGGCGGTACCAACGCCTCCCTGGTCTTCAGCAAGTTCAAGGCTTGATGAACCGATGAAGTGAAAAAAGGCGCCGCAAGGCGCCTTTTTTATTGGCTTGAACTGGGTCTCAGGCCGGTTCGGTCAAAGGTAGCCGCATATAGACGGCGCCCTCGCCATACTCCTCCAGCGACTTGGGGGTCCTGGCTGGCACGAAGCCCTGCTTGCGCCAGAAGGCCGGGGCATCCTGCACCGCCACCAGCCCGGCATGCTGGTAACCCTCATCGCTGGCAAAGGCGAGGGCAGTGGCGAGCAGCCGCTGGCCCACCCCCAGACCGCGCGCCTCGCCACTGACAGCGAGATCGTGCAGGTAGAACTCCTCGTGGTCGGTGAGGGACTGCAAGGGTTGCGAGAGCGGAGGAGGGCAGTGGGCGCGCCAGGGATGGCAGAGCAGATAGCCCAGCACCTTGCCCTGGCGCTCGGCGACCCAGCAGCAGGCGGGGGCGAGCTCTGCCTTGTTGCTCATCACCTCGAGGGGCTCGGGCTCCAGTTGGTGGTAGCACTCGCTCTGAATGGCCATGATGGCGGGCCAGTCTGGGGGGCGTATGGTTCTTATCTTGATCATCGTACTGGGGGGCGTGCGCCCCTGGTCAACCCTTGAAAGAAGGGGTCAGCATAACCCAAGGGGCGCGCAAACGGAACCGGGGCCCTCAAGGCTCAGCGAATGGCCTCTTTGCTCACCACCTTGATCAGCTGATAGCGCACCGAGGAGGCGTCTGCCGGCACGTCGGTGAGCTGTTCGGTACGCACTTCCAGCTGATAGCGGAAACCTGGCTCGAAGGTGAAGCCCTCGATCTGCTGGTAGAAGAGGGTCCAGCTCTCACCGGGCTGGCTGCGCACCTGCATGCACTTCATGGGGGCGACACCGACGCAGTCGGCCAGCTTGTCCTGGATATAGAGGGTCTCTGTGGTCGGGGTGCTCTGGCAGGCGCTGAGCAACAGGGCGGAGCAGAGGAGCAGGGGAGCTTTCATGACGGGTGTCCTTGGCGTAAAAGGGCGCGATTAAACCCTCAAATGAAAAGGCGGTCAATGACCGCCTTTGTAACAAACCATGACAACTTGCCGGATCAGCGTTGATCGAGCGGAGTGAAATCCCGTTGGGCCAGGCCGGTATAGAGCTGACGCGGACGACCGATCTTCTGATCCGGGTCCGAGTGCATCTCGTTCCAGTGGGCTATCCAGCCGATGGTGCGGGAGATGGCGAAGATCACGGTGAACATGGACATGGGGATGCCGATGGCCTTCATGATGATGCCGGAGTAGAAGTCCACGTTCGGGTAGAGCTTCTTCTCGATGAAGTAGGGGTCGGACAGCGCGATGCGCTCCAGCTCCATGGCCACATCCAGCAGCGGATCCTTGATCTGCAGCTCTGTCAGTACCTCGTGGCAGGTCTCGCGCATCACGGTGGCACGGGGATCGTGGTTCTTGTAGACCCGGTGACCGAAACCCATCAGACGGAAGGGATCGTTCTTGTCCTTGGCCTTGGCAATGTACTCGGGGATGCGATCCACGGAGCCAATCTCTTCGAGCATCTTGAGGCAGGCTTCGTTGGCACCGCCGTGGGCCGGACCCCACAGGGAGGCAATCCCCGCGGCGATACAGGCAAAGGGGTTGGCGCCGGAGGAGCCGGCCAGACGCACGGTGGAGGTGGAGGCGTTCTGCTCGTGATCCGCATGCAGAGTGAAGATGCGATCCATGGCCCGCTCGACGATGGGGTTGACCTTGTACTCTTCGGTCGGTACGCCAAACATCATGTGCAGGAAGTTGCCGGCATAGGAGAGGGCGTTACGCGGCTGCATGAAGGGCTGGCCGATGGAGTACTTGTAACACATGGCAGCCAGGGTCGGCATCTTGGAGAGCAGACGGAAGGCGCAGATCTCGCGATGCTCTTCGTTGTTGATGTCGAGGGCATCGTGATAGAAGGCGGACAGGGCGCTGACCACACCGCACATGATCGCCATGGGGTGGGAGTCACGGCGGAAGCCGCGGAAGAAGAAGGCGATCTGCTCGTGCACCATGGTGTGGCGGGTGACCAGGCGTTCAAATTCCGCGTATTGCGTCTTGGTGGGCGCCTCGCCGTACAGCAGTATGTAGCAGACTTCCAGGTAACTGGCCTGGGTGGCCAACTGGGCGATGGGATAACCACGGTGCAGCAAGACACCCTGATCTCCGTCGATATAGGTAATGGATGATTTGCAAGCACCGGTGGCCATAAAGCCGGGGTCGAAGGTGAAATACCCTTGCGCGCCCAGTTTTCTGACATCGATTACATCGGGTCCAACAGTACCGGACAGGATCGGTAGTTCTACCGGCTCTTTTCCGGGCAGATGTAGGGTGGCTATCTTATCAGCCATAGCACGTCTCCTTTGCTCTTTTATAATTTGGTTCCAGCCCTACTTTATTACGACTTTCATGACGCTGGCAAAGGTTCTTACCCGTACCACGGCGGCTGGAGCGCCTTATTTGAACCAGAGAACCACCTTCTTGTCAATTTTCTTGAATGATCATTAATGACTTGTTAAAGCGGTTGTGAGATCTGGTTTACGGTTTTGGGTTTTCTATGTAGCTAATTGATTGTCATTGGTTAAGGCCGCCGATATACTGCGCCTCGTGGGTGATGGCCGTCGGTGTTTGAAACGCTTTCGCAAAGCCAGATGTGATATCTAAAATGTTGTTTTTGGCTTTTCTGAGTTGTTTTGGTAACAAAAACCTAACAAATGCCACTCCTAGCCCTCAAAGCGTGTGAAAACAATAACTAACGTGCTCAATGGAGCTGAGTGGGCAAAGCCGTGAAAAATAAACAGAGACCTGTAAACCTCGACCTGCAAACGATCAGCTTTCCTGTCACCGCCATCGCTTCCATCTTGCACCGTGTCTCAGGGGTCATCACCTTTGTGGCGCTGGCCATCTTGCTGTGGATGCTTGGTACTTCACTCTCCTCTCCCGAAGGATTTGAAACCGTCGTTGCCATCATGGACAACTTCCTGGTCAAGTTCGTGTTGTGGGGGATCCTGACTGCGCTGGCATACCACATAGTGGGCGGCCTGCGTCATCTGGTCATGGACATGGGGCATTGGGAAGAGCTGGATTCCGCGAATCAGAGTGCCCGGGTGGGCTTCGTGATTACCGGGATTCTGGCGGTATTGGCGGGGGTACTGGTATGGTAACCAATTCTGCAACTTTCGGGCGCAGCGGTGTTCATGATTACATCCTGATCCGCGCCACCGCCCTCATCATGACGGCTTACGTCCTCTATCTGGTCGGCTTTGTCGCCTTCAACGACATTACCTACGAGGTGTGGACCGGCTTCTTCGCCACAACCTTCACCAAGGTCTTCACGCTGCTGACGCTCTTGTGCGTCCTGATCCACGCCTGGATCGGTCTGTGGCAGGTGCTGACCGACTATATCAAGCCGGTCGGGCTGCGCGGTGCGCTGCAGTTTGCGCTGGTGGTGGTGCTGTTCGTCTATCTGATGACGGGTTTCGTCGTGCTGTGGGGTGTGTAAGGTGACTATTCCAACTCGTGAATTTGATGCGGTCGTGATCGGTGCCGGTGGTGCCGGCATGCGCGCCGCGCTGCAGATTGCCCAGTCCGGCAAGAGCTGCGCACTGCTTTCCAAGGTTTTCCCGACTCGTTCCCACACGGTTTCCGCCCAGGGCGGGATCACGGTCGCCCTGGGCAATGCCCATGACGACAACTGGCAGTGGCACATGTATGACACCGTCAAGGGCTCCGATTACATCGGTGACCAGGAAGCGATTGAATACATGTGCAAGACCGGCCCCGAGGCCATCTATGAGCTGGAGAACATGGGCTTGCCCTTCTCCCGTTTCGACAACGGCTCTGTCTATCAGCGCCCCTTCGGCGGTCAGTCCAAGAATTTTGGCGGCGAGCAGGCGGCCCGTACCGCGGCCGCGGCCGACCGGACCGGTCACGCCCTGCTGCATACCCTGTATCAGCAGAACGTCAAGAACAAGACCACCGTCTTCTCCGAGTGGTATGCCCTGGATCTGGTGAAGAACCAGGATGGCCACATCGTTGGCTGTACCGCCATCGACATGGAGAGCGGTGAAGTCGTCTACTTCAAGGCCAAGGCCACGGTGCTCGCCACCGGCGGCGCCGGTCGTATCTACCAGTCCACCACCAACGCCCACATCAACACCGGTGACGGCGTCGGCATGGCACTGCGTGCCGGGGTTGGCGTGCAGGACATGGAGTTCTGGCAGTTCCACCCCACCGGCATCGCCGGGGCAGGGGTATTGGTGACCGAGGGTTGCCGTGGTGAAGGCGGCTATCTGCTCAATAAAGATGGCGAGCGCTTCATGGAGCGTTATGCGCCGAACGCCAAGGACCTGGCCGGTCGCGACGTGGTGGCTCGTTCCATCATGATCGAGATCCGAGAAGGCCGTGGTTGTGACGGTCCCTGGGGTCCGCACATCAAGCTCAAGCTGGATCACCTCGGCAAAGAGGTGCTGGAATCCCGTCTGCCGGGCATCTGCGAGCTCTCTCGCACCTTCGCCCACGTGGATCCGGTCAAGGAACCCATTCCCATCATCCCGACCTGCCACTACATGATGGGCGGCGTGCCGACCAGCGTGAACGGCCAGTGCCTGACTCAGGATAAAGACGGCAACGACGTCCCTGTGGTCGGCCTGTTCGCGGTGGGGGAGATAGCCTGCGTCTCCGTGCACGGTGCCAACCGCCTGGGTGGCAACTCCCTGCTGGATCTGGTGGTGTTCGGTCGTGCCGCCGGCATGCACCTGGTGGAGACCCTGGGCGAGATGGATCATGGTCGCGAGGCCTCCGAATCCGATATCGCCGCGGCGCTGGCCCGCTTCAATCGCTGGGAGAACAACCGCGATGGCGAGGATCCCGCCGAGATCCGCCGTGACCTGCAACGCTGCATGCAGAACAACTTCTCCGTGTTCCGTGAAGGGGACGCCATGGCAGAAGGGCTGGCCGAGCTGAAACTCATCCGCGAGCGCCTCAAGAATGCCCGTCTGGACGACACCTCCAAGGAGTTCAACACCCAGCGCATCGAGTGCCTGGAGCTGGACAACCTGATGGAGACGGCGTTTGCCACCGCGGTTGCCGCCAACTTCCGTACCGAGAGCCGGGGCGCCCATAGCCGCTTCGACTTCCCGGAGCGTGACGACGAGAGCTGGCTGTGCCACAGCCTCTATCATCCGGACACCGAGTCCATGACCCGTCGTGCTGTCAACATGTCTCCGAAAACCCGTGAGGCATTCCCACCCAAGGTGCGGACTTACTGATTGCGGAGGCAACCACAATGAACGTCACATTCTCTGTTTACAGATACAACCCGGATGTTGATAACGTCCCGCATATGAAGGAATATCGTCTTGATATTCCTGAAGGTTCCGACATGATGGTGCTCGACGCACTGATCCAGCTCAAAGAGCTGGATCCCACGCTCTCCTTCCGCCGCTCCTGCCGCGAAGGGGTCTGTGGATCAGACGGTCTCAACATGAATGGCAAGAACGGTCTTGCCTGCATCACCCCGCTCTCCGATCTGCTGAAGAAGGGCAACAAGGTCGTCATCCGGCCCCTGCCTGGTCTGCCAGTGATCCGCGATCTGGTGATCGACATGACCCAGTTCTACACCCAGTGGGAGAAGGTCAAGCCCTTCCTCATCAACGATGAAAAACTGCCGCCCGTGCGTGAGCACCTGCAATCCCCCGAAGAGCGCGCCAAGCTGGATGGCCTGTACGAGTGTATTCTCTGTGCCTGCTGCTCCACCTCTTGCCCCTCCTTCTGGTGGAACCCGGACAAGTTCATCGGCCCGGCCGGGCTGCTCGCCGCCTACCGCTGGCTGGCAGACAGCCGCGACACCGCCGCCACTGAACGACTGGGCAACCTGGATGACGCCTTTAGCGTGTTCCGCTGCCACGGCATCATGAACTGCGTGAACGTCTGTCCCAAGGGCTTGAACCCGACCAAGGCCATCGGTCAGATCAAGTCGATGTTGCTCAACCGGGCTGTTTGATACCAGGGCCAGGACGCCTTGCGCCGGGCCCGACCTCTGGATAGCCATCCCGTCCCGGGATGGCTATGACCCTACAAGCTGCGCTGCAGTGAACAAGATGTACAAGGGATAGAAATGCATAACGGCGTGATGAAGGCCTGGTTGGAGTCATCTCACCTGGCTGGTGCGAATGCAAGCTACATTGAGGATTTGTACGAATCCTTCCTGGAAAACCCCGACTCCGTGGCCGATGAGTGGCGCAGCCTGTTTAGCGAGCTGCCCCAGGTCAATGGCCATGCAGTTGAACAACCCCATTCCCAGGTTCGCGACTATTTCCGCCGCCTGGCCAAGGATCCCTCCCGTTACAGCGCTCCGGTCTCCGATCCCCAGGTGGATGCCAAGCAGGTGCGCGTACTGCAGCTGATCAACGCCTTCCGCTTCCGCGGTCACCAGAATGCCAATCTGGATCCCCTCGGCCTCTGGACCCGTGAAACCGTTGCCGAACTGGATCCCGCCTTCCACAACCTGCAGGGCGCAGACATGGAAGCCACCTTCAATGTGGGCTCCTACGCCATCGGTCGCGAGACCATGGTGCTCTCCGATCTCTACGCCTCGCTGAAGAAAACCTACTGCAGCAGCATAGGTGCAGACTACATGCACATCACCTCCACCGAGGAGAAGCGCTGGCTGCAAGACCGTCTTGAATCCATCGAAGCCAAGGGCAACTACAGCACCGAGGAGAAGACCCGCTTCCTCGAGAGCCTGACCGCCGCCGAAGGGCTGGAAAAATACCTGGGCGCCAAGTTCCCGGGGGCCAAGCGTTTCTCCCTGGAAGGGGGTGATGCCATGGTGCCCATGCTGAAAGAATTGATCCGCCGCGCCGGTGAGCAGGGCTGCAAGGAGGCCGTCATCGGCATGGCCCACCGCGGTCGCCTGAACGTGCTGATCAACGTGCTGGGCAAGCGCGCCCAGGACCTGTTCGACGAGTTCGCCGGCAAGCACGGCGAGTCCTGGGGCACAGGGGATGTGAAGTACCACATGGGCTTCTCCTCCGACTTCGCCACCCCGGGCGGCAACGTCCACCTGGCGCTGGCCTTCAACCCGTCCCACCTCGAGATCGTCAACCCCGTGGTCATCGGCTCCGTGCGTGCTCGCATGGACAGACGCGGTGACAAGGACGGCTCCAGCGTGTTGCCCATCACCATCCACGGTGACTCCGCCATCGCGGGGCAGGGGGTGGTGGCCGAGACCTTTAACATGTCCCTGACCCGTGCCTACGGCGTCGGCGGCACTGTGCGCATCGTCATCAACAACCAGGTCGGCTTCACCACCTCCTATCAACGTGACCTGCGCTCCACCGAATACTGTACCGACATCGCCAAGGCGGTGCAGGCGCCGGTACTGCACGTCAACGGGGACGACCCGGAAGCCGTGGTGCTGGTGACCCAGATTGCGCTGGATTACCGCAATACCTTCAAGCGCGACGTGGTGATCGAGCTGGTCTGCTACCGTCGTCACGGTCACAACGAAGCGGACGAGCCGAGCGCGACCCAGCCCTTGATGTACCAGAAGATCAAGCAGCACCCGACGCCGCGCAAGATCTACGCCGACCAGCTGATTGGCGAAGGCACCATCACTCCCGAGCTGGCCACCACCCTGGTCAACGACTATCGCGA
The DNA here is from genome assembly GCF_037811135.1 of Aeromonas rivipollensis. Classification (NCBI taxonomy): domain Bacteria; kingdom Pseudomonadati; phylum Pseudomonadota; class Gammaproteobacteria; order Aeromonadales; family Aeromonadaceae; genus Aeromonas; species Aeromonas rivipollensis. The sequence goes on along the minus strand of NZ_CP149130.1, from coordinate 2,612,331 downwards.
TACCCTGGATCGGGGCGAGCGGGTGAGCAAGGAGTGGCGTCCCATGGAGCTGCACTCCGTGGACTGGACCCCGTACCTGGGTCACGACTGGGCCATGCCCTATGACAGCACAGTGCCCATGGATCACCTCAAGTCCCTCGGCGAGCGCATCAGCCAGTACCCGGCGACCCATGTGCTGCAACGCCAGGTCGAGAAGATCTACGAAGATCGCCGCCTGATGGCCGCCGGCGAGAAGCTGGTGGACTGGGGCTTCGCCGAGACCCTGGCCTACGCCACCCTGGTGGACAAGGGTTCCCGTATCCGCTTCACCGGGGAAGACTCCGGCCGTGGCACCTTCTTCCATCGCCACGCCGTGCTGCACAGCCAGACCGATGCCAGCACCTATACCCCGCTGTGCAACCTGCACGACGAGCAAGGTCCGTTCGAGATCTACGACTCGGTGCTGACCGAAAACGCGGTACTGGCGTTCGAATATGGCTACGCCAGCGCGGAGCCGGCCGGTCTGACCATCTGGGAAGCCCAGTTCGGCGACTTCGCCAACTGCGCCCAGGTGGTGGTGGATCAGTTCCTCTCCTCCGGCGAGCAGAAGTGGGGCCGGATGTGCGGTCTGACCATGCTGCTGCCCCACGGTTACGAGGGGCAGGGCCCGGAACACTCCTCCGCCCGTCTGGAGCGCTATCTGCAGATGTGTGCCCAGCACAACATGCAGGTATGCGTGCCTTCCACCCCTGCCCAGGTGTTCCACATGTTGCGCCGCCAGGTGGTGCGCCCGATGCGCCGTCCGCTCATCGTGATGACGCCCAAGTCCTTGCTGCGCCACCCGCTGGCGGTGAGCAAGCTCGACGAACTGGCGGAAGGCACTTTCCAGAACGCCATCGGCGAGATCGACGCCCTGGATCCGAAAGCCGTCAAGCGGGTGGTCTTCTGCTCCGGCAAGGTCTACTACGACCTGCTCGATGCCCGTCGCAAGGCGGAGCAGCAGGACGTGGCCCTGGTGCGGATCGAGCAGCTCTACCCCTTCCCGGAAGAGGAAGTGCGCGCCATCCTGGCCGATTATGCCCACGTCACCGATTTCGTCTGGTGTCAGGAAGAGCCGCAGAACCAGGGCGCCTGGTACAGCACCCGTCATCACTATGACAGCGTGCTGCCAAGCAATGCCCGTCTGCGTTACGCCGGTCGCCCGGCCTCGGCCTCACCGGCCGTCGGTTACATGTCTGTCCACGCCAAGCAGCAGAAAGCCCTGGTGGAAGACGCGCTGACCCTGGAATAAACGAGTTGTGAAGGGGAGGGGGCTCCGTGAAGCCGACCCTCTCCGTCTCTGGAACAAGCCTGCTGGCCAAGAAGTAACAAGGAACTGATTACATGACTATCGAGATCAAGGTACCGGACCTGCCGGAATCAGTGGCGGACGCCACCATCGCCACCTGGCACAAGAAACCGGGTGATCTGGTTGCCCGTGACGAAGTACTGGTTGACATCGAAACCGATAAAGTCGTGCTGGAAGTCCCCGCGCCGGAAGCCGGCGTGCTGGGTGACATCCTGCAACTGGAAGGCGCGACAGTGCTCTCCCGCCAGCTGATCGCCATCCTCAAGGCGGCCCCGGTGGCCGGTGAAGAGACCAAGGAGAAGCCGGTGGAAGTGGCAGCCGATGACGCTGCCGACGGCCTGAGCCCCTCAGTGCGCCGCCTGGTGGCCGAGCACGACATCGACGTGGCCAAGCTGACCGGCACCGGCAAGGGTGGTCGCGTCACCAAGGAAGACGTGGATGCCTTCATCAAGAACCTGGGCAAGCCGGCAGCCCCCGTCGCTGCAGTGGCTGCCGCACCGGTTGCGCCCATAGCCCCGCTGGCTGGTCGCACCGAGAAGCGCGTGCCCATGACCCGTCTGCGCAAGCGCATCGCCGAGCGTCTGCTGGAGGCCAAGAACACCACCGCCATGCTGACCACCTTCAACGAGATCAACATGGCGCCCATCATGAAGCTGCGCAAGCAGTACGGCGAGATCTTCGAGAAGAAGCACGGCATCAAGCTCGGCTTCATGTCCTTCTACGTCAAGGCCGTTGTCGAATCCCTCAAGCGCTACCCGGAAGTGAACGCGGCGCTGGACGGTGACGATATCGTCTATCACAGCTACTTCGACGTCAGTATCGCCGTCTCCACCCCCCGTGGTCTGGTGACCCCTGTGCTGCGTGACTGCGACAACATGAGCCTCGCCGACATCGAGAAGGCCATCAAGGATCTGGCGGGCAAGGGCCGTGACGGCAAGCTGACCGTGGACGAACTGACCGGCGGCAACTTCACCATCACCAACGGCGGCGTGTTCGGCTCCCTGATGTCTACCCCCATCATCAACCCGCCCCAGAGCGCCATTCTGGGCATGCACAAGATCCAGGACAGACCCATGGCCGTCGACGGCAAGGTCGAGATCCTGCCGATGATGTACCTGGCGCTCTCCTACGATCACCGCATCATCGACGGCCGCGAGTCCGTGGGCTTCCTGGTCTCCATCAAGGAGCTGCTGGAAGACCCGACCCGTCTGCTGCTGGATGTCTGAGCAAGAGTGACTGAAAGATAACGAGGGGCCGCCCAGGCCCCCATTCACAGGGGATTGAGAAACACGAGCCCCGGACGGAAATACCTACAACACGGATAGAGCATCTATGAATCTGCATGAATATCAGGCAAAACAGCTGTTTGCCGAGTATGGCCTGCCGGTCTCCGAAGGTTATGCCTGCGCTACCCCGCAGGAAGCGGCCGAAGCGGCCGACAAGATTGGCGGCAATACCTGGGTCGTCAAGTGCCAGGTCCACGCCGGTGGGCGCGGCAAGGCGGGCGGCGTCAAGCTGGCCAAGAGCAAGGACGAGATCCGTGCCTTCGCCCAGAACTGGCTCGGCAAGAATCTGGTGACCTATCAGACTGACGCCAACGGTCAGCCGGTCACCAAGATCCTGGTAGAGTCCTGCACCGACATCGCCAAGGAGCTCTACCTCGGCGCCGTGGTTGACCGTGGCAGCCGCCGCGTTGTCTTCATGGCCTCCACCGAGGGTGGCGTGGACATCGAGAAGATCGCCCACGAAACCCCGGAACTCATTCACAAGGCTGCCATCGATCCCCTGGTGGGCCCGCAGCCCTACCAGGCCCGCGAGCTGGCCTTCAAGCTGGGTCTGGTCGGCGATCAGATCAAGCAGTTCACCAAGATCTTCATGGGTCTGGGCCAGATGTTCCTGGATTGCGACTTCGCCCTGCTGGAGATCAACCCCCTGGTCATCACCGACAAGGGCAACCTGCATTGCCTCGACGGCAAGATCAACATCGACGCCAACGCCCTGTACCGTCAGCCCAAGCTGCGCGAGATGCACGATCCTTCCCAGGATGACCCCCGCGAAGCGCACGCCGTCCAGTGGGAGCTGAACTATGTGGCGCTGGATGGCAACATCGGCTGCATGGTCAACGGCGCCGGTCTGGCCATGGGCACCATGGACATCGTCAACCTGCACGGCGGTTCACCGGCCAACTTCCTGGACGTCGGCGGCGGCGCCACCAAGGAGCGCGTGACCGAGGCCTTCAAGATCATCCTGTCTGACAGCAAGGTACAAGCCGTGCTGGTCAACATCTTCGGCGGCATAGTGCGCTGCGACATGATCGCGGAAGGCATTATCGGCGCGGTCAAGGAAGTGGGGGTCAAGGTGCCCGTGGTAGTGCGTCTGGAAGGCAACAATGCCGAACTGGGTGCCCGTAAACTGGCCGACAGCGGCCTCAATATCATCGCCGCAACGAGTCTGACTGACGCAGCTCAGCAAGTGGTTAAAGCAGCGGAGGCCAAATAATGAGCGTTCTGATCAACAAAGACACCAAGGTGATCTGCCAGGGCTTCACCGGCGGTCAGGGTACCTTCCACTCCGAACAGGCCATTGCCTACGGTACCCAGATGGTCGGCGGCGTCTCCCCAGGCAAGGGCGGCACCACTCACCTGGGCCTGCCGGTGTTCAACACAGTCCGTGACGCCGTGGAAGCCACCGGCGCCACCGCCTCCGTCATCTATGTTCCGGCCCCGTTCTGCAAGGACGCCATCCTGGAAGCCATCGACGCGGGCATCAAGCTCATCGTCACCATCACCGAAGGCATCCCGACCCTGGACATGCTGCAGGTCAAGGTGAAGCTGCAGGAAACCGGCGTGCGCATGATAGGGCCCAACTGCCCGGGCGTCATCACCCCGGGTGAGTGCAAGATCGGCATCATGCCGGGCCACATCCACAAGCCGGGCAAGGTGGGCATCGTCTCCCGCTCCGGCACCCTGACCTACGAAGCGGTCAAGCAGACCACGGACGAGGGCTTCGGCCAGTCCACCTGCGTCGGTATCGGTGGCGACCCCATCCCGGGCTCCAACTTCATCGACATCCTGGAGATGTTCCAGAACGATCCCAAGACTGAAGCCATAGTGATGATCGGCGAGATCGGCGGTAGCGCCGAGGAAGAAGCCGCGGCCTATATCAAGGCTAACGTCACCAAGCCGGTGGTCTCCTACATCGCGGGTGTCACCGCCCCTGCTGGCAAGCGCATGGGTCATGCGGGCGCCATCATCGCCGGTGGTAAAGGCACGGCAGCAGAGAAATTTGCCGCCCTGGAAGATGCCGGCGTAAAAACCGTGCGCTCCCTGGCCGATATCGGCAAGGCCCTGCGTGAAGTAACCGGCTGGTAAGTTCTTTAGCCTGTTATCTCTAATTGAAAATGCCGACCTTAGGGTCGGCTTTTTTATGATTGAAAACCTTATATGGACATCCTTTCCAATAGTGTCTAAATGCGCTTCACTATTTTAACCTCAGCGCTGATTACCATTATTACAGATGACTCCTTCAGTTAGAGTAATTGCCAAGGATGAACGTTTATGAGCCAATAGCGCAGAAACAGGCAGAACTGAGGGGATATATGGCATTTGCATGCCTTTATTTATCTGCTCGTCAATAAAAGGAGGTGTAGATAATAAGAAGCCATTGACAAGACGGCATACTTGATATCTTAAAAGAATTAATGCTAGTCTAGCACGTTACATACATCATCCATCTCTTCAATGCACGTCAGCTAAGATAAATCCGTTGGCGAATGGATGCACACAACGTTGGTGTACATATGACGGCTAAACTTTCAATTCGCTCATATACGTTTGTATCACATACTCATGCACATGATCATCACCAACTAGTGTTCCCTTTGATCGGGGCTGTTGACATGCATACAGGCCGGCATACAGGAAGAGGGGTTCCTGGACAATGTATCATAACTCTTGCAGGGGATGAGCACACATTTGCACCAGAAAAAGGGTCATATTTTCTGGTTGCAGATCTAAGTGAACTTCCTGCAAATATAGAGAAGCTACAAGAATCTTTTGTGAAAATCTCTGAGCCTGTTCAAGCTTTCTGCTTCTTTGTTCAAAAGCAACTTGAGTACCGAACTAGTCCGACACTGGAAAGCAGTATGGGGAAATGGTTTTTCCAGCTTCTGAGTGAACAACCATTTCTACTTAATACAGATAAGAGAATCTCCCGAGCAATAGAACTCTTGGAAAACGATATCCGTATGTCACCTTCACTAGATGAATTGGCATCAGTGGCTTGTCTGAGCATAAGTCAATTCAAGGCGTTATTTAAAAAAGAAACAGGTCAAACACCAGGGCAATATCTGTTACACCTGAGAATGGAGAAAGCAAGAGCACTGCTGGTCAATACTGACTACCCTATCAATGTTATAGCTGGTGATGTCGGATATCAGGACTCATCTGCATTTAGTTCTCGATTTAGTCAGTACTTCGGCTATCCGCCCAGAAAGCTGAGAGCGAGATAATACAACAATCAGCTTTTGGCAATACTAAATCGGCTTATCAACAAACTAGAGGTGAAAATATAATGGTATCTTTTAGAAACTTGATATAGAACTTGAGATGATCATCCATGATAGACTCAGCAGTATTCCTTTTTGTAACCACATCATTATTAATCGTCTTGGCTCCAGGGCAAGATATGGTGTTAGTACTATCCAATTCAATAGCCAGAGGCTCTAAGGCTGGCATGATTACAGCCTCTGGAGTCGCGACTGGATTGTTGGGTCATACGCTTTTGGTAGCGTTAGGATTAGGTGCTTTGTTACAAACATCTGAGTTCGCCTTTAATATTATGAAATATATTGGTGCAGCTTACCTATTCTATCTTGGGATAAAACTATTTAAAGCGCCAGCAATTGGTTTCAACAATGTGGAAGAAACCGGTGGAAGCATGTATTCCTTTTTCTTTAAAGGAATGTTCTCTAATATAAGTAATCCAAAGATAGCAGTCTTCTATTTTGCATATCTTCCTCAGTTTGTTAGTGCGGACAGTACTCAACCGATGCAGACATTATTATATTTAGGGGCAGCATTTGCATTGCTTACATTGTTTGTAAAGTTGCCGATAGGCTACATGGCTGGAGTATTATCTCCTTGGATACAATCTCGACCGGCAGTTCAAGTCGGACTAAACAAGTCTTGCAGCATTGTATTAATAGGAATGGCGTTAAACCTAGTATTATCTAGCCAGATATGAATCACAGTGCTAAATGGTGACAATACCCTGTGGGATGTTTTGTAGTAGTTCTGGGATCACCTCCTTTTGACCGCGGAAATATTGGGTTATCCACCGTTCCTGAATTAAGGAAGATAATGATACAGAACGATATGAATCGACTCTGTATAGCCCCTTCAGTCAGAGGTGCTTGGACTGTCAGGTTACGACTGCATTGCATCGAGATAACCTCTGTTTCTACTGTTGGCAGCATTCGCTTCGTAATCGTGTCATAGCCGCCAACCTTGAAAAATCAGGCCATAGGGCGTATAACCACGCGCTTGTCAGTGTATTGAGTGAGCCAACTTTTATGCAGCAGAGTGAACCCGTGCAGAACGCCCCCTTTTGGCAGGTGAAGAGCCTGCAACAGATGACCATGTCCGAGTGGGAGTCCCTGTGCGACGGCTGCGGCAAGTGCTGCCTGAACAAGCTGATCGACGAGGACACCGAGGAGCTGGTGTTCACCAACGTGGCCTGCAACCTGCTCAATACCAAGACCTGCCAGTGCTCCGACTACGGGAACCGCTTTAAAAAAGAGCCGGACTGCCTGCAGATCACCTTCGACAAGATTGCCGAGTATGACTGGCTGCCGTCGAGCTGTGCCTACCGCCTGCTGGCGGAGGGGCAGAGCCTGCCTGAGTGGCACCCGCTCATCACCGGCAGCCGCAGCGCCATGCATCAGGCCGGTCAGTCGGTGCGCGGCAAGGTGGTGCACGAGGTGGATGCTGGCGACTGGATAGATCACATCATCACCTGGGCCAGCTAACGCCAGGCCTGTCTATCGGGCCATCCGCCGTACTAACTGCGAAGGGGCAGGGGAGTCATACTCTCCTGCCCCTTCTGCATGTTGGCGTGCCGTGCGGCCCCTATTTGTCGGCCTTGCCCGCCGCATCGGCAAGTTTGGCCAGCTGTTTGTCATACCAGGGCACTGGGCGGTTTTCATCTTCCGCCTTCTCTTTGCGCCGGATGGCGTTGCGCACCGCCATGGCCCCCAGCCAGCGAAACGGCTCGGGTGGAAAATAGCCGCGCGGACCGCTCACCAGGGCGCATTCGCGCCACGGCTTGTCTTCTTCCCGCACTTCATCGCGCACCAGGGCCGCAAGGATCTGGCCACCGATCCAGCTCTGCGCCACCCCGTTGCCGGAATAGCCGAGGCCGTAGACAACGTTGGGCTGCGCTCGCCAGTGGCCGAAGAAGGGGAGGCCATCCACCGAGCGGTCGGAGGCGCCGCACCAGCTGGCGGCGATGGGCACATCCTTGAGGGCAGGAAAAAAGCGGCGCAGGGTACAGGTGAGAGGGGCAAGATAACGGCTGGGGGCATCGAACTCGGCGAGATGGCGGTTGGCAAAGGCGAAGGTGTTGCCCCCCTTGCCCAGCATCAGCCGCCCTTGCGGGGTGGATCTGTAGTAGTGCACGAAGGTGCGGCCATCCACCACGGAGCGGCCGTGCGCGAGCTGCTGGGCGGCAAGTGCCTGTGGCGCGGGTTCGGTTATCACCATATCCGAGGAGACCAGCACTATGCTGCGGCGAAACTCGCGAAAGTGCGCCGTCATGGCGCTGTTGAGGGCCAGCACCACCTTGCGGGCGTGGACGATGGCCTCTGGCGTCTGCACCCGTGCAGGCTTGCCCGCCTCAAGGCGCTGCATAGGCGATCCTTCATAGACCTCGACCCCCAATTCCCGCACCACCCGCAGCAGGCCGCGCACCAGCAGTGCCGGTTGCACCGAGCCCGCGTGGGGGCTGTAGAGCCCCTCCAGATGAACCTGGGAGCCGCTCTGGCTCGCCAGTTCATCCTCTTCAATCGCCTGCCACTGGTTAAGGCCGGCCTGCTGTAGCTCCCGCACTACCGGATCCATCAGGCCGCGTTGTGCCTCGCTGGTGGCTGTGTAGCAGGTGCCCTCGACCCTCAGCTCTGCCTCTATGTTGTGCTTTTCGCAGAAGCGAGCGATCTCGTGCACCGCCTGCTCGGAGCTTTGCACCAGCCAGGCAGCCTGCTCTTCGCCAAAGAGGCGCTTTAACGTCAGGTATTTGGCCGACCAGATGAGCAGGCAGCCGCCATTGCGCCCGGAGGCGCCGCTGCCGCACAGATCTTTTTCCAGCACCAGGATACGCAAGTGAGGCTCGGCCTGTTTAAGGGCAATGGCGCTCCAGAGCCCGGTAAAGCCGCCGCCGACGATGCAGACATCCACTTCGTGCTGGCCTTGAAGGGGCGTGGGGGGCTCGGGCTGTTCGGCGGCGAGCGCTTCGGCCAGCCAGAAGGGGAGAGTGGACATCATGACTCCTCGATAAGGTTATTGGTGGCGCCAGCGCTGGGTGCGATCCAGCAGGGCGCGACTCAAAAAGAGCTGGAGCAGCTTGACGGTGGCGGCGGCCAGCAGGATCAGGGTGGCCATGGCGGCAGCAGCGGCGGTATCGCCGGAATCCTCCATATTGAGCACGGCGATGGAGGCGAGCACGCTGTCGCTCGAGTAGAGGAAGATAACCGCCGAGGTGGTGGTCATGGCATTGACGAACAGATAGATGAAGATCTCCAAGAGCGCAGGCAGGGAGGCGGGCAGGGTGACCCGCCAGAACGCCTTCCAGAGCGGAATGCGCAATGAGATGGCCACCAACTCCAGCTCCTTGGGCAACTGCTTGAGGCTGGTCAGCGCCGTCATATGACCCACTGTGTAGTAGTGGATGACGCAAGAGAGCACCATCAGCGGCAGAGTGCCATAGAGAGTGCCGTAGAGGCTGCCAAAGAGCGGGTTGCCGTTGAAAAAGAAGATGTAACCGAGCCCCAGCACCATGCCGGGTACCGCCAGTGACAACATGGCGAGCAGATGCAGCAACTGGCGTAGCCATGGGAAGTGACGTCCCTTCTCCTGTGCCCAGGCCAGCACCATCACCAGCACTGTGCCGATAAGCGCGGTATAGAGGCCAAGTTGCAGGGTGTTGGTAAAGGGCTGCCAGCCGTAAACGCTGTTGCTGTCGAAGGCGTAGTGATCGAGCGTCAGCCCGAGGTTGTAGGGCCAGAACTGTACCAGGGAGCCATAGACCGCCATGCCCACCAGCGCCAGAAACAGCAGGGCCCACAGCGAACACCAGCCGAGTGCCAGCAGATCCCGCAGCCGATGGGGCGTGGGGCTATAGGGCACCGCCTTGGTGCTGCTCTGCTCCTGCATCTTGCTGCGTACCCTGTGCTCCAGCGCAAAGCTGAGCAGCGCCGGCAGCAGCAGGGTGACGCTGGCAACGGCGCCCAGCGAGAAGTTCTGCATGCCGATCACCTGCCGGTAGATGTCGGTGGCCAGCACGCTGTACTGGCCGCCAATCACCTTGGCCACCCCGAAGTCGCAGATGGTGAGGGTGAAGACGGCAATGGCGGCGCTGAGCAGGCCATAACGGGCGGTAGGCAGGGTGACGGTGACAAAGGTGCGCCAGCCGCTGCTGCCGAGCACCCGGGAAGCTTCATAAAGGCGGGCATCGCTCTGACCCAGTGCCGTGATAAGGATCATCAGGGCGTGGGGGAAGCACCAGAAGCCAAGGCCAATGACGATGCCGATGGGGCCGTAGATGCTCTCGCCGCCAAGTAGCCCCTTGGCGATCCCCTGATTGCCAAACCAGTAGACCAGACTGATGGCGGGCAGCAGGGAGGGCATCAAGAGCGGGATCAGGCCGATGAGGCGAAACAGGGGCTTGCCCGGTATGCAGGTGCGGGTGAGGGCATAGGCGTAGCCAAAGGCGATGGTCACGACCAGCGCGGTGATCAGCACCCCGAGCCAGAGGGTGTTGCCGAGGGTGCGCCCCAGATGAGGGGAGTCGAAGTAGGCTTTGACGTTGGCAAGGCCCACCGAGAGGCCGTTTTCATCCTGCAGGCTCTTTTGCAGCATGGTGAGCAGCGGCAGCAAGAGGCCCCCCACCAGCAGGGCGATACCGAGCACCAGCAGGATCAGTTGCAGCAGCTGATCCCGGCTCCAGCCGCGACAAAGGCGCTGCCAGCGGGCGTCTTGCCGGGCTGTCGCTGGCGGCAGCAGAGAGGAGGTCGCGAGGGGGGCGGTCATGGGCGCTCTCCTTCAAACAGCTGCATCGCTCCGGCGGGCCAGTGCAGGGAGCAGCGCATGCCGCTTCGCCAGCCACCCCGTTCGTGGTGGGGCAGCTCTTGGGTCGGGCGCTCTACCAGAATTTGCTGTGGGCCCAGATAGGTGTCGGCGGTGCAGATAAGGCGCTGGGCGGCACCCAGAAACTCCACCTGATCTATCTGCGCTTCTACGCCATGTTGACCAGGAAAAGGCTCATGGGGGGCGCCCAGGGTGATCGCCTCGGGGCGGATCGCCACCTGCAATTTGCTGCCGGCAGCTGCCTGGTTGGCGAGCGTCAAGGGCTGTTCGTTGAGGCGCACCTGAGTGGGGCCGAGCACCAGGGTCTCGAGGAAGTTCATGGTGCCGACGAAGCTTGCCACGAAGCGGCTCGCAGGCTGGTGGTAGATCTCCTGCGGTGTGCCCACCTGTACGATGCGGCCGCCTTCCATCACTACTATGCGGTCCGCCATGGTCAGGGCTTCTTCCTGATCGTGGGTCACCATGATGGTGGTGATACCGAGGCGCTGCTGCAGGGCGCGGATCTCGCTGCGAAGGTGGGTGCGCACCAGGGCATCCAGGGCGCTGAGCGGTTCGTCCAGCAGTAGCAGACCGGGGGAGAGGGCGAGCGCCCGGGCCAGCGCCACCCGCTGCTGCTGACCGCCGGAGATCTGGCTCGGGTACTTGTGGGACTGGGCATCGAGATCCACCAGAGCCAGCCAGTGATCCACCCGCTCCTTGATGGCATCCCGTGCCAGCCCCTGGTTCTCAAGGCCGAAGGCGATGTTCTGGGCCACCGTCAGGTTGGGGAAGAGGGCATAGGACTGAAACACTATGCCAAAGTCCCGCTCCTGGGGAGGTAGCAGGGAGATCTCCCGTCCCCCTTGCCAGATCTCGCCGCTGTCCGGCAGATCCAGCCCGGCGATGGCTCGCAGCAATGTGGTCTTGCCGCAGCCGGAGGGGCCGAGAAAACAGATAAACTCCCCCGGCTCAATGGTCAGAGAGATCCCCTTGAGGGCTTGAAAAGCACCGAACTGCTTGTTGAGATGTTGAATGTCCAGATAGGGCTGGGTCATGGTTCGACTCGCTACTGATTTGGTATATACCAGTTTGCGGGTAAAGTGTGACGGTCAGGTGATCGCGGGATGACAGCTCGATGACAGTCAGATGACGGCGGACATTCGGCAGGTGGCTTGGCCCTATGCAGATGGGCGAGGCGTCGCCAATCGAGGGTGAAACAAAAACAGGGAGCGAAACCCAGAAAGCGAAGGCCAACAGCTGTTGGCCTTCGACAAGCAGTTTATTGGCAGCGGTTTGTCTGGGGTGCACAAACCGCTCCTGTCACTGTTACTGTTTGGCTTCCGACTTGCCGTCGAAGCTGGCGCTCCACTGGGTCAGGATGGCGTTGCGCTCGCGGGCAGCCCAGGCAAAATCGTTGTCGATCATTTGCCCCTTGATATCTGCCGGATAGCCCGCTCTCGGTTGGGCGACCCCAGGGATGGCGACCACTGCGAACGACTTGTTGTAGAGGGCGTTGGCCTGTTCGGTGGCGGCAAAGTCGAGCAGCTGCTTGGCGGCCTCCAGCTTGGGGGTGCCCTTGATGATGGCGGCGGCTTCCATGTCCCAGCCCGAACCCTCTTTCGGGAACACCACCTCTATGGGGGCCCCCTTGGCCTTGAGGCTGGTGGCCGGGAAGTCAAAGGAGATGCCGATCACCGTCTCGCCGCTGGCAGCCAGCTTGCAGGGGGCCGAGCCCGAGTGGGTGTAACGGTCGATGTTCTGGTGCAGGCCGTTCATAAATTGCCAGCCCTGCTTTTCGCCCATGGTCTGCAGCCAGCCGGCGACGCTCAGGTAGCCGGTGCCGGAGGAGCTGGGGTTGGGCATGATCACCTTGCCCTTGTAGATGGGCTTGGTGAGGTCGGCCCAGCTGGTGGGGGCCGGGATCCCCTGTTTCTCCGCCTCTACCTTGTTGAAGCAGATGGCGCTGAAGAAGGCGTCCAGACCGATCCAGTGGGGCTCGGCCTTGCTGTCGCGAAAGCGGCTGTCGAGCTTATCCAGCCCTTTCGGTGCATAGGCATTGAGCATCTGCTGCTGATCGAGCTGCATCAGGCTGGTGGCCGCCAGTCCCCATACCACGTCGGCCTTGGGCTGGGCTTTTTCAGCCAGCAGCCTGGCGGTGACCACCCCGGTGGAGTCGCGCACCCACTTGATGTTGATATCCGGGTGCTGGCGCTCAAACGCCGTCTTCAGCTCGCCGAGCTGCTCCGGCTCGAAGGCGGTGTAGACGGTGAGATCGGTCGCGGCCAGTGCCGGGGTTGTCATGGCGGCCAGCACGGCGGCGGCCAGCAAATGGGTTCCCTGTTTCATCCTCTTCTCCATTTTGGTTGGCTTGGTATAAACCAGATTGGTCGAAGCAGAGGCTAGGGGAACTTTATGACGGTACGGTGACGGCTCAGTGACGTTTTGCCGCACTCGATTTGCCGTACTTAACTTGTCTGTTCCTAATCCTGGGTATCCACCTCTATCTCCAGGCTGTCGTGGCGCCAGTACTCCAGATCGAAGTCGAGCACCCGACCGTGCTGATCGAAGTTGAGCCGCTCCAGGCGCAGGGCGGGTAGCCCGGCGGTGGCCCCCAGCGCCTTGGCCACCTCATCCGGCAGGGCGGTGGGGAAGAAGCGCACCTGCATGCGGGCGTAGTGAAGATCGTAATGGGCCTGGTAGATCTCGGTCAGGCTGCCGGCAAGATCCAGCTCCAGCAGACCGGGCACCCGCTCTGGCAGGCAGTGGTTTTCGCAATAGCAGATGGCGCGCCCGTTGGCATAGCGCAGCCGCTTGAGCAGAAACAGGCTGTCGAACGGCTTGAGCTGCAGCCGTGCCATCAACGCCGGCGGCACCGCCTGGCGGCTTTTCTCCAGCAGCTCGGTGCGCGGCTCGCCCCCTTGCTCCCGCACTATCTGGTGAAAGTTGGAGGTGCGCCTGGGATTGAGGCGAAAGCGCGGCGGGGTGACGAACCAGCCGCGGCGATCCTCCCGATAGATAAGGCCGTTGGCCTCCAGCTGCACCAGCGCCTCGCGGATGGTGACCCGGGTGGTGCCGTAAAGCTCCCCCAGCAGCCGCTCGGAGGGGAGCTTGTCGTTGGGGGCCAAGCCCCCCGCCAGGATCTGGTTGGCGAGGGCATCCTTGATCTGCAGGTATTGGGGTTTGCTCATGAAAATCCTTGGCTGGGCAGTGGTTGGGGCACCGGGTTGGTCGCTAAATGGAGGCGATATAATGCGTTGGTAGATACCAGTGTTGCCCCTGTTGTTCAGGCTTCCTAGATTATCGCGATCCCGGCGCCGAAAATGAATTTTTTGTTGCACATGGCCCCACCCCTTTGACCTTGACGGGGCAGTTACCCACAATGCGCTCATTCTGGTATATACCAAAAGGAGCGAAGTCATGACCCATATTCCTGCGGCCCCCGCCGCCGTCGATTACCTGCTGCTGACCCCGGGCCCCCTCTCGACCACCGCCACTGTGCGCGCCGCCATGCTGCAAGACAGTTGCACCTGGGATGCGGACTACAACCTCGGCGTGGTGGAGCCCATCCGCCGCGAGCTGGTGCGGCTGGCCACTGGCCCGGAATATGAAAGTGACTACAGCGCCGTGTTGCTGCAGGGGAGCGGCAGCTATGTGGTGGAGAGCGTGCTGGGGTCGGCCATCGGTGCCGACGAGTGTCTGCTCATCATCAACAACGGCGCCTACGGCGCTCGCATGGGGGAGATGGCCCGCTGCCTCAGCCTGCGCCACCATGAGCTCGACTGCGGCGAGACCACTCGCCCCGAGCCTGCCGCCATCGACGCCATGCTGGTGCGCCACCCCGAGATCACTCATCTGGCCATGGTGCACTGCGAAACCACCACCGGCATGCTCAACCCCCTTGAAGAGGTGGCTGAACTCTGCCAGCGCCGCGGCATTCGCCTTATCGTCGATGCCATGAGCAGCTTTGGCGGTATCCCCATCGACATGGGGCGCCTTGGCATCGAGTTTCTCATCAGCTCCGCCAACAAGTGCATTCAGGGGGTGCCGGGCTTTGGCTTCGTCATCGCCCGTCGCGCCGCGCTGACGGCCTGCGCCGGTCGCGCCCGCTCGGTCTCCCTCGACCTGCATGCCCAGTGGCAGACCATGGAGCAGCAGGGGGGCAAGTGGCGCTTTACCTCGCCCACCCACACAGTGCTCGCCTTTGCCCAGGCGCTGCGCGAGTTGGAAGAGGAGGGGGGCATTGCCGCCCGCCATCAGCGCTACAGCGAGAACCAGCGCATTCTGGTGGCGGGGATGGCTGAACTCGGCTTTGCGCCGCTGCTGCCCGAGCAGTGGCAATCCCCCATCATCACCGCCTTCTACTCCCCGGCTCACCCGGACTACCGCTTCGCCGACTTCTATCAGCGGCTCAAGGAGCAGGGCTTTGTCATCTATCCGGGCAAGGTCTCCCAGGCTGACTGCTTCCGGATCGGCAATATCGGCGACGTGACCCCAGAGCGGGTGCGTGCCCTGCTTGCCGCCATGGCCAGCGCCTGCTACTGGCAAGGGGAGGCGTGATGATGATGCGCGATGCTCTTCAGTGCAGCGGCCGGGCCGACAGCGAAGGGGACATCAATCTGGGGGAGGGACGGGCACGCTGGTGGACAGGCCAGAGCGAGGCGGTGCAGGCGGGATTGGCGGAGGATAGCCGCTACTTCCTCCATCAGGCGCTCTCCACCCCCTGTCTCGATCTGCTTGAGCGCGCGCAGGGGAGCTGGTTGACCAGCGTATCGGGCGAGCGTTACCTCGATTTTCACGGCAACAGCGTCCATCAGCTGGGCCACGGCCACCCCAAGGTGGTGGCCGCGGTGCAGCAGCAACTCGCCGATCTGCCGTTCGCGCCCCGCCGCTACACCCATCAGGTCGCCATCGACTGCGCCCGCACCTTGGCCGAGCTGGCTCCCAGGGATCTCAACCGGGTGCTGTTCGCCCCCGGCGGCAGCGAGGTGGTGGGCATTGCCTTGAAGCTCGCCCGCTTTATCACCGGCAACAGCAAGGTGGTGTCCCTGTGGGATGCCTTTCACGGCGCCTCCCTCGATGCCATCTCGGTCGGTGGCGAGGCCTGTTTTCGCGCGGGCATGGGCCCCTTGATGGCCGGGGTGGAGCGCATTGCCCCCCCCACCCGCTATCGCGGTGTCTGGTATCGCGGGGAAGAGGATGACGTGCACTACGCCGATTATCTGGAGTACGTCATCGAGAAGGAGGGGGGCATTGGTGCCTTTATCGCCGAGCCCATCCGCAACACCGATGTGCAGGTGCCATCAAAGGCCTACTGGCGGCGGGTGCGGGAGATCTGCGATCGCCACAAGGTGCTGCTGATCGTCGACGAGATCCCCAATGCGTTGGGGCGCACCGGCCACTGGTTCAGCTTCGAGGAGTTTGGCATAGAGCCGGACATCATCTGTCTCGGCAAGGGGTTGGGGGGCGGGGTAGTGCCCTTTGCCGCGCTTATCACCCGGGATCGTTTCAATCAGGCTGCGGCTATTTCGCTCGGTCACTACACCCACGAGAAGAGCCCCATCGGCTGCGCGGCGGCCCTCGCCACCATAGCCACCATCCGTGAAGAGGGGCTGCTGGCCAAGGTGCAGGAGGATGGCCGCTTTATGGCGCGCGAGCTCGCGGCGCTTGCCGAGCGCCACCCGCTGATCGGTCAGGTGCGCGGCATCGGCCTCTTGTGGGCGCTGGATCTGGTGGTCGATCACCAGAGTCGAGCGCGCAATAGCCGAGCCGCCGAGCGGCTGCTCTACCGCTGTCTGGCGCTTGGGCTCAGCTTCAAGGTCTCCCAGGGCAATGTCATCCAGCTCTCGCCCCCGCTCAACATCGCCCGCGCCGATCTGGTGCGCGCCATCAACATTCTCGATCACGCCCTTGGCGAGATCGCCCTTTCACCGAAACAGGAACATCACCATGACTGACTTGCAGATTGCCGCAGACCCGAGCACCGATGTGGAGGCACTGATCCTCGATTGGGCCGGCACCGTCGTCGATTTTGGCTCCTTCGCCCCCACCTCCATCTTCGTCGAGGCCTTCGCCCGCGCCTATGACTTCCCCGTGAGCCTGGAGGAAGCGCGCCAGCCCATGGGCCTTGGCAAGTGGGATCATATCGCCGCCCTGGGCCGTCTTTCCTCGGTGGATGCGCGCTGGCAGGCCCGCTTCGGCCACCCCATGAGCCACGCCGAGGTGGACCACCTCTATCACACCTTTATGCCGCTGCAGATTGCCGCCGTGACCCGCTTCGCCGCCCCCATCCCGGGCGTGCTGCCGGTGCTGGATGGGCTGCGAGCAAAAGGGCTGCGCATTGGCTCCTGCTCCGGCTATCCCCGCCCGGTGATGGAGGCGCTGGTACCGGCGGCGGCCGATCACGGCTATCGCCCCGATCACTGGGTTGCCACCGACGATCTCAAGGCCGGTGGGCGCCCCGGCCCCTGGATGGCGCTGGCCAACCTGATTGAGCTGGGAGTGAGTGCAGTGCATCGCTGCATCAAGGTCGATGACGCCGTGCCGGGTATCAGCGAGGGGCTGAACGCCGGTATGTGGACCGTAGGTCTGTCGGTTTCCGGCAACGAGTTCGGTGCCACCTGGGAAGAATTTGATGCCATGAGCGAGGTGGAGATAGCCGCCCGGCGCGCACCGGCAGAGGCCAAGCTGCGGGGGGCGGGTGCCCACTATGTGATCGATACCCTGGCCGACATAGCCCCCGTCATCGCCGATATCAATCGCCGTCTGGCGGCAGGGGAGCGGCCCTGAACAAGGTGGTGAGAGGGAAGGGGAGGCTTGGGTTGTCATCGGCCTTGCAAGCCCCTGAGCCCTGAAGAGCAGACATAAAAAAACCGGCGCCTTGGCGCCGGTTTTTGTTCACCGAGACGCTATTACAGAGAGGCGGTGAAGGTACGGGTGATGACGTCTTGCTGTTGCTCTTTGGTCAAAGAGTTGAAGCGAACGGCATAACCGGATACGCGGATGGTCAACTGCGGATATTTCTCCGGGTTTTCCATGGCGTCCAGCAGCATTTCACGGTTCATCACGTTGACGTTCAGGTGCTGACCACCTTCCAGGTTGGCTTCATGGTGGAAGTAACCATCCATCAGGCCGGCCAGGTTGGCTTTCTGGGCTTCCATGTCTTTGCCCAGGGCGTTCGGTACGATGGAGAAGGTATAGGAGATACCATCTTTGGCGTAGGCGAACGGCAGCTTGGCGACGGAAGTCAGGGACGCAACAGCACCCTTCTGATCACGACCGTGCATCGGGTTGGCACCCGGGCCGAACGGCGCACCGGAGCGACGGCCATCCGGGGTGTTACCGGTCTTCTTGCCGTACACCACGTTGGAGGTGATGGTCAGCACGGACTGGGTCGCCACGGCACCACGGTAGGTGTTCAGCTTCTGAATTTTCTTCATGAAGCGCTCGACCAGGTCACAGGCGATGTCATCGACGCGAGCGTCGTTGTTACCGAACTGCGGGTACTCGCCGTCGATTTCGAAGTCGATGGCAACGCCATCTTCGTCACGAACCGGCTTGACCTTGGCGTACTTGATGGCAGACAGGGAGTCGGCTGCCACGGACAGACCGGCGATGCCGCAAGCCATGGTGCGATAGACGTCACGGTCGTGCAGCGCCATCAGGGAGGCTTCGTAGCTGTACTTGTCGTGCATGTAGTGGATGATGTTCAGGGCGGCGACGTACTGCTTGGCCAGCCAGTCCATGAAGTGATCCAGACGATCCATCACGTCGTTGTAGTCGAGGTACTCGGACTTGACCATTTCGGTTTTCGGGCCGACCTGGATCTTGAGCTTCTCGTCCATGCCGCCGTTGATTGCATACAGCATGGTCTTGGCCAGGTTGGCACGGGCACCGAAGAACTGCATCTGTTTGCCGACGATCATCGGGGACACACAGCAAGCGATGGCATAGTCATCGTTGTTGAAGTCCGGACGCATCAGGTCATCGTTCTCGTACTGAACGGAAGAGGTCTCGATGGATACCTTGGCGCAGTACTTCTTGAAACCGACCGGCAGCTTCTCGGACCACAGTATGGTCAGGTTCGGCTCAGGGGACGGGCCCATGGTGTACAGGGTGTTCAGCATACGGAAGCTGTTCTTGGTGACCAGGGTACGGCCATCAACGCCCATACCGGCCAGGGTCTCGGTTGCCCACATGGGGTCGCCGGAGAACAGTGAATCGTATTCAGGAGTACGCAGGAAGCGAACCATACGCAGCTTCATGACCATGTGGTCCATCAGCTCCTGGGCTTCTTGCTCGGTCAGCAGGCCTTTCTTCAGGTCACGTTCGATGTAGACGTCCAGGAAGCTGGAGGTACGACCGAAGGACATGGCGGCACCGTTCTGGGACTTGACTGCCGCCAGGTAGGCGAAGTAGGTCCACTGCACGGCTTCTTTGGCGGTCTTGGCCGGTACAGAGATGTCGCAGCCATATTTGGCGGCCATCACCTTCATCTGGGCCAGGGCACGGTGCTGCTCGGAGATCTCTTCGCGCAGACGGATGGTGGCTTCCAGGTTGACACCGTTTTCCAGGTCGGCCTGCAGGGACTTGAACTGGGCCAGCTTGTCGGCCATCAGGAAGTCGATACCGTACAGGGCAACACGGCGGTAGTCACCGATGATGCGGCCACGGCCGTAGGCATCCGGCAGACCGGTGATGACGCCGGATTTACGGCAGTTCAGGATGTCCTTGGTGTAAACGTCGAACACGCCTTGGTTGTGAGTCTTGCGGTACTCGGTGAAGATCTTCTCGACCATGGGGTCAAGTTGACGACCGTAGACTTCGCAAGAGGTCTTGACCATCTTGATACCGCCGTTGGCGATGATGGCGCGCTTGAGCGGCTTGTCGGTCTGCAGACCAACGATTTGCTCCAGGCTCTGATCGATATAGCCGGCATCGTGAGCGGTAATGGTGGAGGGCAGGTCGGTATCAAAATCGACCGGCGCGTGAGTGCGGTTCTCGATCTTGATCCCTTCCATGACCTTGTCCCACAGCTTGGTGGTAGCTTCGGTCGCGCCAGCCAGGAAGGACTCGTCACCTTCATACGGGGTGTAGTTCTTCTGGATGAAGTCACGGGTGTTGACAGAGGTCTGCCATTCACCGGCCGCGAAGCCTTCCCATGCTTTTTGGAACTGTTCGTTAAGTTCTGCCATTTTCATTACCTCTCAAGGTATTTATGTGTCTGCCGCCATCCTTAATGATGGCGACGGAAGATAAACCAGTAAGTCAGACCAACCATGACGCCGCCACCAATGATATTACCAAGGGTGACCGGAATGAGGTTGTTTAGGACGAAGTTGGATACGGTCAAGTCGGCGAAGGTGGCCGGGTCCTGGCCGATGGCCTGCCAGAATTCCGGGCCTGCTACCGCATGGATGGCGATGCCGACCGGGATCATAAACATGTTTGCGATGCTGTGCTCAAAGCCGGAGGCCACGAACATGGCGACGGGGAGCAGCATCACCATCACCTTGTCGGTGGCAGTGCGGGCACCAAAGGCCATCCACACGGCGAGACACACCATGAGGTTGCAGAGGATGCCAAGGGCCAGGGCCTCGAAGAAGCTGTGATGGATCTTGTGCTGGGCCACTTTCATGGCATTCAGCCCCCACTGACCATCCGCCGCCGTGTATTCGGCCGACATGATGATGAGCGCAACTATGATAAGCCCGCCGATGAGGTTGCCGAAGTAGACCAGACCCCAGTTCTTGAACAGCTGAGCCCAGCTGATGCGGTTGGCGGCCTTGGCCACCAGGGTAAGGGTGGTGGAGGTGAAGAGCTCGGCACCGAGCAGTACGCACAGAATGAGACCGAGGGAGAAACAGAGACCGCCGACCAGCTTGGACATTCCCCAGGCCATGCCGCTCGATCCCGTGGTGACGGTGATATAGAACACGAATGCGATGGCGATGAAAGCACCTGCCGTGATGGCCAGAGGAATGACCTTGTGGGCGGGCTTGGTTGCCTTGGCATAGGTAATGTCTTCTGCCAGCGCGGCTATGGCTTCGGGCTTCAGACAATCAAAGGGAGATTCTGCTTTCAATTCTCAGTACCTGCATATTTTGCCTGTGGAAATCATAACAAAGGGGTTGATCCCCAAAATTGACTCCGATCAAGAATTACAGATTGTGAATGTAATTTTACTACAGGTTTTTTCTTCACCTGGAAGCTTGACTTTACACCAGGTTTCAGGTGAAACAGAAATGGGTCTGTTTTTAATCTTATGATTTTTAAGAATTTATATCTTTCGCATCAAAAAAAGCACCGGCAATGCACCTTTACGCCTCCCGAACATGATGAACCTCAATTTGACAACCCCCTAAGAGGTATTTTTTGTTATTTATTTCATCTTTGAGTAAGGGCCCGCCAAAGCGTAGCCCATAAAACAGAAGGGGCCATCAGGCCCCTTCGTCACACTAGCATATCAGTTCCATGTATGGATTCGTTTGGCTTTTTGCAGTTTCTCGTAGGCCGCGAGCAATTTCTGATGCAGCGGGAACTGGGAGAGGGACAGATCGGCCGCCTCCAGCCCGTGGAAACGAGCCTCGCCGCGGGCATGGGCCCAGGCCTGCGCCAGCGTCTCTTCCCCGAACATGCGGGCGAACACCGGGCGGTACTGCTCGGGGTCACGCTCTTCATCCAGGAACAGCTCGACGCAGGCGCGCAGGGCGCGGTAGTAGTTCGCGCGATCCGCCGGGAACACCGACTGGTTGAACTCCATGGTCCAGTCGATGAGATCCAGCGCGCTTTCCAGCTCACCGGCGGCCAGCGCCAGCATGGCCTTGAGCTCGCCCACCCGCAGGGTATGCAGGGCCGTGCCCTTGGCGGCGGCGATGCCAAGCAGCTCGCGCACCCGGGTGCGCTCGTCGTGACCCTCTTCATCCAGCTGATCAAAGAGTGCCATGTACTGCTCCGCGTCCCACTCCAGGGACGGCAGGGCCAGGATGGTTTCCCGCAGGTGGGCGCCCATGGTGTTGTTGGCCAGCAGCAGATCCTCGACCGGATAGATGTCGGACATGCCCGGCACCAGGATGCGGCAGGCGTAGACGCCCAGGTGCTCGTAGTCGGCGATGTAGACCGGCTGCTCCAGCTCGTGGAAGATGCCGATCAGGTGATCGAACTCCTCCTGGGAGCTGCCGCGGAAGTCCCAGTCGGCAAACTCGAAGTCGGCTTCCTGCTTGAACAGGTCCCAGCTGATGAGGCCGGAGGAGTCGATGAAGTGGGTCTCCAGATTGTGGTGATCAGCCACCTGCTCGTTGTCGAATGACGGCGGCACGAAGACGTCCAGATCCTTGAGGCCACGGCCCTGCAGCAGCTCGGTGACGGTCCGCTCGAAGGCCACCTCGAAGCGCGGGTGGGCGCCGAAGGAGGCAAAGCAGGTGCCGTTGCTCGGGTTGAGCAGCACCACGCAGATGACCGGATAGCGGCCACCCAGAGAGGCATCGAAGCTGTAGATGGGGAAGCCTTCGGCTTCCAGTGCATCGATGGAGGCCTTGATGCCGGGGTAGCGGGCGATCACCTCGCTCGGGATCTCGGGCAGGCTAATGGCTTCGGCGATGATCTTGTTCTTCACGTGGCGCTCGAACACCTCGGACAAGCCCTGGGTGCGGGCCTCGTTCCTGGTGTTGCCGGCGCTCATGCCGTTGGAGACATAGAGGTTGCCGATGATGTTCATCGGGATATAGACGGTCTGATGATCGGACTGACGCTCGAAGGGCAGGGCGACGATGCCGCGCTCTTCGTTGCCGGATTGCAGATCCACCAGCATGTCGGCAGTCACTTCGCCATCCGGGTTGTAGAACTTGCGGGTGAAGCTGTCGAGCAGGCCGGCGGGCAGTTGGTCACCCTCGATGGGGAACCACTTCTCGTTCGGGTAGTGGACGAAGTCGCCATTGGCAACCTGCTCCCCCAGATAGAAGTCGGCGAAGAAGTAGTTGGTGGAGAGACGCTCGAAATACTCCCCCAGGGCCGAAGCCAGGGCCGCCTTCTTGCTGGCTCCCTTGCCGTTGGTGAAGCAGAGGGCGCACTCTTTGTCCCGGATGTGCACGGACCAGACGTTGGGCACGGGGTTGAGCCAGGAGGCCTCTTCGATATCAAATCCCAGGGCCTGCAACTTGGTCTGGAACCGCTCGATGGAGTCTTCCAGCGCCGCGTCCTTGCCGGGAATAAAAGTGTGGTCGGTCATCACAATATCCTGATTTTTAATGGCTCATGTTCGGTCGCAGATAATAGCATGAGTGGCGGGAAAAGCGGCCAGGACAATCCCCTTCCAGGTGCGGGTCAGGTTGCCGTCGGTGGCCGGCATGGTCTGAGTTATTAGCTCTCCTGAACAACATTAAGAAAAAGTAGTTTTTTTTATGTCATGCCGCAGTCCATCATGGGCCCGACTTGTTTCCTCGTGGTGACAAGCATCGCGCGCGTGCCCTCCGGGCATGGGCCACTTGGCCTCGTCTACCGTTATCGCCTTCGCCACGGATCATTTATTGGGAGTTGCTATGCCATTCATGACACCACAGATTGATACCAGGGTGACCAGGCTGGCCCCGGGATTCCGGGCCCTGAGCATCCAGGTCGACGGGGCCACCATGGTCGATCGCAACGTCGGCGCACAAGCGCTGGCGCGGGCCTGTCAATCCGTTGCGGCGGGCGGTGCGCCCTGGGCACAGGATCATCTGTCCGCCTGGGGCGAGGTGTTCAAACGCTTCGGTGCCAAGCCCCAGCGGACCCCCTGTTCGGCACAAGCGCTGCTCAAGCGGGTGCAACGGGAGGGCAGCCTGCCTTGCATCGATCCCGTCGTCGATCTCTACAACGCCATCAGCATCGAATACGCCATCCCCGTCGGTGGGGAGGATCTCACCGCTTATGAGGGGTCGCCCCGGTTGATCATTGCCGATGGCACCGAACTGTTTGACACCATGAAGGAGGGGGCCCCTGCCCACGAGACCCCCGAACCTGGCGAGGTGGTCTGGTGTGATGACAGAGGCGTGACCTGTCGCCGCTGGAATTGGCGTCAGGGGACCAGAACCCGGCTCAGCGCCGAGTCCGGGCAGATGTGGTTCATCCTGGAAAGCTTGCCTGAAATGCCGCTGGCGGCGCTGCAGGAGGCCGGTGATCGGCTGATCGAGGGGTTGAGGCAGATGATGCCGGGCGCCCGGATAGAGAGCGTATTGATAGGAAACCCCGACGGAGCATGAGGAAAACATATTGGCCACCCTGGGTGGCCATTTTTATACGCGCCGGTGGGGCGCCGCGGGACTACGCTTCCATCTCGTTATCAGCCGATAAACTTGAGCCCCAGGATACCGCCGATGATCAGCAGCAGGCAAAGCACCCGGGCCAGGGTGGCCGGCTCGTTGAACAGCCAGATCCCCATCAACACAGTGCCGACCGCGCCTATGCCGGTCCAGACCGCGTAGGCGGTGCCAAGTGGCAGTTGTTTGACCGCCATGGCGAGCAACAGCACGCTCACCCCCATGGCAGAGAGGGTCAGCAGGGTGGGGAGGGGACGGCTGAAACCGTCGGTGTACTTGAGGCCGATGGCCCAGGCGACCTCGAACAGGCCGGCCAGTAGCAGGAGTAACCAGGGCATATGAGTATTCCACGCGGGGCAGGGTCGTCCCTGCGAGTCAAGAAGGCCTTGGGGTCGTCCCCAGGGGGCAGTGGTTGCCAGTCGGGCTTCATGATGCCTGACCGATAGGGAGTCCGCCAGGCGCGGTAGCCCGGAACCCATGGTTATTGCGGCAAATGACACAGATTATTGCGCAATTCGACTTGCGCCCGTCGCCACAATCCGTAATGTGGACAGACGCATTAATTACACATCATGCTTGTGGCCAATTTGTGAACGGACCCGCGTCCGGCAAGGGATCACGGCGTATGAGACTTCATTTTTACAGCAGCTATCCAGGGTAGGAAATTATGAAAAAAGTAGGTTTGGTCGGTTGGCGTGGCATGGTGGGTTCGGTACTGATGAGCCGGATGCAGGAAGAGAAGGATTTTGCCCGCATTCAACCCACCTTCTTCACCACCTCCCAGGCCGGTGAGGCCGCCCCCAATTTCGGCGTCGATGCCGGTACCTTGCAGGACGCCTTCGATATCGAGGCGCTGGCCGCACAGGAGATCATCATCACCGCCCAGGGTGGCGACTACACCAAGGATGTCTACCCCCGTCTGCTGGCCTCCGGCTGGCAGGGTTACTGGATTGATGCCGCCTCCTCCCTGCGCATGGAGAAAGATGCCGTCATCATCCTGGATCCGGTCAACGGCGACGTGATCGACGAGGCGCTGGACAAGGGGATCAAGACCTTCGTCGGCGGCAACTGCACCGTCAGCCTGATGCTGCTGGCCCTGGGTGGCCTGTTCAAGGGCGATCTGGTTGAGTGGGTGAGTGTGGCCACCTATCAGGCCGCATCGGGCGGTGGCGCGCGCCACATGCGCGAGCTGGTCACCCAGATGGGGCTGCTGCGCGACGAAGTGGCGGTAGAGCTGGCGGATCCTGCCTCCGCCATCCTCGACATCGAGCGCAAGATCACCGAGAAAACCCGCTCTGGCACCCTGCCGGTGGACAACTTTGGTGTGCCGCTGGCCGGTGGTCTCATCCCCTGGATCGACACCAAGCTCGACAACGGCCAGAGCCGCGAAGAGTGGAAGGGTCAGGCCGAGACCAACAAGATCCTCGGCATTGAAGATGCCGCCATTCCGGTGGATGGCCTCTGCGTGCGGATCGGCGCCCTGCGTTGCCACAGCCAGGCCTTCACCATCAAGCTGAAGAAAGACGTGCCGCTCCCCGAGATCGAGGCCCTGCTGGCCGCTCACAACGACTGGGTCAAGGTGATCCCGAACGATCGCGACGTTACGGCCCGGGAGCTGACCCCGGCCGCCGTTACCGGCACTCTCAACATCCCGGTCGGTCGTCTGCGCAAGCTCAACATGGGCCCGGAATACCTGGCCGCCTTCACCGTGGGTGACCAGCTGCTGTGGGGCGCCGCCGAGCCGCTGCGCCGCATGCTCAACATCCTGCTGGCCCGCTGACAGGGATAGCTTGCAAGAGCACACAATAAGGAAGGCCTGGCCTTTCTTATTGTGTCGGTGCAGCGAGCGACATAAAAAAACGGCATCCTTGCGGGATGCCGTTTTTTAATTTATCCAGTTTGACTCTTACATGTTCTGTGCTTCGTTTGGCACGATGACAGAGGCGTGATTTCCTTTCGGCCCCTGCTGCAGTTCAAAGTTGACTGCCTGACCCGCTTTCAAGGTCTTGTAACCTTCCATTTGAATCGTGGAGTAGTGAGCGAAGATGTCTTCACCACCGCCTTCCGGACAGATAAACCCAAATCCTTTTGCGTTGTTGAACCACTTGACTGTTCCGGTTGCCATACATCTACATCCTTTTATTGATTACCCTGAAGTCGTTGAGTAACCTGCGCCAGCCTTATATAACTAGAGCATCACCCCGTAGCAGACGGGCGCCGATTAGCAAGTAACCAATCTAGTCCAACTTTTAAGCGAGTCAAGAAGTTGTTAACAACCGATGTGATCTGGTTAACAAGTCTATTGACAATCTTGAGCGAGACGGTAGTAATCTAGAGGTACCAAAGCGCAACTATGAGCAAGCAGAAAGAACTCTTTGCTAATGAAGAGATTGCAGAAGCAGAGAAAACGAAGCTGCAACCGCCACCCATGTACAAGGTCGTCTTGAACAACGATGACTACACACCGATGGAGTTCGTGGTGGAGGTGCTGCAAAGGTTCTTTGGTATGGATCTGGAGAAGGCGACTCAGGTCATGCTGAGCGTGCATTATAGTGGTAAGGGAGTCTGCGGCACATTTACCGCCGAGATTGCCGAGACCAAAGTGGTCCAGGTCAACACCTATTCACGTAATAACGAACATCCACTGCTATGTACCATGGAAAAGGCTTGAATCTGATGACTTGATGGCGATAACGACACCGCATTGTTGCTGTACTGAGGGGAGGTGCCTATGTTGAACAAAGATCTAGAAAAGACGCTGAACGAGGCTTTCAAACTGGCCCGTGACGAGCGCCACGAATTCATGACCGTCGAGCACCTGTTGTTAGCCCTGCTGGATAACAGCTCAGCCCATGAGGCGCTGAGTTCGTGTGGTGCGGATGTGGAGCAGATGCGCAAGGAAATTCGCGCATTCATCAATCAAACGACCCCGCTCATCCCCCGCGATGACGAAGACAGAGAAACCCAACCGACCCTTGGTTTCCAGCGCGTGCTGCAACGTGCCGTGTTCCATGTCCAGTCGTCGGGCAATACCGAGGTAAGCGGCGCCAATGTGCTGGTCGCCATCTTCAGCGAACAGGAGTCCCAGGCCGCCTACTTCCTGAAAAAGGCCGAGATCAGCCGGCTGGACGTGGTGAACTTCCTCTCCCACGGGGTGCGCAAAGACAGCAAGCCCGAGAGTGGCGGCAACAATGCCGAGTCCGACGATGAGGTCTCCTCCGCCCAGATCGAGAGCTTCGCCACCAACCTCAACCAGTTGGTGCTGGAGGGGCGCATCGACCCGCTTATCGGTCGCGATCAGGAGCTGAGTCGTACCATCCAGGTGTTGTGCCGTCGCCGCAAGAACAATCCCTTGCTGGTGGGGGAAGCCGGTGTGGGCAAGACCGCCATCGCCGAGGGGCTCGCCTATCGCATCGTCAAGGGTGACGTGCCCGAGGTGATAGCAAACAGCACCATCTACTCTCTGGACATGGGCTCCCTGCTGGCAGGCACCAAGTACCGCGGTGACTTCGAGAAGCGTCTCAAGGTGCTGCTCAAGCAGATTGAACGCCAGGAAGGTGCCATCCTCTTCATCGACGAGATCCATACCATCATTGGGGCGGGTGCAGCCTCTGGCGGCCAGCTGGATGCGGCCAACCTCATCAAGCCGCTGCTCTCCAATGGTCTGCTGCGCTGCGTGGGATCCACCACCTATCAGGAATACTCCCAGATTTTTGAAAAAGATCGGGCTCTGGCGCGCCGTTTCCAGAAGATCGACATCGTCGAGCCGAGCATAGATGACACCACCCGTATTCTGATGGGGCTCAAGAGCCGTTATGAGGCGCACCATGGCGTTCGTTACACCGTCAAGGCCATCCGTGCCGCGGTCGAGCTCTCCGCCAAGTACATCAATGACCGTCACCTGCCGGACAAGGCCATCGACGTGATCGACGAGGCGGGGGCGGGGCAACGTCTGCTGCCGGTCAGCAAGCGTAAAAAAGTGATCAATGTGCCGGAAATCGAGGCCATAGTCGCGAAGATTGCCCGCATCCCGGAGAAATCAGTCTCCTCTTCCGACAAGGAGGTGCTGAAGAACCTGGAGCGCAACCTCAAGATGGTGGTGTTCGGCCAGGACAAGGCCATCACCGTATTGACCGATGCCATCCGGCTGTCACGCTCCGGCCTTGGCAACGAGCGTCGCCCTGTGGGCTGCTTCCTGTTTGCCGGCCCGACCGGGGTAGGCAAGACCGAAGTCACCCAGCAACTCGGCAAGGCGCTCGGAGTCGAGGTACTGCGCTTTGATATGTCCGAATACATGGAGCGCCATACCGTCTCCCGCCTGATCGGGGCGCCTCCGGGTTATGTGGGTTTCGAGCAGGGCGGCTTGCTGACCGATTCTGTGCTCAAGCATCCCCATTCGGTGGTGCTGCTGGACGAGATCGAGAAGGCGCACCCGGATGTCTTCAACTTGCTGTTGCAAGTTATGGACAACGGCACCCTGACGGACAACAACGGACGCAAGGCCGATTTTCGCAACGTGATCCTGGTGATGACCACCAACGCGGGTGTGCAGGAGACCCAGCGCAAGTCCATTGGCTTCCAGCAGCAGGACATGAGCCACGACGCCATGGCGGTGATCAACAAGACGTTCAGCCCGGAGTTCCGCAACCGGCTCGATCACACCATCTGGTTCAACCATCTGGACATGGCGGTGATCCATCAGGTCGTCGACAAGTTCATCGTCGAACTGCAGGTACAGCTGGATGCCAAAGGGGTGTCACTGGAGGTATCTGAAGAGGCGCGCCACTGGTTGGCCGAGAAAGGTTATGATCGGGCAATGGGTGCAAGACCCATGGGACGGGTCATTCAGGAGCACCTCAAGAAGCCGTTGGCCAATGAGATCCTGTTTGGCTCACTGGTCGAAGGCGGAGTGGTGAGAGTGGAGCTGGTGAATAACAGCCTCAGCTTTGACTTCCAGGTCAATGTTGAAGCTGTCTCTCACTAAATGTGATTGAGGCCAGAAACGACAAAAAACCCCAACCGAGAGGCTGGGGTTTTTTGCTGAATTCCTGGCTTAGCGAGAGCGGAAAACAATACGTCCCTTGGAGAGATCGTACGGAGTCAGAGCCACCGTTACTTTGTCCCCAGTCAGGATACGGATGTAGTTTTTGCGCATCTTGCCGGAAATATGAGCGATAACCACGTGACCATTTTCCAGTTCCACACGGAACATGGTATTGGGCAAGGTTTCGAGAATGGTACCCTGCATCTCAATACTGTCTTCTTTAGCCATTGAATCCTCTTGATAAGCCACAACAAAAAACCGCTGGATCATGCCGGATTTAAGGCTATGTGTAAAGTTTACTCGGGCTTGGTGTCGATATTTTTCCATTCTCCCTGTACCAGCAGCTCGTGGGGCAGGTATTGGCGTTTGTAATTCATCTTGCGACAGGCCTCCACCAGGTAGCCCAGATACAGCCAGCTGCGACCGGTGCGCCTGGCCAGTTCCAACTGGCTCAGAATGGCAAAGGTGCCCAGCGAGCGGTCGGCATAGTCCGGATCGAAGAAGGTATACATGGCGCTCATGGAGTGGGGGAGCAGGTCCGTGGTGGCCACCCCGATGAGACGTCCTTCCTTGCGAATTTCCAGGTAGAGCGGTGGCATCCAGTCGCAGTGCAGGAATCCCTTGTACTGGGTCCGACTCGGCGGGTACATGCTGCCATCGTGATGGCGCTCGCGGATGTAGCGCTCATAGAGCTGGTAGTAATCGGGTTTGTCGTCGTAGCTCAGCACCAGCTCGAGATCCCGGTTTAGCTGACGAACGCGTTTCTGGCCACGGTTCGGCACGAAACGCTCGCTGTGAATGCGCAGTGACTGGCAGGCACTGCAGGCCGGGCAATGGGGGCGATAGATGTCGTTGCCACTGCGCCTGAATCCCGCCGTCAGCAATCGCTCATAACCGGCAGCATTGAGCAGCTCATGATCCATCAGTACCAGCAACTGCTCCTGCTCATGACCGAGGTAGCTGCATGGGTGTCTGGGGGTCAGGCCTACCTTGAGGATCACTTCTTCGGTCATAGGCTGATTCTCCTCTGCTGCCAGCAACCGTCCTGCAGTGGTTGCTTAATCAGGCTCGCCAATGTGGTCAGAAACCGGCTTCTTGGCCACTCCTGGACCCCCAAGGTGGCCAGAAAGTCGTTCTGCATCTGGCAGTCGATGAGGGCACCCCCATGGCGTGAAAAGTGACGACAGAGCGCCACCATGGCCAGTTTGGCGCCGTTATCGATGCGGCTGAACATGGATTCGCCGCAGAAGAGGCGGCCCAGGGAGAGACCGTAGAGTCCCGCTTGCAACTCCCCGTCCTGCCAGATCTCGACGGAGTGGGCATGGCCCAGGCGGTGCAACTGCCGATAGGCGTCGATCATGGGGGCGCTAATCCAGGTGCCGCTGGCGCTGCGACGGGGGGCGGCGCAGGCCGCTATCACCTCATCGAAGGCACTATCGATGGTAATGTCGAAGCTGGTGCGGCGCAGACACTTCTGCAGGCTGCGCCCTATGTGCAGTTCATCGGGCACTATCACCCCCCTGGGATCCGGCGACCACCAGAGCAGCGGCTGGTGTGGCTCATTCCACGGAAAGATCCCGCTGTGATAAGCTGCCAGCAATCGAGCAGGAGAGAGATCTCCCCCGATCGCCAGCAGGCCGTTGGGCTCTTCCAGCGCGTGGCTGGGGGAGGGAAACCAGCACAGCTCATCATCCAGTTCGGTGAGATAGCGAGACATAAGACAGAGGTTCACAGATGAAGGCCATTATCCTGATAGTATCCAGCTTGCTGGGCTTTGTCACGGCGCCCGCCTGGGCCACACCCTATGAGCGCAATACGGCGCGCCCCGTCGATCAGGTGGTGTTTGGCCAGGTAGACACGGTGCGCAACATCACCCAGCGGCAGGTGGTGGAATCCGAGCACACCGGCTGGAAAACCCTGGGGGGCGCCGTGCTGGGGGGGCTGCTCGGCAACCAGTTTGGCGGCGGTCATGGGCGGGAGATAGCCACAGCAGTGGGGGCATTGGCGGGGGCGGCCGCGGTGCAGCACTACCAGTCAGGGGGCAGCGTGGTGGAGAACAAGCTGGTGGAGCTGCTAATCCGCAACGAGCAAGACGGGCTTATCAACGTGATCCAGGATTACGATCCGGCCATGGTGTTTGCGAGGGGGGACAAGGTGCGCATCCTCTATTTCAGCGATGGGGTGCGGGTCGACAAGACCTATTGAGGAAACCCGTGAACGGGCAGGGTAGCTGTGAGGCGGGGGAATAACCCGGCGGCCGCAAGGGGCGCCGGGCGGTACTACACGGAGCGTCTCACTCGAGACGTGCTCAGGCGTCTTGGGAGACTATCTTGTCACGACCCGTGTTCTTTGCCTGATACAGCTGGCGATCTGCCTCGCAGAGTGCCTCGTCCATGGAGAGCCGCCCGACGTTGATGACGCCAAAACTGGCGCGCACGAACAGCGGCACTTCCCGTGACAGCGGCTGCTGACGCAGCTGTTGCCGCAGCCCCTCCAGCCGCTTGAGCAGCACGGGAACCGGGCAGTGGGGCACCATCAGGGCAAACTCCTCTCCGCCGAAGCGGGCTATCATGGCATCCGGGAAGAACTGGGAGAGCAACCGGGTCAGGTGGCAGAGCAGCTCATCGCCGATGGCATGGCCCCAGTGATCGTTGACCTGCTTGAAATGATCCACATCGAGCACGCACAGGGCGAGCTGCGCCTGCTGACGCTGATGCTCCTCGAACCACTTCTGCCCCTCGTTGAACCAGTAACGCCGGTTGTAGAGCCCGGTCAGGTAGTCGCGATTGGCGGATTCCTGGATGCTGTTGAACTGCTCAAGGGCCTCCAGATTGTGGCTGACCCGGCACTGCAGCTCCTCGGGCTCGAACGGCTGGTTGAGAAAATCGTTCGCCCCCTGCTTGAGGTAGCGGGCAGAGAGGCCGTGCTTGTCCGACACCGAGATGCCGATGATGGCGAGCTGCTGCTTGCTGTAGCGCTCCCGCAGCATCCGCACCAGGCTGATGCCGTCTATCTCCGGCATGTAGTAATCCACCAGCATCAGGCGAATGGCCGGGTGCTGCTCGAGCAGGGCCAGGGCATCCCGGGCGCAGGTTGCCTCGTGTACCAGCAGCAGCTGCTTGCGCAATTGGGCAGCGGTGCGATGACGGGAGGTGCGGGAGTCATCGACCACCAGCACCTCAATGGCCTGGTTGAGGTAGAGGCGGTGCACCAGGCTGACGGCGTATTGCAGGGAGTGGCGTGAATCCTTCATCACGTAATCCAGCACTCCGGCCTCCAGCCAGGCTTCCCGTTTCTCCTCGCTGATGTCGGCGGTGAGGATCACCACGGGCAGACCCCGCGCCAGCAGCACATTGACGGCTTCTCCGCTGGGGGCGTCCGGTAGGGTGAGATCCACCAGGGCGACCACGTACTCTTCTCTCTGGCAGTCGCGGGCGCCCTCCAAGGTATCGAACGCATCTATCTCCAGCCCGGTCTGCTGCGCAATGGCCTGGGTCAACATGCGGCGCACCGTCAGGCTGTCTTCCACAATCATTATTTTCCGTTTCATCCGGCTCCTTAAAAGAAAAGGGCATGCCACTTGGCATGCCCTTTATATCCTTGTGCTTATTGTGCGTCCAGATATCGCTCGGCATCCAGGGCCGCCATGCAGCCGGTACCGGCTGAGGTGATCGCCTGACGGTAAACGTGATCGGCCACGTCGCCTGCGGCAAACACACCCGGGATGCTGGTCTGGGTCGCGAACCCTTCCAGGCCGCCACGAACCTTGAGGTAGCCGTTTTCCATCGCCAGCTGGCCTTCGAAGATCTGAGTGTTGGGCTGGTGACCGATGGCGATGAAGACCCCCATCAGCGGCAGCTCGGAGGTGGTGTCGTCCCGGGTGCTGCGCAGGCGAACGCCGGTCACGCCCATGTTGTCACCCAGCACCTCGTCCAGGGTCTGGTGAGTGTGCAGCACTATGTTGCCGCTCTCGACCTTGTCATTGAGGCGCTTGATCAGGATCTTCTCGGCGCGGAACTCGTCGCGGCGGTGGATCAGGTGCACCTTCTTGGCGATGTTGGCCAGATAGAGCGCCTCTTCCACGGCGGTGTTGCCGCCGCCGACCACGGCCACTTCCTGGTTGCGATAGAAGAAGCCGTCACAGGTGGCACAGGCGGAGACGCCACGGCCCTTGAAGGACTCCTCGGAAGGCAGCCCCAGGTACTTGGCGGAGGCGCCGGTGGCGATGATCAGCGCGTCGCAAGTGTATTCACCGTTGTCACCCTTGAGACGGAAGGGGCGCTGGGTCAGCTCCACTTCATTGATGTGATCAAAGAGGATGCGGGTATCGAATTTTTCCGCATGCTCTTTCATGCGCTCCATCAGGGCCGGGCCGGTCAGCCCTTCCGCATCACCAGGCCAGTTTTCCACCTCAGTGGTGGTGGTCAGCTGACCACCTTGCTGCATGCCGGTGATGAGCAGGGGATTTAGGTTGGCGCGGGCGGCGTAGACGGCGGCGGTGTAACCCGCAGGGCCTGACCCCAGGATCAGCAGTTTGCTATGAGTAACTTGGCTCATGATGTGATTTCCGAGACGTGATGAGTTTGCGCGATTGTAGGTAATTCGTGATCCGGGGTCAAAGGCCAGCGCGTCGATTGTGGCAATCGTCAAAGAGGGGGGAAGGTGGTCTGATTACGCCATAAAAAAACCGCCCATCGCGGGCGGATTTTCACTCATCGACGCACCCTTGCGGGGGCGGGATCAGTTCAGCAGGGTCAGGGGATCCGTGTAGGCCAGGTTGTGCGCCACGGCGACCTCCTTGCAGGTGATCTTGCCCGCCATCACGTTCAGGCCGTGCAACAGGTGGGGGTCGCTGAGCAGTGCACCGCGATAGCCCTGTTCCGCCAGCTTGATGATGAAGGGCAGGGTGGCGTTGTTGAGGGCCACGGTGGAGGTGCGGGCCACGGCGCCTGGCATGTTGGCCACGCAGTAGTGCACCACCTCGTCGACGATGAAGGTGGGATCCTCATGGGTGGTGGCGTGCGAGGTCTCGACACAGCCGCCCTGATCGATGGCCACGTCCACGATGGCGGAGCCCGGCTTCATGCGTGCAATGTGGTCACGGCTGACAAGTTTTGGCGCAGTGGCGCCCGGCACCAGCACGCCGCCGATAACCAGATCCGCCGCCAGCAGATGGCGCTCCAGGGTCTCGCGATTGGAGTAAACCACCTTGGCCGCCCCCTGGAACTCGCTGTCGAGACGGCGCAGGGTGTCGATGTTGTTGTCGAGTATGGTCACGTCGGCACGCAGGCCGATGGCCATGCGGGCTGCGTTGGAACCCACCACGCCACCGCCGATGATCACCACCTTGGCCGGTTCGACCCCGGGGACGCCGCCGAGCAGCATGCCGCTACCCCCGCGGGACTTCTCCAGCGCCTGGGCACCGGCCTGAATAGACATGCGTCCGGCCACTTCCGACATGGGGGCCAGCAGGGGCAGGCCGCCACGGCCGTCGGTGACTGTCTCGTAGGCGATGCAGACGGCGCCGCTGTCGACCAGCTCCTGGGTCTGGGCCAGGTCTGGCGCCAGGTGCAGGTAGGTAAAGAGGGTCTGGCCCGGACGCAGCATGGCACGCTCGACCGCCTGGGGTTCCTTGACCTTGACGATCATCTCCGCCTTGGCGAAAACGTCTGCCGCGGAGGCCAGGATCTCGGCTCCGGCAGCCAGATAATCTGCGTCACTGAAGCCAATGCCATTTCCTGCGCCGCTTTGGACGAAAACGGTATGGTTTCGTGCTGTCAGTTCACGTACACTGGCCGGAACCATGCCTACGCGATATTCATGGTTTTTTATTTCCTTAGGTACACCGATAATCATGCTATCCCTCGTCTATCGATTGGTGGTTTATGTTGCCCAGATGTTAAGCAACATTTGCGCCTAGTATATTCAGGTATTGACAGGATTTGTGACCATTATTATAAAATGACTGGTGATTCTTACCAAAAAATAGCCAAAGGATGGAATTAAATGATGGAAGCTAAGAGTCGGCTAAAGGATTTGGACAGGATTGACCGCAACATTCTGAATGAACTGCAAAAGGATGGCAGGATTTCGAACGTTGAGTTGTCCAAACGAGTTGGCCTGAGTCCCACACCGTGTCTGGAACGGGTTCGTCGCCTCGAGCGTCAAGGCTATATCGAAGGATATGCCGCTATTCTGAACCCTCATTATCTGGATGCGTCTCTGCTGGTGTTCGTGGAAATTACCCTCAATCGTGGCGCCCCCGACGTGTTCGAACAGTTCAACAAGGCTGTTCAGGTGCTCGAAGAGATCCAGGAGTGCCATCTGGTGTCCGGTGATTTCGACTATCTGCTCAAGACCCGCGTCAGCGACATGTCGGCCTATCGCCGCCTGCTGGGGGAAACCCTGCTGCGTCTGCCCGGCGTCAATGACACCCGTACCTATGTGGTCATGGAAGAGGTCAAACAGAGCAGCCGTCTGGTGATCAGCACCCGATAAGCGGGATTGTGCTGTGACTTGCAAGCACCACGACGAGTCACGATAGTCAGAAACGAGCGGCCGGTCCGCTCGTTTCTTCTTATTACTGTATTCATGGCCCCGCCCTCAGGCACTGGCTGACAATCGGTGGGCTTTTCAGGGATACTAGGCCCCCTATCCCCGCATTACATGTTTTCAGAAAGGAGCCGGAGTTTGGCCGATAAAAAGCTGTTTACTCCTTTGTCAGGTACGCAACGGATCTTCGAGGCCGTCTTGATCGCCATCACGCTGATGGCTGCCTATCTCTTGCTTGCCCTGTTGACCTACCATCCCGCCGATCCCGGTTGGTCCCAGACCTCCTGGCAGGGTGAGGTGAAGAACCTGGCGGGCAGCGCCGGTGCCTGGCTCGCCGACATCACCATGTTCACCTTCGGTGCCTTCTCCTATCTGGTGCCTCCCCTGGTGGTGCTGCTCGGCTGGAGTCTGTTCTGGCGCCCGAGCCGGCTGCTGGAGGTGGACTATCTCACCCTGTCGGTGCGCATCATCGGCTTCGTCCTGACGGTGCTCGGCATGTCGGCGATTGCCAGCATGAACTTCAATGACTTGCAGAATTTCTCCGCAGGCGGCCTGGTGGGGGACGTGATCGCGTCCGCCGTGGTGCCCCTGTTTGGCAGGGTCGGGGCCAACCTGATGCTGCTCTGCTTCGTGGCCACCGGCATCACCCTGTTCACCGGCTGGTCCTGGCTCACCATCGTCGAGCGGATCGGTGCCACCTGCACCGGCAGCGTCAGCGCCATCTACCATTTCCCCACCACGTTGGGTCGCTGGCTGACTGGCGGCTGGCGCCAGCCCCGTTTTGAGGGGCCGGATCCCCTGCTGGAAGGGGGCGTGGGAGCCCTGGATCTCGACGAGGAAGAGGACGAGCCCCATAGCAGCTGGACGCGCAACCCCAAGGCCAAGGGGAGCCAGAAGTCAAAATCTGACGAATGGCTGCCGGAGCTCGATGAGGATACCTTCCAGTTCGATCCGCAATTCGATGATGAAGAGGACGAGCCGGCGCCCGTGGCCAGACCCAAGCGCGCCGCCGTTGCCAATGCCCGCCGTCAGCCGGCCCTGGCCGATGACGGGGATGACGAACTCGATCTGCCCTGGGCGGAAGGGGAGGAAGCTGCTGGCGCGCCTGCGGTCGCCGCACCGGTCAAGCCCAAGCGTCGCCCCCAGCCTGCCATGGCGCCGCTGCCGAGCATAGAGCTGCTGGACAGACCGCCTGCCAAGACCCAGATGATGAGCAAGGACGAGCTGGACCGCATGGGCCGGCTGGTGGAGGCGAAACTCGCCGACTACAACGTGCAGGCCAAGGTGGTCGGCGTCTATCCGGGCCCTGTGATCACCCGCTTCGAGCTGGATCTGGCGCCGGGCATGAAGGCGAGCAAGATCACCAACCTCTCCCGGGATCTCGCCCGTTCGCTGTCCGCCAGCAGCGTGCGGGTGGTGGAGGTGATCCCGGGCAAGACCTTCGTCGGCATCGAGTTGCCCAACCGGGTGCGCCAGACCGTCTACCTGCGGGAGACCCTGGACTGCGAGGCCTTCTCGGGCAGCCACAATCCGCTGACCATGGGGCTGGGGCAGGACATAGCAGGGGAACCCGTGGTGGTGAACCTGGCCAAGATGCCCCACCTGCTGGTGGCCGGTACCACCGGCTCCGGTAAGTCGGTGGGGGTCAACACCATGATCATCTCCATGCTCTACAAATCTTCCCCCGAGGATCTGCGCTTCATCATGATCGACCCCAAGATGCTGGAACTCTCGGTCTACGAAGGGATCCCCCATCTGCTGACCGAGGTGGTTACCGACATGAAGGACGCCGCCAACGCCCTGCGCTGGTGCGTGGGGGAGATGGAGCGTCGCTACAAGCTGATGTCCGCGGTCGGGGTGCGCAACCTCAAGGGTTACAACGACAAGGTGCTGGCCGCGGCCGCCGAGGGTGAACCCCTGCGGGATCCCCTGTGGCGTCCGGGTGACTCCATGGATCAGATGCCGCCTGAGTTGGAAAAACTGCCTCACATAGTCGTGGTGGTGGACGAGTTCGCCGACATGATGATGATCGTCGGCAAGAAGGTGGAAGAGCTGATTGCCCGTATCGCCCAGAAGGCGCGGGCGGCCGGTATTCACCTCATCCTCGCGACCCAGCGCCCCTCTGTGGATGTGATCACCGGCCTCATCAAGGCCAACATTCCGACCCGGATCTCCTTCCAGGTGTCGAGCAAGATCGATTCGCGCACCATCCTGGATCAGGGCGGCGCCGAATCCCTGCTCGGCATGGGCGACATGCTCTACATGCCGGCCGGTACCTCCAACCCGACCCGGGTCCACGGCGCCTTCGTCGATGACCACGAGGTGCACAAGGTGGTGGCGGACTGGAAACTGCGTGGCGAGCCGAACTACATCGAGGAGATCCTCTCCGGTGAGTCGGACGGCGAGGGCGGT
Organism: Aeromonas rivipollensis; assembly: GCF_037811135.1. Classification (NCBI taxonomy): domain Bacteria; kingdom Pseudomonadati; phylum Pseudomonadota; class Gammaproteobacteria; order Aeromonadales; family Aeromonadaceae; genus Aeromonas; species Aeromonas rivipollensis. Next base: position 2,574,369 of record NZ_CP149130.1, on the reverse strand, counting down.
GGCGGCGAGTACGGCGGCGGTGGTGACGAGGAGCTCGATCCCCTGTTCGACGAGGCGGTCGCCTTCGTGGTGGAATCCCGCCGTGGCTCGACCTCCAGCGTGCAGCGCAAGTTCAAGATTGGTTACAACAGAGCGGCCCGTCTCATCGAGCAGATGGAAAACCAGGGCATCGTCAGCTCTCCGGGGGGCAACGGCCAGCGCGACGTGCTGGCACCGCCCCCGGTGCGGGACTGAGTCTCACCCTTTCACTAATTACCTGGCCATGCCCAACGCGGCGTGGCCTTTTATCGAGAGCCTCATTATGAAGAGCGTGATGAAAAAACAACTGTTGATGGGAACAGTGCTGCTGGTCGCCAGCAGCCAGGTGTGGGCCGATGCGGCCAGCGACCTCAAGCAGAAGCTGACGGGCGTCAGCCTGTTCTCGGCCAAGTTTGCCCAGACCGTCTATGACAGCAAGGGCAAGGAGCTGCAGAAGGCGAGCGGCGATCTGCTGGTGCAGCGCCCGAATCGCTTCAACTGGCACACCACTGCCCCGGACGAGAGCCTGATAGTGGCGGACGGCAAGGATGTGTGGGTCTATGACCCCTTCGTCGAGCAGGTCACCGCCCTCAAGATGAAGGATGCGGTGCTCAATACCCCCTTCGTGCTGATCGCCGGCAACGATATCGGGCTCTGGAAGAACTACGACGTGACCCAGCAGGGTGACGTCTACACAGTCACCAGCCGCAACAAGGATGAGCTGATCGCCTCCTTCCGTATCACCTTCGACCGTCAGAACAACATCAGCCGGTTCGACGTGAAAGAGGCCCAGGGGCAGTGGAGCGAATTCACCTTGAGCAACTTCAACCGCAAACCCGTGCTCAAGGGCAACGAGTTCGTGTTCAAGATACCCAAGGGGGTCGCACTGGACGATCAGCGCTGATGAGCAGGCGGTCGTTGGATTTCTCGTCAGCCCGTCTGTCAACGGCGACGGGCGTGACGCTGGGGGTCAATACAGATGATTAACCTCTTATTGGATTTCTCGCCGGACCGTTTTTCCATGGCGGTATGCGTGATACTGAACGGTCAATACAGATGAGCAACTTGTCGCTGGATTTCTCGTCGGACTTTCGTCCGCTGGCGGCCAGGATGCGGCCGCAAACCCTGGATCAGTACATAGGCCAGCAGCACATCCTGGGGGCCGACAAGCCCCTGCGCAAGGCGATCCTGGCGGGGCACTGCCACTCCATGATCCTGTGGGGACCGCCCGGCACCGGCAAGACCACCCTCGCCGAGTTGATGGCCCACTACTGCCAGGCCGAGGTGGAGCGGCTCTCAGCGGTCACCTCCGGCATCAAGGAGATCCGCGCCGCCATCGACAAGGCGAAGGAGAACAGCTGGCGCGGGGTGCGCACCATCCTCTTCGTGGACGAGGTGCACCGCTTCAACAAGAGCCAGCAGGATGTGTTCCTGCCCCACATCGAAGACGGCACCATCACCTTCATCGGTGCTACCACCGAAAACCCCTCGTTCGAACTCAACAACGCACTGCTCTCCCGGGCCCGGGTCTACCTGCTCAAACGGCTTGAGGAGGAGGACATCCTCGCCATGCTCGATCAGGCGATGCAGGATCCGCGTGGTCTCAATGACCCCAGCCTCACCTTTGCCCCCGGGGTGAAGGCGGCGCTGGCCAAAGCCGTGGATGGGGACGGGCGCAAGTCCCTCAACTACCTGGAGCTGTTGGCCGACATGGCCGAGGCCAATGGGGCAGGGGAGAGGGTGATCGACAGCGCCCTGCTCGCCGCCGTGGTGGGGGAGCACGTGGCGCGCTTCGACAAGGGCGGCGATCACTTCTACGACCTCATTTCGGCGGTGCACAAGTCCATTCGCGGCTCGGCGCCGGATGCGGCCCTCTACTGGTATGCCCGCATGGTGAGTGCCGGTTGCGATCCCCTCTACATCGCCCGCCGCTTGCTGGCGATTGCCTCGGAAGACGTGGGCAACGCCGATCCCCGCGCCATGCAGGTGGCGCTGTCGGCCTGGGACTGCTTCCATCGGATAGGCCCGGCGGAAGGGGAGCGGGCCATCGCCCAGGCCATCGTCTATCTCGCCTGTGCCCCCAAGAGCAATGCGGTCTACACCGCCTGGAAGGCGGCGCTCAATGACGCCAAAAACCTGCCGGACTTCGAGGTGCCGCCGCACCTGCGCAACGCACCGACCAAGTTGATGAGCGAGCTCGGCTATGGCGCAGAGTACCGCTATGCCCACGACGAACCCGGCGCCTATGCCGCCGGCGAGGAGTACTTCCCCCCCGAGCTGGCAGGCAAGCACTACTACCAGCCTACCGATCGGGGTCTCGAGAAGCAGATCGCCCAGAAGCTCGACTATCTGCGCGAGCTGGACCGCCAAAGCCCGCGTCAAAGAGAGAAGTAAGGGCGCCTTGCCCGGGCAGCATGCGGATCGCTCGGATCGGCGAAGATAAGGCTGCCGATGCCGTCAAACTTGGCAAAAACGACAGCAATACGCCCTGTTCGGGCGGGGGGGCGGTCTGCTACACTGCCCCTCTGACCCCGCTTGTCTTGGCCTTGCACCATCTTCTTGATTTAGAAGGCCCGATTCCGAAGACATAGGGGTGCGCCAACCGATGTTAACTTCCGGATCTGTTTTCTCGCCAGGGCGGATGACCCAGGCCCAGATCCCATTAAAAAAAGTAGGTAAACCATGCTGGATCCCAAATATCTGCGCAGCGATATCGAAGAGGCCGCCGCTCGTCTGGCTGCACGTGGCTACGCGCTGGACGTAGCGGCTGTCAATGCTCTGGAAGAGAAACGCAAGGATCTGCAGTCCCGTACCCAGGAGCTGCAGGCCGAGCGCAACGCCCGCTCCAAGTCCATCGGTGAGGCTGCCCGTCGCGGCGAAGATGTGGCTCCCCTCAAGGCCGAGGTGACCAAGATCAACGACGAGCTGGAGACCAGCAAGGTCGAGCTCGAGGCACTGCTGGGCGAGATCAAGGCCATCTCCGACGCCATCCCCAACCTGCCGAGCGACAGCACCCCGGTGGGCCGCGACGAGAACGACAACGTGATCGTTCGCCACTGGGGTACCCCGCGCGAATTCAGCTTCCCGGTGCGGGATCACATCGATCTCGGCGAAGCGGCCAAGGGCGTGGACTTCAAGAACGGCGTCAAGCTCTCCGGTGCCCGCTTTGTGGTGATGAAGGGTCAGATTGCCCGCCTGCACCGCGCCCTGGCGCAGTTCATGCTGGACCTGCACACCCTGCAGCACGGCTACACCGAATGCTACGTGCCCTACCTGGTGAACCCGGACAGCCTGTACGGCACCGGCCAGCTGCCCAAGTTCTCCCAGGATCTCTTCAACACCGGTATCGAGGGCGAAGGGGAAGACGAGGGCAAGATGCGCAAGTTCTCCCTGATCCCGACCTCCGAAGTGCCGCTCACCAACATGGCCCGCGACGAGATCTTCGACGAGCAGGAACTGCCCATCAAGATGACCGCCCACAGCCCCTGCTTCCGCTCCGAAGCCGGCTCTTATGGCCGTGATACCCGGGGTCTGATCCGCATGCACCAGTTCGACAAGGTCGAGATGGTCCAGCTGGTGCACCCGGAAAAGTCCTGGGATGCGCTGGAAGAGATGGTGGGTCACGCCGAGAAGGTACTGCAACTGCTGGAGCTGCCCTATCGCGTGATGGCGCTCTGTACCGGTGACATGGGCTTCTGCGCCGCCAAGACCTACGATCTGGAAGTCTGGCTGCCGGCCCAGAACACCTACCGCGAGATCTCGTCGGTCTCCAACTGCACCGACTTCCAGGCGCGCCGCATGCAGGCCCGCGTGCGTGTCGACGGCAAGCCGCAGCTGCTGCACACCCTGAACGGCTCCGGCCTGGCGGTGGGCCGCACCCTGGTGGCGGTGATCGAGAACTACCAGCAGGAAGACGGCCGCATCGCCATCCCGGCGGCGCTGCAGTCCTACATGGGCGGCCTGACCCACATAGGGTAAGCTCCCTTTGCTGAACACAACGCCATGGCCATGCCATGGCGTTGTGCATTTGGGCGCCGGTCGCCCCCCGGCAGGGGAGGGAGTGGTCTCCTTCGGAGCTCAATTGAACCTTTAACACATTTTTATCAAGCATTGCGCAATCGTTTTTGTTAGACTGCGCCGCAATTTCGCAGGACATCCTTTTCTATGGTCTGGATTGATTACGCCATCATCGGCATCGTCGGTTTCTCTGCCCTCATCAGCCTGGTGCGCGGCTTCCTGAAGGAAGCCATGTCCCTCGTCACCTGGTTCGTCGCCTTTTTCATTGCCAGCCATTTCTATCCCGATCTCGCCGTCTACTTCACCTCCTTCTCCGACGCCATGGTGCGCAACGGCCTGGCCATCGCCGCCCTCTTCGTGGCGACCCTGATCCTGGGGAGCGTGGTCAACTACGTGGTGGGCTTGCTGGTGGAAAAGACGGGACTCTCCGGCACGGATCGGGTGCTGGGTGTCTGTTTTGGCGCCATTCGCGGGGTACTGATCGTCAGTGCCCTGCTGTTTTTTATGGATACCTTCACCAGCCTCTCCCAGAGCGACTGGTGGGTGGCGTCCAGACTGGTTCCCGAGTTCAAGCCGGTGATCCAGTGGTTTTTCGGGTTCATGCTGAACTCGTCCAGTTTTCTTCAACAGGTACAGTGACTTCGAGGTAGCAAAGACATGTGCGGTATTGTCGGTATAGTTGGCACCACCCCCGTCAATCAGGCCCTCTACGACGCCTTGACGGTGTTGCAGCACAGGGGACAGGATGCCGCCGGGATCGTGACCATTGACAGTGGAAACTTCCGGCAACGCAAGGCCAACGGCCTGGTGAAGGATGTGTTTGAAGTGCGCCACATGCAGCGACTGAAGGGGCATATCGGCATAGGACATGTCAGATATCCCACCGCAGGCAGCTCCAGTGCCGCTGAAGCCCAACCTTTTTACGTGAACTCTCCCTACGGCATGGTGCTGGCCCACAACGGCAACCTCACCAACGCCAAGGATCTCAAGGAGCAGCAGTTCAAGGTGGCCCGCCGCCACATCAACACCACCTCGGATTCCGAAGTGCTGCTGAACGTGCTGGCCCACGAGCTGGATCTGTGCGACAAGATGGCGCTGCGGCCGGAGGATATCTTCTCTGCGGTGCGCAAGGTGCACCAGCAGATCCGCGGCGCCTATGCCGTGGTCTCCCTGGTGATCGGTCACGGCCTTATCGGCTTTCGCGATCCCAACGGCATTCGTCCGCTGATCCTGGGTCGTCGCGTCGACGATCAGGGCCAGGTGGAGTACATGCTCGCCTCCGAGAGCGTGGCGCTGGACGCCATCGGTTTCGAGACGGTGCGTGACGTCGCCCCGGGCGAGGCCATCTACATCACAGAGCAGGGCCAGCTCTTCTCCGAGCAGTGTGCGGAAAACCCGCAGATGAGCTCCTGCATCTTCGAGTACGTCTACTTCGCGCGCCCCGACTCCTGCATCGACAAGGTCTCCGTCTACGCCGCCCGCCTCAACATGGGTCGCAAGCTGGGCAAGAAGATTGCACGGGAGTGGGAAGATCTCGACGTGGACGTGGTCATCCCCATCCCCGAGACCTCCTGCGACGTGGCGCTGGAAATCGCCCATACCCTGGGCCTGCCTTACCGCCAGGGCTTCGTGAAGAACCGCTACATCGGCCGTACCTTCATCATGCCGGGCCAGACCCAGCGCAAGAAGTCGGTGCGTCGCAAGCTCAACGCCATCAGCTCCGAATTCAAGGGCAAGAAGGTGCTGCTGGTGGATGACTCCATCGTCCGTGGCACCACCTCGGAGCAGATCATCCAGATGGCCCGTGAAGCGGGGGCGGCCAAGGTCTATTTCGCCTCGGCGGCACCGGAAATTCGCTTCCCCAACGTCTATGGCATCGACATGCCCACCGCCAACGAGCTGATCGCCCATGGCCGTGAAGTGGAAGAGGTGTGCAAGCTGATCGGCGCCGATGGCCTGATTTTCCAGGATCTGGAAGATCTGGAAGAGGCGGTGCGGGAGATCAACCCCGAGCTGCGCCACTTCGAGACCTCGGTGTTCAATGGCCACTACGTGACTTCCGACGTGGATCAGGGCTATCTGGACCACCTGAACGCCCTGCGCAGCGATGACAACAAGGCGGTGCGCGAGTGGCAGGAAGGGACCAGCAACCTGGAGATCTTCAACGAAGGCAGTTAAACGTTTTCCGATTGCCGTCGACATGAAACAGAGATGGGGGCCAAGGCCCCCATCTCTGTTTTCGTCTCTGCCTCAGGCCGCCTCCCTCACCGGAGGCGGCCCTCGTCACGCCAGATCTTCCCCGTTGCTGGCGATCACCTTTTGGTACCACCAGAACGACTTCTTGCGCCTGCGCGCCAGGGTGCCCCGGCCGGCATCGTCCCTGTCCACGTGGACGAAGCCGTAGCGCTTGCTCATCTCGCCGGTGGAGGCGGAGACCAGATCGATGCAGCCCCAGCTGGTGTAGCCCAAGAGCGGCACCCCGTCGGCGATGGCATCCCCCATGGCGCTGATGTGCGCGCGCAGGTAGTCGATGCGATAGTCGTCCTCTATTTCGCCATCGTCGTTAATCTCGTCGATGGCCCCCAGGCCGTTTTCCACCAGGAAGAGCGGCTTCTGGTAGCGATCGTACAGGCTGTTCATGGTGATGCGAAGGCCGAGCGGGTCTATACCCCAACCCCATTGGCTCTGCTGGATATGGGGGTTTCGTAGGGACTTGACCACGTTGGCGGCGCTGGTGTTGCCCGCGTTCATGTCGGCGGAGGCGCAGCGGGAGGCGTAGTAGCTGAAGGAGACGAAGTCGACGCTGTGTTTGAGGATCTCATCATCCTCCGGCGCCTTGACGAGCTGGATCCCCTTCTCGCGAAACAGGCTGGCGGCATAGGCCGGGTAGGCGCCCCGAGCCTGCACATCGATAAACAGCAGGTTCTCCCGCTCCTTCTGCAGCGCGGCCCAGACATCTTCCGGCTTGCAGGAGTAGGGATAGAAGCTGCCCCCCGCCAGCATGCAGCCCACCTGGTTGGCCGGGTTCACCTCGTGGGCAATTTGGGTCGCCAGGGCGCTCGCCACCAGCTCGTGGTGGGCGGCCTGGTATTTGACCTGCTCCCTCTCTTCCCCTTCCTCAAACACCAGCCCGGCGCCGGAGAAGGGACTGTGCAGCAGGATATTGATCTCGTTGAAGGTGAGCCAGTACTTCACCAGGCCGTCGAATTGCTCGAAGCAGGTGCGCGCATAGCGGGTGAAAAAGTCCACCATCTGGCGGTTGCGCCAGGAGCCGTACTCCACCACCAGGTGCATGGGCACGTCGAAGTGGCACAGGGTCACCAGGGGCTCGATGCCATGTTTCTTGCACTCCTCGAACAGCGCCCGGTAGAAGGCGATGCCCTCGGGATTGGGTTCGGCCTCGTCCCCCTTGGGATAGAGCCGGCTCCAGGCGATGGAGGTGCGAAACACCGTGAAGCCCATCTCGGCCATCAGGGCGATGTCTTCTTTATAGCGGTGATAGAAATCGATGGCCTCGTGGCTTGGGTAGAACTCGTCATCTCGCAGGGTGAAGCGCTTCTCCTGGCCAAGCTTGACCGCCATGCGGTTGGCGCCATGGGGGATCATGTCGACCGTGGTCAGCCCCTTGCCCCCCTCGCGATGGCCGCCTTCCGCCTGGTTGGCGGCCTGGGCGCCGCCCCAGAGGAAGCCTTTGGGAAATCTGGTTATCGACATTGGTTACCTCTTTTTATGTCTGATAGGGGAGTCACGCACCGGCGGTAGCCTGTGCCTGGCTGGCCGCGACGGGCTGGGGAGCGGCGCTCTCGCCGGGTACCTCCACAGGTATGTCCTCAAAGCCCATCACCAGGGTCAGCACGAAGGAGAGCACCACCGAGAGCGCCATCACGGCGAACACCCAGGCGATGCTCATGGGGTTGGCCGGATCGAAGAACTGCACGCTGGTAAAGAGCCCGGGGGCCGCCATGGAGTGGCTGGCGAGCCCGGCCATGCCTGCCACGGCGCCGCAGATGAAGCCACTGATAAGGCTGGCGATGAGGGGCCGCTTCAGTCGCAGGGCCACCCCGTAGAGGGCGGGCTCGGAGATCCCCGCCATGATGGCGGAGGCGGCCGCCGCCAGCGCGGTCTGGCGCAGCTCGGGGTTTTTGGTGCGCCAGGCCACCGCCAGGGAGGAGCCGCCGAGGGAGAGGTTGGCGCCTATCTCTGAGGGCATCACCATGCCTTCCTTGCCGGTCTCGGCGATGGTCTGGATGATGGTTGGGGTGAAGACGCGGTGCATGCCGGTCATCACCAGCAGCGGCCAGAGCGCGCCCATGATGGCCACCGACAGCCAGCCGAGGTAGTCGTGAACGGTGTAGACCAGGCCCGAGATGGCGGTGCCAATCCAGATGCCGACGGGGCCGATGAGCAGGATGGCGAGCGGCGCCGCGATGAGCACTATCAGCATGGGCTTCAAGAAGTTCTTGGTCACCGCCGGGGTGATGCGATCGACCCAGCGCTCTATGTAGGAGAGGCACCAGGTCATCACCAGGGCCGGGATCACTGTGTAGGTGTATTTCACCGCGGTGACCGGGATCAGGGCGAAGGTCACCTGCTCCCCCTCGGCGGCCCTGGCCATCAGATCTATGAAGCTGGGGTGCACCAGCACCCCGGCGATGGCGATGGCGAGCGACATATTGGTCTTGAACTTTACGGCGGCGGAGGCGGCCACCATCAGGGGCAGGAAGAAGAAGGCGCCGTCACCGGCCACAGTGAGTATGGTGAGGGTCGAGGATCCTTTCTCCAGCACCCCTGTCATCTCCAGCACCATGGCCAGCAGCTTGAGCATGGAGCCGCCGATGATGGCCGGAATGAGGGGTGACATGGTGCCGATCAGGGCGTCCAGAATGGCGGCGCCCAGGCGGCGCAGGCTGAAACCTGGCTTGGTCGCTGGCACGTCTCCCCGTGCGCCTTCCGGCAACTGGGCAAGCACCTCGCGATAGGCGTGGGAGACCATGTTGCCGATGATCACCTGGCACTGGTTATCACTGCTGACCACCCCAAGTACCCCGGCAGTGGCCTTGAGCGTTGGACTGTCCACCAGGGTGGGGTCTTGCAGCACGAAGCGCAGGCGCGTCATGCAGTGGGTCACGGCGACGATGTTGCCGGTTCCGCCTAGGGCCGTGATGACCTTGCCGGCCAGGGCCGCGTAGTTCTTTGACATCTAGTCGTATCCTTTTTACCAAATGAGGCCTGTCGAGCCCCGTCATTGACGACGGGAAGAACGGGAATGAAACTGCATTGTGGAACCGGTTCCACACAGCATGCTCAGTTTCATGCTCACAGACAAGACGGCCGCACCGCCATTGTGCAGAACCGTGAATGGGATCACTGAAAGGGGGGGGCCTGCGCCCATTCTCGTTAGCACAAGCGGGTCCCGTGCAGTACACTGCGGCCCGTCGAGAAGAGGGGAAGATGATGACGACTATGCTGGAGGTGGCGAAGCGGGCAGGGGTGTCGAAGGCGACTGTCTCCCGGGTGCTGTCGGGCAATGGCTATACCAGTCAGGAGACCCGGGATCGGGTGTTCCAGGCCATAGAGGAGAGCGGCTATCGCCCCAACCTGCTGGCGAGGCAGCTGGCCACCAAAAACACCCAGACTCTGGGGCTGGTGGTGACCAATACCCTCTATCACGGCGTCTATTTCAGCGAGCTGCTCTCCCACGCGGCGCGGTTGACCGAAGATAGGGGTCGGCAGCTGATCCTGGCCGACGGCAAGCACAGCGCCGAGGAGGAGCGACAGGCCATCCAGTACCTGCTCGACTCCCGCTGTGACGGCGTCATCATCTACCCGCGTTTTCTCAGCGTCGAGGAGATGGACGAGATCATCGAGCAGCACTCCCAGCCCATCATGGTGCTCAACCGCAAGTTACGGCGCCACCCGGCGCACTGCATCTACTCCGATCAGCAGGCGGCCGCCGCGGCCGTGGTGGATAAATTGGTGGAGATGGGGCACAGGGACATCGCCTTCATCACAGGCTCGGCGGATTCCCCCACTGGCATAGAGCGCCTCACCGGCTACCTCGAGGCCCTTGCCCGCCACGGCATTCCCGTGCGAGAGGCACTGATCGCCCCCGGCAAGTGGACCCCCGCCTGCGGCGCGGCCGGGGTCTCGACCCTGCTGGCGCGCGGGGTGAGCTTCAGTGCCCTGATCGCCAGCAACGATGACATGGCGATCGGTGCCATCAAGCAGCTGCACGAGTGCGGCCTGTCGGTGCCGGAGCAGGTCTCTGTGGTGGGGTTCGACGACATCGCCCTGGCTCCCTATGTCATTCCTTCGCTGGCCAGCGTCAAGATGCCGGTGACCGAGATGATCCAGGAGACCATCAGCCGGCTGATCACCATGGTGGAGGAGGGCGAGCCCGAGGCGCTGCCCTCCTTCAGCGGCAAGCTGATCCGGCGCGACTCCCTCAAACGGCTGCTGGAGTGAGGCCGCCTCTGCGCTGGGCAGGCGGGGCGGGATCCGTTAGCATGGGCCCCCTTCGCGGGCTTCGCCCGCCGTATCAAGCCGCATCAATATATGCCAATCAAGACTAACCAGAGAGTACAAGAGTTCAGATGGATGACCTGCTAGCCCCCGTTCGTCAGTTCCTGCATTGCGAGACCCCGGATGAGTGGGTGGAGATGGCGCGGGATCCCGCCCAATTGCCGACCCTGCTCATCGATCACGCCAACTGCGAGAACAAGGCCGCCCTGACGGCCCACAGCCTGGTGCGCCGCTACTGCCTGCCCAAGGAGAAGCGCCACCTGCTGCCCAAGCTTGAATTTTACCGTGAGCTGGATGCCATCCCCGAGAAGGCCGAGATCCTCGGCAAACGCACCATGGGGGAGTCCGACAGAAGCGTGTTCGCCGAGCTCGAACGCAATCCCCTGCTGTTCCCCATGGTGCGGCTCATCCAGGAGGAGCTGCACCACTTCGAGCAGGTGCTGGAGATAATGCAGGCCCGCGGCATCCCCTACGGGCCCGTCACCGCCTCCCGCTATGCCCGCAGCCTGCTGGCCCACGTGCGTACCTACGAGCCGGCGGCCGTGGTGGACAAGATGATCATCGGCGCCTACATAGAGGCGCGCTCCTGCGAGCGCTTTGCGAAGATTGCCCCCCACCTGGACGAGGAGCTGGGTCGCTTCTATGTCTCCCTGCTGCGATCGGAGGCGCGCCACTACCAGGATTATCTGGCACTGGCCGAGCAGTACGCCGGGGAGGATATCAGCGAGCGGGTCGCCTATTTTGGCCGGATTGAAGCAGAGCTTATCTGCTCGCCGGATCCTCAGTTCAGGTTCCATAGCGGCCTGCCTGTCAGATCTGACAGTTGTTGAGCCCAAAGGGGCTGCCTACTATCTCGGTGTTCCTACTACGAGCGACGCAATCACTTTTTTGAGCGCAATCCCCCGGCGACTGATGCGACATCAGGCCGGGTTTTTTTATGCCCGGCCCATGGGCCGGAGGGGGAACTGCTGGGGATCAGCGGCGGTATTCGTTGTTGTAGTTCTGGATGAGGCGACGGGTCACGTCGTGCTGGGGATCGGCGAAGACCCGCAGGGTCTTGCCACGCTCCACCACCCGGCCCTCGTGCATCACCAGCACCTCGTCGCTGATGTGGCTGACGATGCCCAGATCGTTGGCCACCAGCACATAGCTCAGCCCCATGGCCTCCTGCATCTCCAGCAGCAGGTTGATGATCTGGGAGCGCACCGAGATGTCCAGGGTGGAGAGCGCCTCATCTGCGACCACTATTTTCGGGTTGAGGATCAGCGCCCGCGCCAGCCCCACCCGCTGCTGCTGACCGGCGGAGAGCATCTGGGGGTAGAAGAGGGCGTGATCCGCCAGCATGCCCACCATGCGCAGGGTCTGGATCACCTTCTCCCGGCGCTCCTCCTCGGTCATCTCGGTGTTGAGCCGCAGCGGCGTCTCCAGGATCTGGCCGACCCTAATTTTGCGGTTGAGCGAAGTATTGGGGTCCTGGAAGATCATCCGCAGCAGCTTGCAGCGGGTCTGATAATCACCGTGGACCAGGGGCTGCCCCTCGATGGCGATCTCGCCGCCGCTCGGCTCTATCATGCCGGCCAGGATCCGCGCCAGGGTGCTCTTGCCGGAGCCCGCCTCGCCGACGATGGCCAGAGTCTGGCCCACTCCGAGATCAAACGACAGGGGCTTGATGGCCTCCACCGCCTGGCGCCGGAACAGGCCGGTGCGGTTCTGATAGGTCTTGCACAGGCCCCTGACCTGCAACAGGGCGGGTTCGATCACAGGCTGGGCTCCTTTATGGCGGTATTCACGGTCAGGCTCATTTCTTCGATTTTTCCATGTTCAGCGGGAAGTGGCAGCTGGGAAATGGATGTCCCTTGGCCTTGCTGATTGGGCATGGGCTGGTGATGACTCGGGCTCATTTCTTCGGCTCTTCCATGTTCAGCGGGAAGTGGCAGCTGGGAAATGGATGTCCCTTGGCCTTGCTGATTGGGCATGGGCTGGTGATGACTCGGGCTCATTTCTTCGGCTCTTCCATGTTCAAGGGGAAGTGGCAGCTAAATTGGTGTCCCTTGACCTTGCTCATCAGCGGGGTCTGCACGCACTGCTTCTGGGCGTAGGGGCAGCGGGGGCCGAGGCGGCAGCCGATGGGCAGGTGCTGCAGGGGGGGGATCACCCCGGGCAGGGTCTCGAGCCGGGACTTGTGGCGCACCAGCTTGTCAAAGTCGGGAATGGACTTGAGCAGGGCGTCCGTATAGGGGTGACGGGGGGATTCGAGGATCTGATCCCGGGTGCCCACTTCCACCATCTGGCCGCAGTACATGATGTTGATGGTGTCTGTCAGGTTCGCGATGGCGGCAATGTCGTTGCTGATGATGAGGATGGTGGTATTGCCCAGCTTGTTCATCTTGTCCAGCAGCCGCAGGATCTGGGAGTGGGTGGTGGACTCCATGGCGCTGGTGGGCTCGTCCGCCACCAGCAACCGCGGCTGGTTGGCGATGGCCATGGCGATCATCACCTTCTGGCACATGCCATCCGACAGCTCGTGGGGATAGGCCCGCATCACCTTGCGGTGATCCTTGACGCCGACTCTGTGCAGCAGGGCGATGGCCCGCTTCTTGCGCCACTGGAAGCGCTGCCAGAACTTGCCGGCGAAGGCGCTGGTGGGGATGGCCTCCTCGAGCTGGGTGCCTATCTCCTCGGAGGGGTCGAGACAGCTGATGGGGTCCTGGAAGATCATGGCGATCTCCCGGCCCATGATGCGGCGTCGCTCCTTGGGGGCCATGGTCAGCAAGTCCATGTCGTTGAAGCGCATCCGGTCGGCGCGCACCGTCCAGTTGTCTTTCTGGATGCCGACGATGACCTTGGCCACCAGGCTCTTGCCCGAGCCCGATTCTCCTACCAGGCCGCGGATCTCCCCCTCGTTCAGGGTCAGGCTGACCCTGTCCACCGCCTTGACCTTGCCCTGGGGGGTGTCGATCTCGATGGTCAGGTTGCGTATGTCGAGCAAGGGCATCAGTGGCGCTCCTCATGAGGCTGTGTCTGGGCGTACTGCATCTGGGCCATGCCGTCCTTGATGGTATAGAGCCGCAGTATCATCAATCGTTCCCCTCTTTGAGCGCTTCGCGGATCCCTTCACCCACCAGCGATGGGTTAACCAGCACGCCGTACAGGAATGGGCGGAGAACAAGGGTGAGCATGCCTATCTTCGGCACAGAACATTGCATCAGTCGTTCCCCTCTTTAAGCGCTTCGCGAATGCCTTCACCCACCAGGTTGGTCACCAGCACGCTGAACAGAATGGCCATGCCCGGCAGGGTCACTGTCCAGGGGGCCAGATAGATGAGATCGCTCGAATCCGCCAGCATGGCGCCCCACTCCGGCTGGGGGGACTGGGCCCCGAGGCCGAGGAAGCCCACCGCCGAGATATCCAGGATGGCGGCAGAGAGGGTCCGGGTGGTCTGGGTCACCAGGGTTTCCACTATGTTCGGCAGTATGGCGAGGCGCATGATCCGCAAGGGGGGCGAACCGTCGAGGCGGCTCGCGATGATGTACTCCTTCTGCATCTCGGCGTGGACGGCGTTGTAGGTCGCCCGGATGAAGGGGGGGATCAGCGCCAGCGTGATGGCGATCAGGGTGTTGAACAGCCCTGGCCCCAGTATGGCGACCACTATGATGGCCAGCAGCAGGGAGGGGATGGAGAGCAGGGTATCTAGCAGGTGATGGAGCACGCTCGACTTCACCCCCTTGCTCATGCCGCCGAGGATGCCGATGGCGGAGCCGACGAGGAGCGCAATCACCACCACCAGCAAGGCGTTGCCGAAGGTGAGGCGGGCCCCCACCACGAGGCGGGAGAGGATGTCGCGGCCCAGATCGTCGGTGCCGAGGAAGTAGTCGATGTTCCCCGTGCTGGCCCAGGAGGGGGCCAGCAGCAGGCGGCCGCTGTGCTGATCATCGATGCCGTAGGGCACCACCAGGGGGCCCACCAGGGTAATGAGTAGCAGCAGGCCGAAGCACCAGAGCCCCCCCATGGCCAGCGGATTGCGGCGGTAGGAGACCCAGGTCTGCTCCAGGGGGGAGAGGATCTTGAGCTCCGGATAGATGTTCGATTTATCGTGCATGATGCAGGCTCCAGCCCTGGCCATGAGCGGGGTCAGTCTTGTGTTGCATAGGGTATCTTGCGCCGTGGCGGACAAGGGGGGCGCATATGCGGCCGCAAGCCCAATCAGTCCTGTTTTGCATGGTGTTCTTTACGCCGTGCCGGATACAGCATGAAGGCGGTGAGCAGCGCGAGGCCGACAGGCTGGCGTGCGTGCCGCTGTGGGTGTACTCAGTCTTGTTTTGCATAGAGTTCTTTGCGTCGTGCCGGATACATGATGGTGGTCAGCAACTCGGTGCTGACGCTGATGAAGATGACGAAGCTGGCCACCACCAGGAAGGCGCCGCGGATGGCGGCATAGTCCTGCAGCGCTATGCTGCTCACCAGCCAGCGGCCGATCCCGGGCCAGTCGAACACCACCTCGGTGATCATGGCGGAGGTGAGCACGCTGCCGAGCTGCAGGCCGAGCAGGGGCAGCACGGGGGGCAGGGCATTCTTGAGGCCGTGGCGCCAGACGATCTGGCGGCGGGAGAGGCCACGGCTGGCGGCGGCCTTGATGTAGTTCTGCTTCATCACGTCGATGAGGGAGCTGCGCACGTGACGGATCACCTCGGTGGTCGGCACCACGGCCAGCACCAGGGACGGCAGCACCAGGTGGCGCAGGGCGTCGTGGAGTGCCGCCTCGCGCCAGGGCTCCTGGCTCATCAGCACGTCGACGATGGCGATCCCCGTGATGGAGGGGACGTCGTAGAGCAGGCTGATCTGGCCGGAGGAGGGCAGCCAGCCGAGATCCAGGGAGAAGAACATCACCATCAGCAGCGCCAGCCAGAAGACGGGCACGGCGTAGCCGATGAGGCCGGCGGCCATGATGGAGAGATCCAGGCCACGCCCTTGGTAGAGGGCCGCCAGGGTCCCGAACGGGATCCCCACCAGCAGCGAGATGGCAAAGGCCGCGAGACAGAGGGTCAGGGTCGCCGGGAAGTAGTGACGGATTTCGTCGAGTACCGGCAGGCCGGAGACGCTGGAGAGGCCGAAATCTCCCTCGACGATGCGCTGCAGGAAGTCCGGGTAGCCGTGCCAGAAGTCCAGCACCTGGCCGATGAGGCGAAACTCCAGCAGGTAGGCCCCCATGGTCAGCACCAGCAGGGTGATCACCAGCAGGGTGATGCGACGCAGAATATAAAAAAACATGCTTATGCCTCCGCGCAGGGGTGCGTCGATGGGAAGGGAGGCCAGATGCCACCGATGGGATGGATGCCAGCCATGTTCACTCCCGATAGGCCTGGTTGAAGGTGGTGCCGCCAAAGGGCATGAGGGTCAGTCCCTGGATGTCGCTGCGGCTCACCTGGGTGCGCAGGGCATGGGCCAGCGGAATGAGCGGCAGCTGTTCGTTGAGCAGCGACTGGGCATAGTAATAGTTGCGCAGGCGGAAGGCGAGTTGCGGTGTGGTCACCGCATCGTCCAGCAGCTGATCGAAGGCGGGGCTGCACCAGCGGCTGTAGTTGTTGCCCCGCTCGACGGCGGCGCAGCTCAGCAGCTGGCGGAAGAAGTTGTCCGGATCCGCGTTATCGGCGATCCAGCCGGAGAGCAGGCTGTCATACTGCCCGTGGGCGAGCCGGGTCTCGATGACCGGCCAGGCCTGCTGCACTATCTTGAGCTTCACCCCTATCTTGGCGAGATCGCTGCGCATCAGCTGGGCCGTCTTGAGGCCGTCCGGGTTGTAGGGGCGGGCGCCGGGCTGTACCAGCACCTGCATCTCGAACCCTTGCGGGTAGCCGGCATCCCTGAGCAGCTGACGGGCGAGCCTCAGGTCTGGCTTGCGCTGGGTCAGGGAGGGGTTGTAGCCCCAGGAGAGTGGCGGCAGCAGGCTGGCGGCAGGCTGACCCGTCTCGAAATAGACCGCCTGCAGCAGGTTTTGCACGTTGATGGCACTGGCCAGCGCCTGGCGCACCTGCACCTTGTTGAAGGGGGCTTTGCGGGTATTGAGGGCGAGGAAGGCGACGTTCATCCCCGACTGCACCGACAGATTGAGGTGGGCGTCCCTGTCGATCACCGACAGCTGGCTGGCGGAGGGAGTGCTCATCACGTCGCACTCGCCGGTCAGCAGCTTGGCGAGTCGCTTGGACGACTTGGGGGTGATGTCATAGATGAGCTGCTCAATCTTCGCCTCGCCGCCCCAGTAGCCGGGGTGGCGCAGGTAGCGCACGAACTCGTTGTGACGGTACTCCTTGAAGCTGAAGGGGCCCGTCCCTATGGGGCGGCTGTCCAGCAGCTCGGGCGTACCAGCCTTGATCATCTGCTCGCCGTATTCGGCCGAGAGCACTATGGCGTAGTCGCTGGCCAGGGTCGCGAGGAAGGAGGCATCCGGCCGGTTCAGCTCGAACACCACCTCATGGGTGCCCTTCTTGTAGACCCGCTTGATGAGGCTGCTCAGCCCCAGGCTGTGAAAATAGGGGTACTCGCCACCCGAGATGCTGTGGAAGGGATGGTGTTCGTCCAGCAGGCGATGATAGGTGAAGAGCACGTCATCGGCGTTGAAGTGGCGCGTCGGATTGAACCAGGGGGTGCGATGGAAGGTCACGCCCTTGCGCAGGGTCAGGGTATAGGAGAGGCCGTCCTCGCTGCTGTGCCAGTGGGTGGCGAGGCCCCCCTCGATGCTGAGGGTATTGGCATTGACCTCGAGCAGGCGATCGTAGAGCGGGCGGGCGCTGGCATCCAGGGTCGCCTCTGAATTGGCAAGCTGCGGGTTGAAGGATCTGGGCGCCCCGTCGGCACAATAGATGAGCCCGGTCCTGGAGGCATCGTCTTGTTTCTGACAGCCGGTGACCAGTACCAGGAGACCGAGCAGCAGTGGTGTGAGCATTCTCATGTTGGAACCATGTTTTCAGACAGAGTTGCCCGCCAGAGGGCGGGCGCGTTGCGGGATCCTGCCGGGCAGGACGTCCCATCGGGGGGGAAGCGAACATCCCCCTCGTCAATTCCCTCGAGCAGCGGGTATTTACCTGGCATGTCTCGACGGAGGTGATGGCAGAGGGTCAGTCGTTGTCCGCATTGCCATTGTTGTCATCCCCCTCGAGCAGCTGGTATTTGCGCAGCATGCCCCTGAACTGGTGATAGCTCAGGGTCAGCAATTGGGCGGCTTTGCGCTGATTATACTGGGATTGCTGCATCGCTTGCTTGAGTAAATTAATCTCGTATTCCGCGACCGCCCCCTTGAGATC
Source organism: Aeromonas rivipollensis (assembly GCF_037811135.1). Classification (NCBI taxonomy): domain Bacteria; kingdom Pseudomonadati; phylum Pseudomonadota; class Gammaproteobacteria; order Aeromonadales; family Aeromonadaceae; genus Aeromonas; species Aeromonas rivipollensis. The sequence continues at coordinate 2,556,514 of NZ_CP149130.1, read as the reverse complement.
CAGTGGCAGGCTCATGGCCTGGGGGCCGCTTGTCGAGGTCGCCTCGGTGGTGACCGGGGACGGGGTGCCGGTACGGGGTCGCCAGGGGGAGTCGAAGGGGTTGATCACCAGCTCCGAGAGCGGCAACTGCGGATTGCCCTGACGGTAGAGGCTGCGCTCCACCACATTCTTGAGCTCCCGCACGTTGCCGGGCCAGGAGTAATCTTGCAGCAACTGGGTCGCCTTGCGGGAGAAGCCGGCAAACAGCGGATACCCCAGCTCCCGGGTCATGCCGTGGGCGAAGTGCTCCGCCAGCATCAGTATGTCTTCGCGTCGCTCCCGCAGCGGGGGCAGGGTGATGACGTCGAAGGCCAGCCGGTCCAGCAGATCGTGACGAAACTGTCCCCGGGCCGCCAGCTGCGGCAGATCCTCGTTGGTGGCGCACACCAGGCGCACATCCACCTTGAGCGCCTTGGCGCCGCCCACCCGCTCGAATTCACCGTACTCTATGACCCGCAGCAGCTTCTCCTGCACCCGGGCGCTGGTGGTGGCCAGCTCGTCGAGGAACAGGGTGCCGCCATCGGCCCGCTCGAACCGGCCCTGATGACGCTTGGCGGCGCCGGTGAAGGAGCCCGCCTCATGGCCGAACAGCTCGGTTTCCAGCAGGCTCTCGCTCAAGGTGGCGCAGTTGATGGTGACAAAGCTTTGATCCCAGCGATCCGAGAGATAATGTAGGCGGTGGGCGATGAGCTCCTTGCCGGTCCCCCGCTCGCCGATGATCAGCACGGGTTTGCGCAGAGGGGCGAGTCGCGAGGCCTGCTCGATGATCTCTAGAAACGCGTTGGACTCACCCAACAGACTTTCCGTGGCCGTGGTCATCCTGATCCCTGTTCGTTGAAAAATCTGGTTAATCTTACCAAAAGTTGGTTATTTTAATCATCTCTTGTTCCGGGCGTCTTGAAACTCATGGAGAGTACCCATATAAATCAACAAGTTAATTATTGTTCCAGATTGGCACACAAGTTGCCATTGTCAATGGAGAAACAACCCAATGCCCATCACAGGAGTACAACCATGAGTATTTTTTCCCGCCTGGCCGACATCATCAATTCCAATCTGACGTCCCTGCTCGACAAGGCCGAGGATCCCCAGAAGATGGTGCGCCTGATCATCCAGGAGATGGAAGATGAACTGGTGAAGGAGCGCTCCAACCTGGCCCGCTTCCTCGCCAACCAGAAAGAGATCGGCCGTCAGGTCAGCCGCCATCAGGAGCGGGTGAGCGAATGGCAGGCCAAGGCCGAGTTGGCCCTGACGAAGGGGCGCGAGGATCTGGCCCGTGCCGCCCTCATCGAGAAGAACAAGCAGACCGAGCTGGCCGAAGCGCTCTATCGCGAGCAGCAGGCGGTGGACAGCGGCATCGACAAGCTGGGCGACGAGATCCGCCAGCTGGAAGCCAAGCTCGAAGACGCCCGTGCCCGCCAGAAGGCGATGGCCATTCGCAGCGAAGCGGCCAGCAGCCGTTTGAACGTGCAGAGCCAGGTGGCCCGTGGCGACAGCCAGGCCGTGGTCAGCAAGTTCGAGCGCATGGAGCGCCGCATCGACGAGATGGAAGCCCGCGCCGATCTGGGCCAGTCCGACAAGGCGCTGGCCCAGCAGTTTGCCGAGCTGGAGGCAGACGATCAGATCAGCCGCGAGCTGGAGGCCATGCGTCAGAAGCTCGGTCAGAGCGACAGCAAACAGGGGGAGTAACAGATGGAAGATCTGCTGGGTGTGTTGATGGTTCCCATGGTGGTCTTCATGGTGGTGGTGGCCCCCATCTGGCTGGTGCTGCACTACCGCGCCAAGGGGCGGATCGGTGCAGGCCTTGCCGACAGTGAGCGGGAACAGTTGCAGGGGTTATTGGCCCGTGCCGAGAAGATGCAGGAGCGGGTCGGGGCCCTGGAATCCATTCTGGATGCCGAGGTCCCGGGTTGGAGGAACAAGGTATGACACAGCAGAGCAAAGAGGGACGCAACCTCTACCGGGATCCCCAGCGGGGCAAGATAGCGGGCGTCTGCGCCGGTCTTGCCGACTACTTCGGGGTGGAGACCTGGATAGTGCGGCTGCTGGCCATCACAGGCCTCATCTTCGCCGGTTTCATCACCTTCACCGCCTACATTGCCGCCTGGTTCCTGCTCGACAAGAAACCTGTCACCCTGTTTGGGGAGCAGGAGGCGGATTTTGCCGAGGTGCGCATGAAGGCGCGCAGTTGGCAGGCCGGCGTCACCCCCCACCAGGCGCTCGGCCGCATCGCCCAGGAGCTCGACGCGCTTGAGCCAAGGGTGCAGCGCATCGAGAAGCTGGTGACCTCCAAGGAGTTCACCCTGCAGCGCGAGTTCAGCAAGCTCTGAGTACCGCAGTGGCGCGGGGCCCTGGCCCCGGCCCTTACCCCCATGGTTCGGCTGTGACAGGAGAAAAAGACCCGCCTTGATACGCAACAAACTCGAACAGTCATGGTCTGTGCTGCAGCACAAGGCCTTTGAGGTGGTGAACCGGGCTCGGGATCGCCACATCCGGCTGGCGGTCACCGGCCTGTCCCGCAGCGGCAAGACCGCCTTCATCACGGCGCTGGTCAACCAGCTGGAGCACGCCGCCATCGACGGCCGTCTGCCCCTGTGGGATGCCCAGCGCCAGGGGCGGATCCTCGGCGCCCGCCGGGTTCCCCAGCAAAATGCCCACATTCCCACCTTCCCCTACGAGCGCGGCCTAGACGCCCTGTTCGGCGAGCCGCCCGCCTGGCCTGCGCCCACCCGGGGGGTGGCCGAGGTGCGCCTCGAAATTCGCTACCGCACCCGCCACCCGGTGCGCCGTCACCTGGGGGAGATCTCCACCCTCTATGTGGATCTGGTGGATTATCCGGGGGAATGGCTGCTGGACTTGCCGCTGCTGGATCTGAGCTACGAGCAGTGGAGCGAGCAGGTGGCAAACCAGCTGCGTCGCCCCGAGCTGCAGGCCCTGGCCGCCAACTGGCTGGCGCCCGGCTGGCAGGCCGAGCAAGCCTTCGAGGAGCGGCCCGCCTGCGAGCTGGCACAGCGTTACACCGACTATCTGCACGCCTGCAAGCACGAGCTGGGGCTGCACCTCATCCAGCCTGGCCGTTTCGTGCTGCCGGGGGAGTATGCCGGGGCGCCGCTGCTGCAATTCGTGCCCTGGGTCTGGGACAAACCGGCCCAGGAGCCTGCCGATGGCACCCTCTACGCCACCTTCAAGCAACGCTTCGAGCAGTACAAGCAGCACCTGGTGCAGGGTTTCTACGAGCAGCACTTCGCAGGCTTCGATCGCCAGATAGTGCTGGTGGACTGCTTGGCGCCCCTCAATGCCGGGGCCGCCAGCTTCGGCGACATGCAGCAGGCCATCGCCCGCATCATGGAGAGCTTCGCCTATGGCAAGAGCAACTGGTGGCGCCGGCTGTTCTCCCCGCGCATCGACAAGCTGTTGTTCGTGGCGAGCAAGGCCGATCACGTCACCCCGGAGCAGCATGGCCCCCTGGTCTCCCTGCTCCAGCATCTGGTGAGCAGCGGTCGGGGCCAGGCCCGCTTCGAGGGGATAGAGACCGAATGCCTGGCGCTGGCCGCCATCAAGGCCACCGAGGTGGGCAAGGGGCAGGCCAATGGCCGCGAGTTCCCGGCCATCCGCGGCACCAGCCTGGCAGGGGAGCCGCTCTTGCTGTTTCCCGGAGAGGTGCCGCCCCAGATACCGCCAGCCCAGTGGTGGAGCACCCAGGGCTTCGATTTTCAGGCATTTCGCCCCATGCCCATGAGCGCCCATCAGGCGCTGCCCCATATCCGGCTGGACGCGGCACTGGAGTTCTTGCTCGGGGATCACCTCGAATAACCGGCGCCGCACCAAGGAGCAGAGAACAAGATGAACGATCAGACAACACAGAAGGTGCCGCTGCAAGGCAAGGTGATCCTGGAGCCGACCCTGTCGGTGGCGAGCGAGGTGCCGCCCCCGGCCCCGGCCCAGCGGCTGGAAGAAGAGAGCTTCGAGCGACTCGAGGAGCTCGATGCATTCACCGAGGTGGCCCCGGCCCTGACGGTGCGGCCCCGTCGCCGCCATCGCCTGCTGGGTTGGGGGCTGGGGGCGGTCGGCCTGCTCTCCCTGGGCCAGTTTGGCGCCTTCCTCTACGACCAGTTTCTTACCACCCCGCTCTGGGGCGGCGCCTGGCTGCTGGCTTCGGGTCTGGTGGCGGTGGGCACGGCCGGCGTGGTGGGGCGCGAGTGGCTGCGGCTGCGCCCCCTCAAGCGGCGCCAGGATGTGCGCTCCCGCGCCGAAGACCTGCTCGCCCATCAGGGTGTGGGGCAGGGGCAGGCCTTCTGCGAGGCCCTGGCCGAAAAGAGTGGTGACAAGGGGCGGGAGGGATATCGCACCTGGCTCGGCCAGCTCGACGAGAGCCACAGCGATCGGGAGGTGCTGACCCTCTACAGCCAGCTTGTGCTCGGCGAGCGGGACAAGCTCGCGCAGGCCCGGGTCGCCAAATGGTCGGGGGAGGCCGCCGTGCTGGTGGCCCTGAGCCCGCTCGCCACCGTCGACATGATGCTGATGCTGTGGCGCAACCTGCGGATGATCGAGGACATCGCCGATGTCTACGCCATCGAGCTCGGCTACTGGAGCCGCATTCGCCTCATCCGCCAGGTGTTTCGCAACATGCTCTATGCCGGCGCCACCGAGCTGGTGACAGAGGTGGGCATGGATCTGCTGGGGGCCGAGCTCACCGCCAAGCTCTCCGCCCGCGCCGCGCAAGGGGTGGGGGCCGGCCTGCTCACCGCCCGCCTGGGGCTGCGCACCATAGAGGCGTGCCGCCCGCTGCCCTGGTGTGCGGACGAGAAACCCAGGCTCGGTGAGCTGCGCAAGCGGCTTGTCGGCCAGCTGGCGGGCTATCTTCGCACGTCATAGGGGCCATTCAAGGGCGGTGATCTCCCTGCCAGAGCCATCCCCGGGCGGCTTGCCTCAACCACGATAGCGCCCCGGGAAAGCATATCGAGATGTCACAAATTATTTACATCTGTGGCAGGCAGCCGACCTCGGGGTCGGCTGCTTTTTTGATGGGCAAGCCGTTACAGTGATCCTGAAGAGCAACGACAAGGGGCCTTTAGGGGCCGAAGATGGCAGGGATCATGGCAAGTAGCTACACAGCACACCAACCGGACGATCAGGGCATCATCCACTACTCGGAGGAGGAGCAGGGGACCTGGCAGATCCTGATCGCGCGCCAGCTCGCGGCGCTCGATGGCAAGGCCTGCGATGCATACAGGGCGGGGCTGGAGAGGCTGGCACTGCCCCGGGATCGCATCCCGCAGCTGGGGGAGATCAACGCCGCCCTGACCCCCACCACCGGCTGGTCGGTGGCCGCCGTGCCGGCGCTCATCTCCTTCGATCGCTTCTTCGCCTTGCTGGCGGATCGCCAGTTTCCGGTGGCGACCTTCATCCGCCGCCGGGACGAGCTCGACTACCTGCAAGAGCCCGACATCTTCCACGAGATCTTCGGCCACTGCGCCATGCTGACCAACCCCGCCTTTGCCCACTTCACCCACCTCTATGGCCAGCTCGGGCTGAACGCCAGCAAGGAGGAGCGGGTCTATCTGGCGCGGCTCTACTGGTTCACCGTGGAGTTTGGCCTGGTGCAGGAGGGGGAGGGGCTGCGCATCTACGGTGGCGGCATCCTCTCCTCCATCGGCGAGACCGCCTATGCCCTTTCCGGCAAGCCGGTGCTGCAACCCTTCGATCTGCTGGAGGTGCTGCGTACCCCTTATCGCATCGACATCATGCAGCCCGTCTATTTCGTGCTGCCAAGCCTGGATTGCCTCTATCGCCTGGGGCCACAGGAGATCATGGCGGCGGTGGCCGAGGCCCGTCGCCTCGGCCTGCGTCCGCCCCGCTTTGCCCCGGCCCCTGGCCGGCAGGCGAGCTGAACCCGTTTTCAACCCATTTCATCGATGAAAGGAGTCCCGAATGTCTGAACTGGCAAACCAACGGTGCGAAGCGTGCCGCGCCGATGCCCCCAGGGTGACCGAGCAGGAGCTGAGCGAGCTGATGCACGCCATCCCCGATTGGCAGCCTCTGGTGGTGAACGGCGAGCTGCAACTGAGGCGCGAATTTGCCTTTCGCAACTTCAAGGAGGCGCTGGCCTTCACCAACCGGTTGGGCGAGCTGGCGGAGGCCGAGTTCCATCACCCGGCGATCCTGACCGAGTGGGGGAAGGTGACAGTGAGCTGGTGGACCCACAAGATAGGAGGGTTACATCGCAACGATTTCATCATGGCGGCACGCACCGACGAGTTGATGAAGTAACCGCGGCTTGACGCGGAGAAACAGGGCCTGCCCGGTGAAAGCGGGGCGGGCCCGCATTTTTATGGGGGAGCGCTCGCACTGGCGGGATCGAGTCTGTATCATCCGGCTATTCAGAATGTTAGCTAGGAAGTGTGTGCCGAATGCGTCTTGAAGTCAGCTGTGAAGACCGTCTGGGCCTGACCCGGGAACTGCTCGACCGACTGGTGGAGCACAACATCGATCTGCGCGGCATCGAAATCGATACCTCAGGCATCATCTATCTCAATTTCCCCGAGCTGGAGTTTCGCGACTTCCAGCACCTGATGCCGGAGATCCGCCGCATCCCCGGCGTCTATGACGTCAAGACCATCCCCTACATGCCCTCCGAGCGAGAGCATCACGAGATAGAGGCCCTGCTCAAGGCGCTGCCGGATCTGGTCTTCTCCCTCGACAGCAAGGGGCGGGTGACCCAGGCCAACCAGGCCGCCCTCACCACGCTGGCGCTGCCGCCGGAAGAGGTGCGCGGGTTGGCGCTGGCATCCCTGGTCAAGGGCTTCTCCTTCGCCCGCTGGCTGGAGGCGAGTGAGATCAAACCCCAGACCTGCAAACTCAGCCTCGGCGGCGAGGAGTACCTCGGCGATCTGATGCCGCTGTTTGTGGCCGAGGAGAAGGGCAAACAGGCCCTGGCCGGCGCCGTGGTGGTGCTCAAATCCGCCCGCCGGGTCGGCATGCACTTCAGCGCGCTGCACGCGGTGGAAGTGGGGGGCTTCGAGCACCTGCAGGCCGAGAGCCAGAAGATGAAGGAGGTGCTGGCCCAGGCCGCCAAGCTCGCGATGCAGGATGCCCCCTTGCTCATCGTGGGGGAGACCGGCACCGGCAAGGAGTTGCTGGCCCGCGCCTGTCACGGCGCCAGCCTGCGCTCCAGTCACCCCTTCATGGCGCTGAACTGCGCCGCCATGCCGGACAACGTGGCCGAGAGCGAGCTGTTTGGTTACGCCCCCGGCGCCTTTGGCAACAACACCGAGGGCAAGCGCGGTGTGCTGGAGCTGGCGAGCGGCGGCACCCTGATGCTGGACGAGATAGGCGACATGTCCCCCCATCTGCAGACCAAGTTCCTGCGGGTGCTGCAAGACGGCGTCTTCCGCCGGGTCGGGGACGAGCAGGAGGTGAGGGTCAATGTGCGCTTCATCTGCACCACCCAGAAGCAGTTGCTGGATCTGGTGCACGAAGGCAAGTTCCGGGAAGACCTCTACTACCGCCTCAATGTGCTGAGTCTGGCGCTGCCCCCCCTGCGCGAGCGCAAGGCGGACATCATGGCCCTGGCCCAGCAGTTCGTCTCCCGTTTCGCGAGCGAGTTGCAGCGTCCGCGTCCGCGCTTTACCCGCAACATGGCCGAATACCTGACCGCCTACCGCTGGCCCGGCAACGTGCGCCAGCTGCGCAACTGCCTCTACCGGGCCATGACGTTGCTGGAAGGGGACGAAATAGGCCCCGAGCACGTGGATCTGCCGGTGGCGGCCGACGCCATGCCCCTTATCGACGAGTGGTTCGAGGGCGGGCTCGACGAGGCGGTGAAGCGCTTCGAGAGCCGGCTGCTGGAGCGGCTCTACCCGGCCTTCCCCTCTACCCGCCAGTTGGCCAAGCGGCTCGGGGTCTCCCACACCGCCATCGCCAACAAGCTGCGTGAATATGGGATTGGCAAAAAGTAATCCCGCAGGCGTGCCCCCGGGGTGCCCGTCCTGGTCTGTGGCGTTGCCCTCGCTGCGTCGGCCGCTGACGCAGCCGATGCCAGTACGGATAGGCAGCCGCCTGGCGGCTGATAAGCTCGATGCGACACCTCTCTGGCACTCCCTCCATGGGCGTCGGCCCTCCCAGGTACCGACGTGGGTATAAGCGCGGGCATCATGCAGTTTTTCTCCTCCTTTCGGATCCTGGCGTGGCTGACGCCCCTGTGCTGCCTCTGGGGGCTGGCCTGCGAGGCGGCCCCGGCGACCTCGGCAGAAGTGCGCAGCGAGCTGGTGCGGCAAACCGTGCTCGATATCCTGAGCTACACCCGCTGGCCCAGCGAGCCTGCCAAATTGCGGCTCTGCGTGGCCGCGCCCACGGAATATGCGGCGTCGCTGCTCACCATCAGCCAGCAGGCCAATGGCCGCCCGGTCGATGTGCATCGCTACGAGGTCGACGACGAGGCGCTGATCCAGCGCTGCGATGTGATCTATCTGGGGGTGCTGACCCCCGAGCAGCGGCTCTCCCTGTTCGAGCGTCTGCGGGGATACGCCATCCTCAGCATCAGCGAGCAGAGCCGCGAGTGCATCGCCGATGCAGTGTTCTGCCTGCAGGCCGGCAAAGAGAGGATCCGTTTTCGGGTCAACCTGGATGCACTGGCCCGCAGCGGCGTGCGGGTGCACCCGGCCGTGCTGAAGCTCGCCAGAGCGGATGAGGAGGCGCGATGACCATCAATCACGCCAGCCCCCGGCTCACCCTGCGCCAGAGTCTGGGGCGCACCCACATGATGATCTCCCTGACCGCCGTCTGCATGGCGGGCCTCTTCCTGACCATCACGGCGCTGCTGGCGCTGCGTCTCTATGCGGATCACAACCTCAAGCTGGTGGCACGGGCCATCAGTTACACCGCGGAAGCGGCCGTGGTGTTCGATGACCAGGATGCGGCCAAGGATGCCCTGGAGGCGATCACCTCCCGGGAGGACGTGGCCAGCGCCAGCATTCTGCTGCCCGGTGGTCGGGTGCTGGCGAGCTGGCGCCGTGACATTACTACCCCCTGGACCACTCTGGAGCAACATCTGGCCCGCCAGATACTGCCGGGGCCGGTGGAGCTGCCCATGGTGAGGGAAAACAAGGAGATAGCCCGGGTTCATCTGGTCGGCCATGGGCAATACCTGCTGCGCTTCCTTTTGCAGACTCTTATGGCTACCCTGCTGTGCCTGCTGCTCAGTATCCTGGGGGCGCTCTATGTGGCGCGCCGGATGCAGCGTTCCATCACGGCCCCCCTCAAGGCCCTGACCGAGGTTGCCTACAGCGTCAGCCGCCAGCGGGCCCTCAAGCAGCGGGTGCCGGCGGCCAATATCGCCGAGCTGCACGAGCTCGGGGTGGACTTCAATTCACTGCTCGACGAGCTGGAGGCCTGGCAGGCTCACCAGAAGCGGGAGAACGCCACCTTGCTGCACCAGGCGACCCATGATCCCCTCACCGGATTACCCAACCGGGCGCTGTTCGAGGCGCGGCTGGAGCAAGCCATCCAGGCCGGGCGCACCCGGCAGGAGCGGTTCGCCCTGCTCTATCTGGACTGTGATCGCTTCAAGCAGATCAATGACAATCTGGGCCATGCCATAGGCGACGAGGTGCTCATCGCGCTGGCGCGGCGGGTGCAGCATCAGCTCAGGCCCATGGATCTGGTGTGTCGCCTCGGGGGGGACGAGTTTGTGGTCCTGCTCTCCCCTGTGCATCAGGGGAGCGAGGTACAGGAGGTGATGATGCGGATCCAGCAAGCGATGACCACCCCCGTGGTCTTGAGCGATGGCCGCCATCTGGGGATAGGGGTGAGCCTCGGCTCCGCCCTCTACCCCGAACAGGGAGAGACGGGCGATGCCCTGTTGCAGGCCGCCGACGGTGCCATGTATGAATCCAAACGACAACGCAGGGAGGGAGCCAAAGACCATAAGACAACCGCTTGAATTTGATATAGAAAATAATAAAAGGACGAGAATGATGACGTTTTTCAACCTGATGAGAATGGGCCTGTTCACGCTCTTGCTCGGTGGGCTGGCGGCTTGCCAGAGCGCCCCCCAGGGCCTCACCGAGGCGCAGATCGCCACACTCAAGGAGCAGGGTTTTCACCTGACCGACGAGGGCTGGACCCTGGATATCTCCAACAAGGTGCTCTTTGCCAACAACGTGGGAGCCCTCAATCCCGGCACCCGCCAGGTGGTGGAAACCTTGGGCAAGGCCCTGATTGAGGTGGGGCTGAACCGGGCTCGGGTGGACGGTCACACCGACTCCAACGGCGAGGCGGCCTACAACGAGCAGCTCTCGTTGAAACGGGCCCAGTCCGTGGCCGAGGTGCTGGCGTCTGTGGGTATGCCCGCGGCCAACCTGGACATCCGTGGGCGCGGTGAAGAGGCACCCATCGCCGATAACGGCACCGCCGCCGGACGGGCGGAGAATCGCCGGGTCGCCATCATCATAGACAACGGCTGATCTGCCCAGCCCAGCGTCAGCGCCCTGATCCCGCCGCCGGGATCCTTCCTCTGGCCTGACCGCGTGTGTGCCACCACTCTCCCGCCGGAGAGTGGCTCTCTTCCCGCCACGCCTCCCGCTTTAGATCTGCTCTCGCGCACTCAGGCAGAGAGATAACGCCCTCTCAATACCCCTGATTTGATCCAGCACAACACAGAGCTCAACTGATATTCGTTATCATTTGCATTATTTCCAGACGGTAACCTGCCAGTGATGACGCCACAGTTCACCCCGACCATGACGGGGCTCGCCACCCCGGATCCCTTGAAGTTCGCCTTTGGTGCCAAGACCTCGGCCCATGCCAGCCGGGGCGGCGCAGGTCCCCTGACGCTGGACGACGCCGGCTGGCAAGCCTGGTGGCAGCGACCAAGCGAGGCCCAGGAGCGGGCGCTCTACATCCATGTACCCTTCTGCCGCAAGCGCTGCAGCTTCTGTAACTTCTTCGAAAATGGCGCCAACCCGGCGCGCATGAGCCGCTATATGGCGGCCCTGTGTGACCAGCTGAGCCGGGCGGCGAAGACGCCCCTCGCGCAGAGCAAGCCCTTCTCGGCCGTTTACGTGGGGGGCGGCACCCCGACCGACATGGCGGCGGCGGATCTGGGGCGACTGGCCAGGGCCATTCGCGCCTTCCCCCTGACCCCGGATGCGGAGCTGACCCTGGAGGGGCGGCTCAACGGCTTTGATGAGGACAAGTGGCAGACGGCCCTGGCGGGGGGCTTCAACCGCTTCTCGTTCGGGGTGCAGAGCTTCAACACAGAGGTGCGCCAGCAGGCGGCCCGTTTCGACGACAGGGAGACACTGCTCGCCCGGCTGGGGGAGCTGACCCGGGATGACGCCGCTGTCATAGTGGCGGATCTCATCTTCGGCTTGCCGGGGCAGGATGAGGCCCTGTGGCGCCAGGACATCGTGGACGTGATGGCCAGCGGCGTGCACGGGGTGGATCTCTACCAGCTCATCGCCATGCAGGGCACCAATCTGGAGCGGGCGCAGGAGAAGGGTCGGCTCGGCTGGTCCGCCGATGGCCAGCAGCGGGCAACCATGTATGCTTATGGCGCCCGCACCCTGGAGCAGGGGGGGTGGCAGCGCCTCTCCTGCAGCCACTGGCGGCGAAGCGAGGCCGAGCAGAGCCGCTACAACCAGATGGCCAAGCGCGGCGCCGAGATCCTCCCCTTCGGGGCGGGGGCGGGGGGCAGCATTCATGGCCACGGCCTGATGTATGGCCGGGATCTAGGGGCCTGGCACCAGGCGCTGGCCGCCGATCTGCGAGCCCCCGGCATGGTGATGAGGCCCAATCCCAACGCGTCCATGGACGGCCTGCTGCGCGGTGGCCTCGATACCGGCTGGCTTGCCCTCGGGCGCTTGCCGTCCCCCTTGCGGGCGCATCTGTTGCCGCTCTTTGAGCGCTGGCAGCAGCATGGCCTGGCCGAGCTGACCGGGGAGACAGTGGCGCTGACCCTGGCGGGGCGCTTCTGGAACGTCAATCTGCAGGCGGGCTTGTTCGAATATCTGCAGTCAAATCCCTTGGGAGGGGAGGCGGCAACCCCCGCCGCTCATCCGGGCGGAGCCCGGCATCATTCGCCGGTGTAGCGGGCAGGGGCAAGACAAGGAGGGAACGAAAGGGGGCCGCTTGATGGCCCCCTTTCGTTATTGGTTGTGCACTTCCTCCACCCGCACCCGCAGATCCCCCTCTGCGAGCGTGGTGACCAGTTGCTGGCCCGGGCTCACCTGGGCGGCGCGGTTTATCACCTCGCCACTTGGCGTGCGGGTGATGGAGTAACCCCGCCCCAGGGTGGCCAGCGGGCTCACCCCGTCGAGCCGCGCACTCAGCATGGCGAGACGGTGGGCGGCCAGATCCTGGCGCTTGTTCATCAGGGTATGGAGCCGCTCTTCCGCCAGCTGGTGACGGCGCTTGCCGGCAGCCAGCAGCGTTGAAGGGCTCCTGGCCTGCAGGCGCAGCTCGAGGTTCGCCAGGCGCCGCTCCCCCTGGTGCAGGCGCAGATTGAGCAGTTGCTGCAAGCGGTTGGCGAGCTCGTCCAGGCGCTGGGATTGTTGCTCCAGCCGGCGCTTGGGATCCTGATGGTCGAGCCGCTTTTGCAGCAGTGCAAATTGGTGGCTGGCGGCGGTCTGGCGCCGCGCCATGGCTTGGGCGATGCGCTGGTGCAGGTGGGCGAGGCGCTGGGCACGGGCGCTCTGGTCCGGTGCCACCAGCTCGGCGGCGGCGGAGGGGGTGGGGGCGCGCAAGTCGGCGGCGAAGTCGCTGATGGTGACGTCCACCTCGTGGCCCACAGCGCTCACCACCGGAATGGCGGAGCCTGCGATGGCGCGGGCCACCGCCTCCTCGTTGAAGCACCAGAGATCCTCAAGGGAGCCACCGCCACGACCGACGATGAGCACATCCACCTCGGCGCGGCGGTTGGCAAGAGTGATGGCCGCGACAATCTGGGCGATGGCGGCGCTGCCCTGCACCTGGGTCGGGTAGATGAAGACCGGCAGGTCTGGCGCCCGGCGCCCAAGCACCGTCAGCATGTCGTGCAGGGCGGCGCCGGTGGCCGAGGTGACCAGCCCCACGGCGCGGGGCTCGCGAGGCAACGGGCGCTTGCGGCCCTCGTCGAACAGCCCTTCGGCGCCGAGGCGGCGCTTGAGCTCCTCGAAGCGCAGGGCCAGCATGCCGTCCCCGGCGGGCTGCATGGATTCGATGATGAGCTGGTAGTCACCGCGGGGCTCATAAAGGGAGACCCGCGCCTGCACCAGTACCTGCATGCCATCTTGCGGCCGGAACGGCACCCGACGGTTGTTGCCCTTGAACATGGCGCAGCGCACCTGGGCCGAGATGTCCTTGAGGGAGAAGTACCAGTGGCCCGAGCTTGGCATCGCCAGGTTGGAGAGCTCCCCCGTCAGCCACACCAGCCCCAGATCCTGCTCCAGTATCATGCGCACGGCGCTGTTGAGGCGGGTGACGGTGAAGATCTGTTGTTGCCTGCTCTGGCTAGATTCGTCGAGGTGGTTCAAGGCTGGCCCTGCTGCTGTGTCCGCCGGAGCGGGGAGAAAACGATGGGCCACATCTTACCCCAGTTCAGCCCATCCGCCGAGTCCGTGTCTGTGGCCGCAGCGGCGCCTGGCTTCAGTCTGCCAGTGCCATCTGCCGAGCCACGGGGCCCGGCAGATGGCATTCAGCCCTGTGGCTGCGCCTTGGCCGGTTTGGCGGCCCTGCTCGGGCTCACCACCAGCCAGACCGCGAGACAGACGATGGCGCCGCCCGCCACGAAACCGCTGGTGAGGGTTTCGCCCAGCACCAGATAGCCCCACAAGATGCCAAAGGGCGGGATCAGGAAGGTGACCGTCAGGGAGCGCAGGGGCCCGATATCGGCGATCAGCCTGAAGTAGATCAGATAGGCGAGGGCGGTGCAGATGAAGCCGACCGCCAGCACGCTGGCCCACACCTCGGGGAGGGCCCAGTTGACGGCGGGGCCTGTCACCAGGGTGTAACCGAAGAAGGGGAGCAGGAAGAGGCAGGCGCCGAGCTGGCTGCCAAAGGCCACCAGCTTGGCATCGAGGCCGCCTCGCTCGCTGATCCAGCGCCGGGTCAGGAAACCGGCGCAGCCATAGCAGGCGGTGGCGATGAGGCAGGCCAGCACGCCGGTGACGAGATTGCCGGTCAGGTTCACCTCTCCCGTGGTGGTGATGAGGGCTATGCCCATCAGGCCCAGCATGACGCCGCTCCACTTGCGCAAGGTCAGCGTCTCGTTGAAGAAGGAGAAGCCGATCAGTGCCCCCATCAGCGGGGTGGTGGCGTTCAGGATGGCCGAGTAGCCGGCGGGCAGCCAGAGAGCGGCGATGGCGTACATCAGGAAGGGCACGCCCGAGTTGATGATGCCGAGCACCATGGCGGACTTGAGCTTGCCCTGGAACTGCATGGGGGTGCGCAGCAGCAACAGCATGACGGCGAGCCCGACCAGGGCGAAGAAGACCCGCAGGAAGGTGGTGTTGACCGAGCCAAAGGCGGGCGCCGCTATGCGCATGAACAGGAAGCTGGCGCCCCAGATGGCCGCCAGCACCAGCAGCCGCACGTAATCCGATGTTCTCATCTTCTCTCCTTGAAATGAGGGGCTTGCGCCCGGGACCCTGAATGCAGAGTCCGCATCATGCGGGGGTGTCCCTCTCTTGGCAACCGGGGAATGGGGGCAATGAACCAGGCATCATCCGATGCCCGGTGGCGCCGGCCGTCCAGTCCCCATCTTGGGATCAGTCCGTGTGGCTGGCTCATCTCGATCATCTGGTGCTGGCCCCCTGGCCAGCCTCAGTCGTTTTCCGGCTGACTCACGAAGGCAATCTTGTGCAGCCCGTGCCGGGAGGCCTGGGCCATGACCCTGGCGATGAGGCCGTACTCGACCCCCTTGTCGATGCGCAGCTGTATTTCGGGGATCTCGGGCCTGGTTTCGCCAGCCTCGCTCATCCGAGTGAGCAGGGTCTGCTCATCGACGGCCTGGTCGTTCCAGTAGATCTTGCCGGCGCCGTCGATGGAGAGCACCACATCTTTTTGCCTGGGTTGATGGACCTGGCTGCTGGCCTCGGGCAGCTCGAGCTTGACCGCGTTGGTGAGCAGGGGGGCCGTGATCATGAAGACGATGAGCAGCACCAGCATGACATCTATCATGGGGATCATGTTGATCTCGGACAGCGGCTGATCGTCCGAGTCACCGGGGAGTTTGCCAAAGGCCATTACATCTTCCCCTGTCTGGTGCTGTCGACGGCGGCCAGCGGCGTCACCCTGGTGCTGGTCTGTTCGACGCCGGTCACCAGCAGGGCGAAGAGGTCATAGGCAAACTCGTCGAGGGCGGCCAGCTTGAGGCGATTGCGCCGCACGAAGAGGTTGTAGACGAGCACTGCCGGCAGGGCGACGGCGAGGCCGAAGCCGGTCATGATGAGGGCCTCCCCGACCGGGCCTGCCACCTTGTCCAGGCTGCTCTGGCCCGCCGCTCCTATGGCCAGCAAGGCGTGATAGATGCCCCAGACGGTGCCAAAGAGCCCGATGAAGGGAGCCGCCGAGCCGACGGAGGCGAGGAAGGTCAGCCCCTGCTCGAGGCGAAGACGCTCGGCGCTGATGGCCTGGCGCAGGGCGCGCAGCAAGAATTCGTCGGGGGAGCTCAGTGTGAGGGAGGCGGCCCGTCCCTGGGATCGCTCAATCTGGGCAACCGCCGTCAGCGCCGCCCCCGTTATCCTGGCGCAGGCTTCCCGGGGGGGCGTCTGGGCGAGCTGGTTCGCCATCGCCTGCACGCTCTCATGCTGCCAGAACTCACCCAGGAAGCGGGCGTTTTGGCGCTGCTCGCTATGGTCAAGCCAGAGCTTGAGCAGCCCGTAGTAACAGGTACCGAGCGACATCAGGACCAGCAAGATCAGCGGGACCAGGCCCACCCCAGTGTTTTGGCTGAGCAGATGAGCCATGCCCATGCCGCTTGTTTCGATTTCCGGATTCATGGCTTATGCCCCTAACTTGAAAATAATGGTGACCCCGGCCCAGGCTGCGACGGCGTTGTCATTCTGCCTGGCCGGAATGAAACGCCAGCGGCTGACCGTCTTGCGGGCAACCATGTCCAGGCGCCGATGACCGCTGCTGCGCTCGACCTCCACCGACTCCGCCGTGCCCTCTTTGCTGACACGGACCTTCAATACCACCCGTCCCTCTTCTCCCCGTCTACGTGACTCCGGGGGGTAGGGGGGCTCGGGGTTGTTCAATCTGGCGTCCCGGGCGATGGGGGCGCTGCTGCCCCCGCCTGTCCCGCTCTGGCTCGTCTTGGCCGGGGCACTGTTGCTGCCGCGACTCAAGGGATTGGCCGCGGTCAGCGGTGCGGCTGGGGCCGCCGGTGCCGTCACCGGCTGGGCCCTGGCGACAGGTTTGACCACGGGCGCTGGCGGTGCCTTGGGCACCGGTCTGGGCGCGGGTCTCCTGACCACCGGCTTGAGCTGTTTATGGGAAACGGGCACGGGCGGCTTGACGACCTTCGGCTGCGCCGGGGTGGGCGCGGGCGCCGCCGGTTTGCCCGGCGCGTCATGCTGGTTCGACTCCCCGGCCCAGCGGGCAGAGAGGGTAATGGGTTCGGGCGGCGTGACGGGGGCGGGGCGGCTGCCTTGCATCAGCCACAGGAGGGCGAGGTGCAAGACAAGGGCGACGGTCAGGCAGGCAAGGTGAACAGCGCCCAATGCCTGCGGGTCGCGGTTGTGGGTCGGCCTCATTGCGCAGGCATCCATCAGCCTGCCTCCTTGCTGGTCGTCATATTCGTACTCAAATGCCCATGGAATTGGCCCCGGATCGGGGCCTTGGCGCCCAGCATGCGCCATCGGATAGCTCGCAAACAAGAAACATTATCAATCGCGTTTTAATCGCTCCGTCATCACCCAGGCTCTTCGGGCCCCCGACAAGGGCGTGATAAAGAGGTGGGATGCCAGTGGCAGGCGCCGGGCTTCATCCTGGCCCGCGGCCTAAGCAGAAATGAAAGCGCTATCAATCACATATGTATTATCGGTGGGGCGATTCAGGTCACATTTCATACGCATTGGCCATAAATCGGCCAGGGCACACCCTAGACTGGCGTGGCTCATTCGAAGGCGGGACTGTAGCGGATGGGGAATGCCGGGGCACACCGGCGTAACACACAAAACAATGAAAATAAAGGACTATCAATGGCTAGATGGATACTCGCGGCCGGATTGTTGGGAACCCTGATCACGGCGCCCTGCGGGGCGGCGGCGGAGTGGTTCTTCCGGGGTACCGCGAATGGTTGGGCGGCGACCGCCATGGTGTCGACCGATGGGGTCAATTATGACACCTGTCAGTTCTTCCTGGGCGGGGACGCCAGCGGCGGCCCGCGTTTTAAAATCGACCGATACGGCAACTGGCAGCAGAGCTACCCGACCGCCGACTACACGGTCACTGCCAATACCCACTATCAGATCCGCATCAATGCCGGCACCCAGGCCATCACCACCACGGCGGTGACGAGTTGCGAGGCCTCGGGGTTTGCCAGGACGCTGCCGCAGCTTCAGGTGCGCGGCACCTTCAATGGCTGGGCCAGCCTGCCCATGACGCTGGTGGCCGACCACCTGTGGCAGGCCGAGGCCTACATGGATGGCAAGGCCAACCAGCGGCTCAAATTCGATCAGGCGGGGGACTGGGCCATCAACTTCGGCGACAGCAACGCCGATGGTGTGCTGGAGCGCAGCGGCGGCGATATCCTCTGGAGCGGCACGGGAATGGTGCGCTTCCAGGTCAATGACGAGACCCAGGCCTACAGCATCACGCCGCTCGGGGACGACAACCAGCCGCCCATCGCTGTCATCACCCCGGGCGGCACCCTCAATGCCGCTGTGGGGGATGCGCTCACCCTGAGCGGCAGCGACTCCACGGATCCCGATGGCCAGATTGCCAGCTATCTGTGGAGCAGCGGCGAGACCACGGAGAGCATCAGCATCAGTACTGCTCAGGCGGGCACCTTCACCTATGGCCTGACGGTCACCGATGATCAGGGGGCCAAGAGCAGCAGCAGCGTGAGCCTGGTGGTGGCCGCCCCCCAGACCGGCGGCAGCTGGTATTTCCGCGGTACCCCCAACAACTGGGGCCTGACCGCCATGACCAGCGAGGACGGAGTGACCTTCTGCACCGAGCAGGCCTTTGGCAGCAGCAATCCCCGCTTCAAGATTGATCGCAAGGGGGACTGGACTGAAGCCTACCCGGCCCAGGACTACAAGGTGAGCGCCGACACCAGTTACCACATCTGCTTCGATAGCCAGGACAAGACGCTGGCGGTGGCCCCCCTGGCTGGCGCCGACAATCAGGCGCCCACTGTGACCGCCACCCCGGCCCCGGGCAGTTATGCAGAAGCGCAGTCCATCACCCTGGGGGTGAGCGACGATAACGACAGTGCCCCCAGGGTCCATTTCACCACGGACGGCAGCCAGCCCACCACGGCGTCCCCCCGCTACGCCGGCCAGGCCATTCTCGCCAGCGACAAGGGCAGCGGCACCGATCTGGTGATCAAGACACTGAGTGTCGATGGGACCGGCAATCAACGGGAGCAGAGCTTCAGCTATCAGATTGGCGAGACCCCAGTGGCGGGGGGCGATTTTCGTGGCGAGAGCATCTATTTCCTGCTGACCGCCCGCTTCTACGATGGGGACGGGAGCAACAACTACTACAACCGGGACCGCTACAAGGCGGGGGATCCCCACTGGCGTGGCGACTTCAAGGGGCTCATCGAGAAGCTCGACTACATCAAGGATCTCGGTTTCACCGCCATCTGGGTGACGCCGCCGGTGGAGAACCGCTCCGGCCTCGACTATCACGGCTATCACGCCTACGACTTCTACCGGGTCGATCCCCGTCTGGAGTCGCCGGGGGCGGGCTACCGGGAGTTCATCCAGGCGGCCCACGCCAAGGGGATCAAGGTGATCCAGGACGTGGTGATCAACCACTCCAGCCAGTACGGACTGCGGGGCAAGACCTGGATCGACCGCCTGCCGGTCAAGTACTACGTGCCGGCGGGGTCGAGTCAGGGGCTCATCAACAACGGCCCCTATCAGGGCAACCTCGGGGACTACGCCAGCGCCAACCGTTGTGACGACGACAACCCGGCGGCCCCCGACTGGTACAAGGCCCGCTGCCAGTCCGATCCGGCCGGCACCCAGCCCCTGATCGATCCCAAGACAGGGGCCAGCGTGCCGAGTGCAGGCTACAATCCAAACCGCTTCTTCGGCATCGATGCCCAGACCCTGGATCCCAGCTGGTATCACCTGGACGGTTTCATGTCCGGCGGCGACTGGGAAAACCCGCTCGCCCTGCAGCGCAAGCATATGGCGGGGGACTGCATCGATCTCGCCACCGGCAACCAGAACGTCAAGGATTACCTCAACGGCGCCATTCGTCAGTACCTCGACATGGGGGTGGATGCCATCCGCATCGACACCCTCAAGCACATAGAGCGGGACGAACTGCTGACCTATGTGCACGACTGGCAGGCCCACAAGCCGGGGCTGTTCGTGTTCGGCGAGAACCTGGTGAAGGGCACCGGCTGGGGATCCGAACTCGCCAACGACAACGCCTCAGCGGTGATCCGTCCCTGGTGGTACACCCGCACCACGGCGAACCCGGCCAACCCTCGCGCTGGCGGAGATTCGGGTCTCTCGGTGCTGGACTTCTCCCTCTTCTCCACCTTCCGTGACAACGTCACCAAGGGGAGCTTTGGCGGAGTGGGGGGGATCTTCGCCATGGACTGGGTCTATGGGGATGCCACCAAGCTCATCACCTTCTTCCAGAACCACGACGTGGGGCCGGACAATGACTTCAAGTACCGCTACGGCGGGGAAGAGGGCAATGCGGCCATGACCTACAACCTGCTCTGGACAGCCCGTGGCATCCCGACCCTCTACTACGGGGAGGAGGTGATGTTCCAGGCCGGCAAGCCCCAGGACATCGACGGCGCCACCATGACGGTGGATCAGACCGGCCGAGCCTACTTTGGGAATGTGCTGGACAATCCGGCCACCCCGAGCCACCCGCTTTATCAGCACATCAAGCGCCTGAACCAGATCCGCAAGGCGGTGCCCGCCCTGCAGAAGGCGCCCATGAGCCAGGTGAACGAGTGGGGGAGCGGCATCAGCTTCGTGCGTGACCTGAGCGCTCAAGGCAGCTATGCCGCCGTGGGCCTCGCGGCCAACTCGGCCCAGCAGATAAGCCTGAGCGGCCTGAAAAACGGCACCTACACTGACGCGGTGACCGGTACCACGGTCAGCGTCAGCAACGGCAACCTGAGCTTTGCGGTGCCCGCCTACTCGGCCCGGGTCTGGGTGCTGAACGGCCCCGGCAAGGTGGGGGTGGACGGCAAGTACCTCAAATAAGGAACCCCTGTGATTCTGTGCAGCGAGTCGGCCTTCGGGCCGGCTTTTTTATGGCGCCGAGGCATGAAGCGGGGGATGAGGGCGGGTGCCCCCCACCCGGGTCGTGTCGGGCGAGGTAAGCGCCTGGCTTCAGGGTGCACGCTTTTGGTGCGCATGCCCTGATATGGTGCATTTCCTTGTTGTTTGCCCTTGGGCCCAATCCCACAGAAAGATGCCGTATCGCCCCCGTGCCCCCACATGATGGTCATCATTCATGCTGTAAAGTGACATTTTATCGGCATGATCAACCGAATAAACGAATTTATTAGAAAGGACCACGACATGTTTTTGGGTTAATTGGGTAAAGATGCTGATCCAGCATGAGGGTCTATCCTTGTATTGGCATGTTCCATCTGTTTTTTGATGGCTGAACGGAATTTAAATTCGATTTTTGATGGTATCTCGGACTCTTGTTTTGATTGGCGCTCTTTTTGCTGTGACTTGTCATGCCTATGATGGCGACATCAGGGGCAGGGGGCCGCAAGGCCGGGGGCGGGTGCCAGCGGGGTGAATGCGCCACCGCCATCCGTGCCGGAACAGCCTGGTTTTCGGGCAAGGGACGCCACAATCAATTCGTGTTAAGGAGTCATATGGAAGGTGAAATGACCATGCAGCCACTCTCTGCGGACAAGGGGCTGGCCCACACCCTCAAGGACGACGTCTACGGCATGATCCTCGGGGTCATGTTCATCGCGGTCGGCCTCAATCTGCTCAAGTGCGCCGGCATGATCACCGGCGGCATAGCGGGCATAGCCCTGCTGCTCGCCCACGTCAGCAGCCTGCCCATAGGGGTGCTCTTCTTCCTGGCCAATTTGCCCTTCCTGGTGTTTGGCTACGTCACCATGGGGCGGGGCTTCATGGTCAAGACGCTGGTGGTCAATGTGGCGCTCTCGGCCGCCACCCAGGGGGTGCCGCTGCTGTTGACGGTGAGCTATGTCCACCCCCTGTTCTCGGCCCTGGTGGGGGGGACTTTCCTCGGCATGGGGGTCTTGTCCCTGGCTCGCCACAACGCCTCCGTGGGGGGGATCGGCGTGGTGACGCTCTGGTTGCAAAGGCGCACCGGCATCAACGCAGGAAAGAGTCAGATGGTGCTGGATGTGCTGGTGTTTGCGCTCTCCCTGCTCACCCTGCCGCTCTCCCTGCTGCTCTGGTCCACCCTGAGCGCGCTCGCCATGAACGCCATGCTGATGAACTGGCACAAACCCGGTCGCTATCAGGGGGGCTGAGTGGCGGATCCGGGAGGGGCGCGGGGGAGGGGAATTGTTAAAAAGCGACCCGAGGGGTGCCTGGCGGGCATGTGGCTGCCAACGTCAAAAAAGATCATCTTGTCGCGAAAAAAGGCATGGTTACGCCTGAATTTATTGGTTTTTTGCCCCGTTGGCGGCGTTAAACCGGGCTACACCATAAAAAATTCAAAAAACTTCTTTACCAGTGACCAATGCATGAGTAAAATTTGTCGGCAATATTTTACACCCCCACTCCTCAACGGTGAGATATTGCCATGCTCAGGATTGCCAAAGAAGCGCTGACCTTCGACGATGTACTGTTGGTTCCAGCACACTCCACTGTTCTTCCGAATACCGCCGACCTGCGTACCAAGCTCACGTCTGCTATCTCCCTGAATATCCCGATGATTTCCGCTGCCATGGACACAGTGACCGAAGCCCGTCTGGCTATCGCACTGGCCCAGGAAGGCGGTATCGGCTTCATTCACAAGAACATGTCCATCGAGCAGCAGGCTGCCGAAGTGCGCAAGGTCAAGAAGTACGAGAGCGGCGTGGTCTCCGACCCCGTCACAGTACGCCCTGACATGACCATCGCCCAGGTCAAGGAGCTGAGCCACAAGAACGGTTTCGCCGGTTATCCTGTGGTGACCGAGGGGAACCTGCTGGTCGGTATCATCACCGGCCGCGACGTGCGCTTCGTGATCGATCTCTCCCAGACCGTTGAACAGATCATGACCCAGAAGGATCGTCTGGTCACCGTGCGTGAAGGGGCTCCTCGTGAAGAGGTGGTTGCCCTGATGCAGAAGCACCGTATCGAGAAGGTGCTGGTGGTCAACGCCGATTTCAAACTCAAGGGCATGATCACCGTCAAAGACTTCCAGAAAGCCGAGCGCAAGCCGAACGCCTGTAAAGATGAGCGCGGCCGTCTGCGTGTCGGTGCTGCCGTCGGTGCCGGTGCCGGTAACGAAGAGCGCGTCGCCGCCCTGGTGGAAGCCGGTGTGGACGTGCTGCTGATCGACTCCTCCCATGGCCACTCCCAGGGCGTGCTGGATCGCATCAAGGCGACCCGCGACGCCTATCCTGAGCTGCAAATCATCGGTGGCAATGTGGCGACCGCCGCGGGCGCCAAGGCGCTGGTCGCCGCCGGCGTCAATGCCGTCAAGGTCGGCATAGGCCCGGGCTCCATCTGTACTACCCGTATCGTGACCGGTGTCGGCGTGCCCCAGATCACCGCCATCTCCGACGCCGTCGACGCCCTGGAAGGCACCGGCGTGCCCGTGATTGCCGATGGCGGCATCCGCTTCTCCGGCGACGTGGCCAAGGCCATCGCCGCGGGCGCAAGCTGCGTCATGGTGGGCTCCATGTTTGCCGGTACCGAAGAGGCACCGGGCGAGATCGAGCTCTATCAGGGTCGCTCCTTCAAGTCCTACCGCGGCATGGGGTCCCTCGGCGCCATGTCCAAGGGCTCCAGTGATCGCTACTTCCAGACCGACAACGCCGCCGACAAGCTGGTACCGGAAGGTATCGAAGGTCGCGTGCCGTACAAGGGCCGCCTCAAAGAGATCATCCACCAGCAGATGGGCGGCCTGCGCTCCTCCATGGGCTTGACCGGTTGCGCCACCATCGACGACATGCGCACCAAGGCCGAGTTCGTGCGCATCTCGGGCGCCGGGATGAAAGAGTCCCACGTCCATGACGTGACCATCACCAAAGAAGCCCCCAACTACCGGATGGGCTGATGAAACGGGGCTCTGGCCCCGTTTCTCCACCTTTTTTTTATCCCGTGCTTTTTGTGACAACATCAGCCTGATGCAGGAATAAAATGACTAAAGATATCCACGCCCACCGTATCCTCATCCTGGATTTCGGTTCCCAGTACACCCAGCTCATCGCCCGTCGTGTCCGTGAAATCGGCGTCTACTGCGAGCTGTGGGCCTGGGATGTAACCGAAGAGCAGATCCGCGAATTCAATCCGAGCGGCATCATCCTCTCCGGCGGCCCGGAATCCGTGACCGAGGCTGGCAGCCCGCGCGCGCCCGAGTATGTCTTCAACGCCGGCGTGCCGGTGTTCGGCATCTGCTATGGCATGCAGACCATGGCCGAGCAGCTGGGCGGCAAGGTGCAATCCTCCACCCTGCGTGAATTCGGTTATGCCCAGGTCGAAGTGCTGGGCCACTCCGGCAAGACCAGCGCCCTCTTGCGCAACATCGAAGACGCCATCGCCGAGAACGGCCACGCCCTGCTGGACGTCTGGATGAGCCACGGCGACAAGGTCACCGAGATCCCGGCCGGCTTCACCACCATCGCCCAGACCGCGACCTGCCCCCATGCGGCCATGGCCGATGAGGCCCGTCGCTTCTACGGCGTGCAGTTCCACCCGGAAGTGACCCACACCCGTCAGGGTGCCCGTATGCTGGAGCACTTCGTCAAGGAGATCTGCGGCTGTGAATGCCTCTGGACCCCGGCCACCATCATCGACGACGCCGTCGCCCGCATCCGCGAGCAGGTGGGTGACGACGAAGTGATCCTGGGCCTCTCCGGCGGCGTGGACTCCTCCGTGGTCGCCATGCTGGTGCACCGCGCCATTGGCGATCGCCTCACTTGCGTCTTCGTCGACAACGGCCTGCTGCGCCTGAACGAAGGCACCCAGGTCATGGAGATGTTTGGCGATCACTTCGGCCTCAAGATCATCAAGGTCGATGCCGAAGAGCGCTTCCTCTCTGCCCTTTCGGGTATCGACGAGCCGGAAGCCAAGCGCAAGACCATAGGCCGCGTCTTCGTCGAAGTGTTTGACGACGAAGCGAAAAAACTGGAAAACGCCAAGTGGCTGGCCCAGGGCACCATCTACCCGGACGTCATCGAGTCCGCTGCCAGCAAGACCGGCAAGGCCCACGTCATCAAGTCTCACCACAACGTCGGCGGCCTGCCGGAAGAGATGAAGATGGGTCTGGTCGAGCCGCTGCGCGAGTTGTTCAAGGACGAAGTGCGCCGTGTCGGTCTGGAGCTCGGCCTGCCCTACGACATGCTCTACCGTCACCCCTTCCCGGGTCCGGGTCTGGGTGTGCGGGTGCTCGGCGAAGTGAAGAAAGAGTACTGCGATCTGCTGCGCAAGGCTGACGCCATCTTCATCGAAGAGCTGCGCAAGGCCGACCTCTACAACCAGGTCAGCCAGGCGTTCGCCGTCTTCCTGCCGGTGCGCTCCGTCGGCGTCATGGGCGATGGCCGCAAGTACGACTGGGTCATTGCCCTGCGCGCCGTCGAGACCATCGACTTCATGACCGCCCACTGGGCCCACCTGCCATACGACTTCCTGGGTCACGTGTCGAATCGCATCATCAACGAGATCAACGGTATCTCCCGCGTGGTGTACGACGTCTCCGGTAAGCCGCCCGCCACTATCGAATGGGAATAAGCGGCTAACGCCTATCCCTGCCGATAACGCAAAACTGTCAAAAAGACGCCCTTGAGGCGTCTTTTCTTTTTCCAATCGTTTGCGTTACAAATTCTGCATAAAAATAGGGCTCTTGCTTCAGAGTTCAGGGTTATTTTGGTGGACCCGAATTGGTACTATCTGTCGATGGTTGGGTCGTGCCTCATTAACTCGCTGTCGGGTTAGGACAAATTAGGAATGACCTTTTGAATCCCCTGACACTCAGAGGTATTGCTGCATATGAGATTTTTTGCCGACGGCCCATCCATTCCAGATCTTCTTCTTGAGCGGTGTGATTCTGGCAGAGTGGTATTTTTGTGCGGTGCGGGGGTTTCTATCCCATCAAAAATGCCCGACTTTGTTGAATTAACACGATATGTTGTCGATTTTTTCGACCCCACACCCGATTCCGGGATCATGCAGGCTTTCCAGCCATGGATTGATGACCATCTTGGTGAAAAACCAGGCATCAAGACGCCATTGGATCAAATTTTCAACCTGTTACATCAGGAATATGGCAGAGAGGAAGTGAATGCTCTGGTTACGGAGCGACTGCAAGCCTCTAATGGTACGGCAACGCAGGGTAGGGAGCATGAGTTAATCAAGCGGATATCGTCACGTCAGCCTGGTATTCCACAGATTGTCACTACCAACTTTGATCGTCTCTTTGAACTGGGTGATCATCGCTTAACCTGTCATGTTCCGCCAGCCTTTCCCAATATCTCCTTGGGAGCATCTCTTGACGGTATTACCTATTTGCATGGGCGTTTAGCGGATATTGGGTCCGAGCTACATGACTATGTATTGAGTAGTGCCGATTTTGGGCGGGCTTATCTCTCGGAAGCTTGGGCAACTAATTTTATGCGCACCCTGCTCGAGCACTTCACCGTGGTATTAGTGGGTTATCAGGCTGAAGACCCGCCCGTGAAGTATCTGCTGCAGGGATTAAATCATGATGGTCAGTTCGATCGCTCCAGACTCTATGCTTTTGATAAAGGTCGAGCAGAAGATATAGAGGCAAAGTGGCGTGATAGAGGGGTTACCGCCATAGCCTATGAAGATTATCCCCATCTCTGGAAAACTTTCTCTGGTTGGGCAGAACGTGCCGATGATCCACGTAAGTGGCGGGCATCAGTTATCGCGATGAGCCAGAAAGACCCGAAAGAGTTAACACCACATGAACGTGGTCAGGTCGCTCATGTTCTTCGTACAGTGCAGGGCGCGAGGTTATTTTCGGAGGTTGAACCGAAACCTCATCCTGAATGGATTTGTGTGATGGATGCAAATGTTCGACTCGCTAGACCTAAAGGTGAAGGCTGTGAGGATGATGAGTTTTTTGACCCCCTGCTCGCCTACGGGCTTGATGATGATCTAAGAGCAATACCCGGAGATGACCGCAGACAAGGTATCAGCAACGATAATATTCTTGCCTGGCGTGATGGTGATGATTATCCACGTGATTGTCATCGATTGGCCGGTAGTTTTGAAACTATCCCGAAGAGGCTTGGTCACCTCATCACTTGGTTAGGTGATTCTATAGACAGCCCCGTGATTGCTTGGTGGGCTATTAAATTGAACGGGCTTCATCCACAGCTACTTCAAAGATTTGAATGGCAGATAGAGCGTTCAGATACACTCCATCCGCGAGCTAGGCATATTTGGAATATCATCTTGGAATACCACAGTGATCCTCGAAATCGTCAGTGGAATGGTGACTGGTTTGATCTGCAAAGAAGAATAAAAATTGAGGGATGGGTACCTAGTGTTCTACGAGATTTCCGGAGGGCTTCTACACCACGTGTGGAGATCAAGTCCCCCTTTGGGCTCGGTCTTTACAAACCCCCGACAGAATCTTGGGAGAATATTAATTTTGGTGATTTAGGTCACTATGAGGTCGTATTCCTTGAGCGGCATAACGAAGATATTGATGTTCCCGATGATGTCCTGCCGCAAGTTTTTAGCATCCTAGTAGAGCAATTAATTATCTCATCAGGATTGCTAAGGGATATAGGTACATCCTACTTTCAGATACCGACCTGCTATCCGGATCGTCAGGTCGATGGAAAAAATTACATCACGAAAGCCGTGGAGGTTGTGATTTGGTTCGTCCAGCTTTTTGATCGATTAGCTGCTAAGTGGCCAGAATTGGCGAATGCGTATGTAACGACATGGTCTGCTACAGATAAATTCTTTTTCCGAAAATTAAAATTATATGCATTTAGTAAAGTAAATGTCTTTGAGGCTAACTATGTTGCTGAAGAAATATTATCTCTAGACCAAGAAGCATTTTGGGACATGGACATTTCCCGAGAGCTTCTTTTCTTACTTGTAGACAGGTGGAGAGAGTTTTCTCAGGACAATCAGAATAAAATTATTGACCGTATTTTGACTGGATGTGACAAGCGACCCCACTTATCGGATGAGGACTATCCAATACTTCGGGATGAATTCGCCGCAAGATACGCTCGGTATCTGGAACTACAAGGTTGTGAACTGACGGTAGATCGTAGTGAGCGGCTGGCTGAGATTACCAGAGACATTTTGGGGTGGAATGATGCTTGGGCTGCCTCGATGATCACCAAATACGGCTCTTATACGGGTTGGGTGAGGACTGATGAAAAACCGGATTCAATCTTAGAACTTCCCATAAAAGAAGTTATCTCCAAGGCAAAGGAAGACTTGAAACGGGACTTTGGTAGTTTTACCGAGAAGCGGCCCTTCACTGGCCTAGTGAAAGCTAATCCGCGAAAAGCGCTATCTGCGCTGACGAATGCAGGAAAGGCTGACGATTACCCAGAGGTTTTTTGGTCGGCCATGATCAATGAACTTCCCGCAGACATTACGCCCAGATTGAGACGGGTCTTCCTGAACCGATTAGTGCGACTCCCACAAACTGTTATCGCCAAGTTACATCATACCTTGGGCCAATGGCTCGAAAAGAACTTGGTCATGCTTCTTGAGTTTGATGATGCTCTTGGCTGGACTGTATACGATCATATCGCCGATGGCATCTTGAACGGTGGAGCAGATGTCATGAAAAGCGGTCTTGGTGAGGTTAGCCGAGGTGGGAAAATAATTCAGCAGTCTCGGCGTACATTCAACCATGCGATCAATGGCCCAGTTGGCATGTGTGTTGAGGCCCTTTTCCATGCCGTGCCAAGGGAGAAACAGGAAGCGGGATCACTCATACCGGACAATATCAAATCCCGTGTCGAGCGCCTGTTTTCGGCCCAAGGTGAAGGGGCGGATCATGCAGTGTCGATAGCGTGTAGCAAGCTGAATTGGATCATGTTCATCGATCCCACCTGGACAAAGGAATGTCTTCTTCCAATGTTGGCTTTCGAACATCCTGCTTCGGAGCCGGCTTGGAATGGTTTTCTTCATAGAGATGTGCCTTTGGGGCCATTGACCGAGATTATCAAGCCGCTCCTGCTTAACCTCATCCCGTGGATCGAAAAATTTTCTTGGGAGAGTGATTTTTCTGAGGTCGCGGCTCAATGGTTGGGTTTCATGAGGGTATTTCATCCAGATGAGGCATGTGGTCTTTCAAGACACGAAATGCGGATGGTACTTCGAACTATGTCTGACGATAGTCGAAATCGCTTCATCTATTGGTTAAGTTTGGTTGGGAAGAAAAATGAATGTGGCTGGATTAAACACGTCATCCCATTAATAGATGAGTGCTGGCCGAGAGAGCGCCGATATAGAACTTCTGTCTCTATGAGGGCCTGGATTGGACTACTTGATGATACCGGTGAGAATTTCCCCGCTGTATACGAAGTGGTGAAGAAATTCTTGGTGCCGGTGGAGACAAATGACCACCCATTCTATCGATTTACCCGAGAGATCAGTGATAAAGAGCCGCTTACGATGCTATTTCCTGAAGTGGCATTGGATTTGATAGACAGAGTAATGCCCCAGACTCTTACCCGTCCGCCATACGAATTACCAAAGATGCTAACACTGATTGCAGAAACCAAACCTGATCTAACATCAGATCCACGTTATTTACGTCTTGTCGACCTTGTTGAAATAAGCTAAATCGAGGGTTCCCATGAGTAAAAAATCGGTCAGTTGCCTGTTTGCCGGCATAAGTAATGCTGGTGATACCGCTAGATGCAAGAAAATAAAACAGGCGAACTCCAGCGCCAATTTTCTATAATGCCCCTTCTTTGTGGCCGCCGTGCGAGTGCCCGGCGGTGTCGTTGGCCGCGAGCCGGCCACCCCGATAGAGACGATCCCATGCATACCCTGGAACAGCTGCGCGCAGGCGAACTCTGCGGCGCCCGCCACCTCAAACTTGCCGAAAACCTGAGGGCGTTCCCCTCCGAAATCCTGAGCCTCAAAGAGACGCTGGAGGTGCTGGATCTCACCGGCAACCAGTTGAGTCGGCTTCCTGACGTGCTGGCCGAGTTCAAGAAGCTTCGCATCCTCTTCTGTTCCGAGAACAACTTCACCGAACTGCCAGAGGTGTTGGGGCGCTGCCCGGCACTCACCATGGTGGGCTTCAAGGCCAACCGGATCGCCACGGTTCCCGCCGCGTCGCTGCCGGCGGGGCTGCGCTGGCTGATCCTGACCGACAACGCCATCGAGCAGTTACCCGATGAGCTGGGTCAGTGCACCGCCCTGCAAAAGCTGATGCTCTCTGGCAACCGGCTGCGCGAGTTGCCGGCAAGCCTTGCCAGCTGCCAGCGGCTCGAGCTGCTGCGCATCGCTGCCAACAGGCTGGAGGCGCTTCCCGAGTGGCTGCTCGCTTTGCCGCGCCTCGCCTGGCTGGCCTATGCAGGTAACTCCTTTAGCGACAAGCAGGATCGCCGACTCGGCGAGACGGCAGCCGCGGCCGAGATCCCCTGGCAGGGGTTGACGCTGTGGGAGCAACTGGGGCAGGGGGCCTCCGGCGTCATCCATCGCGCCGAGCTGGCAACACCGGCGGGGCCGCGGGCGGTGGCAGTCAAGTGCTTCAAGGGGGCCGTGACCAGTGATGGACTGCCTCGCTGCGAGATGGCGGTGTCGCTCGCCGCAGGCAAGCACCCCAATCTCATCGGGGTGGCGGGCCGAGTCAGCGATCACCCCTCCGGCATGCCGGCCCTGGTGATGACGCTGATAGATCCCCGGTTTGTCAATCTGGCGGGGCCGCCGAGCCTGGACTCCTGCACTCGGGATGTCTATCCGGCGGATCTGACCCTCACCCCGAACGCCCTGATGGCCATGGTGCAGGGGGTGGCCGCCGCCGCCCGCCATCTGCATGAGAGGGGGATACTGCACGGGGATCTCTACGCCCACAACCTGCTGCACTCTGCTCAGGAACAGGGCCGGGTGCTGCTCGGGGATTTCGGCGCCGCCTCCTGTTATGACTGCGCCGACCGCGAGCTGGCTACCCGGCTCGAGCGTCTGGAGGTCAGGGCCTTTGGCTGCCTGCTGGAGGAGCTGCTGGCGCGCTGCCACCCCAGTGACGAGGCGCTTGGGGCGCTCCACTCACTGGCCGAAGAGTGTCTCCTGGAGGCGGTGTTGCAGCGCCCCTCGTTTGCAGAGATTGCTACCCGGATAGACGCCGTAGCCGCCACCATGGTGGCGGAGCCCGTCTGTGCCTGAGTGAGGTCGCCCGGGGGTCACCGGGCTGCCGCTACCGGTGCAGGGCGCCAGTCCCTGGTCAGGAGGCGAATATCTCGGAAACGACTCCTCGCGGCGCCTGTTGCTGTTGCAACCCTCTGTTTTGCAAAAAGGCGGGGCAGGGGACAACAAGGGTTGCACCGTCCCGATGAAGTTGTGATATTGATGCATCATTGCAGATGACGAGAGGATGATGATGGAAGCGGCGTTTTGGCATCAGAAGTGGAAAGAGAACCGGATTGGCTTTCATCAGGCAGATTTCAACCGCTGGCTGCAATCCTGGTGGTCGGCCCAGCAGCAGGGTGAGCCCGTACTGGTGCCCCTGTGCGGCAAGTCCCGCGACCTGCTCTGGCTGAGCGGTCAGGGGCATCCGGTGGATGGTTTCGAACTCTCGGCCCTGGCCATCAGCCAGTTTTTCAGCGAGAACGGCCTGACCGAGGTGCTGAGCGAGGTGGGCCCCTATCAGTGTCACCGGCACGAGGATCTGCGTATCTATCAGGGGGATTTTTTCGCCGCCCCCGAGCTTGGGCGCCGCTACCGGCTCGCCTATGACAGGGCCGCTCTCATCGCCCTGCCGACGGCCATGCGCCGCCAGTATGCGACCCTGATGAGCCGACTCATCGAGGCGGGTGGTCAGGTGCTGCTGGTGACCCTCGAGTATCAGCCGGAGCAGCAGGTGCAGCCGCCGTTCTCGGTGGGGGAGATGGAGGTACGCACCCTGTTCGAACGCGACTTTAGCGTGGAGGTGCTGGGGCGCGCCGCCGAGCTGGATCACCCCAGGGTGCTCTCGGGGCAGCTCTCCTATTTCGATGAGGTGGCCTATCGCCTGATCCGTCGGGGCTGAGGTGACAATGTGATCCCGTCAATGAAGAGGAGAAACGCGCTTCTTTACCTCCTTTGACATAGATCAACGTGACAAATCGGGGGAATGCCTAAGATGAGGCTGTTTCTCAATCACTGCAGGTGTCGACCGATACGCTCTGGTTTGAACCATTCGGCCGTTCATCGACCCAGTGTCTGATTTTCACGCTCATGTTCACTTTTGGCGGCTCTGGTCGCAATTGATTATGGTTTTTCCAGCCGACCCCCAGGGGTCGGCTTTTTATTGCCTGCAATCAGTCGTGGGATGGGGGAATGGGGGGGTATCGAGGCCTGATCAGGCCTCGAAGGTGGCGGCATTGAGCCGGAACGCACGTGGGTCATCGATGAACTGGCCGGTGATCCGCTCGTCGTGCTCGTGGCCCAGGCCATAGCTGCAGAGGATCAGTCGATCCGAGGTTCGTGAGCGCAACTGGGTGATAAAGCGCACCAGATCGGCGCGGCTGAGCCTGCCCACCTCCTCGCGCACCCGCTCCCGCTGATCGAAGCCCAGATCCTTGTTGCCTATGCTGACCCAGAGCCGCTGACCGCGGCTGCGCAGGTTGGCATCCCGCTCGCTGAGCTGGGCCTGCAGGCCCGCCTTGCTGTCCTGCCACTGCTGCTCGGTGAACTCCAGCATGGCCAGCGGGAAGAGATCGATGAACTCCTCCACCGCGTCCAGCAGGATCTGCGGCCCCGCCACCGGCGACTGTATATAGAAGATGAGGCCGGGGTGGCGGTTGAGGGGCAGGTTGCCGGCCCCCACCACGTAGCCCAGTTGCTGGCGGGTGCGCAGCTCGTGGAAGAAGGTGGAGGACATGATGTGGTTGGCCAGGGTGAAGCAGGCGAGATCCCGCGCCCGGGTGGTGCGGGACTGGTAATAGACCAGCAGCGCCGAGTCTTCGTGATCGCACCCCTGCTCGCGAATGAGGGTCCCCCTGTCCTGGATGGAGATGAGGGGGCGGCGGGTCTCCGCGCTGGGCTGGCTGCTGACGCCGAGGTGACGCTCCAGCAGGGCGGCCAGCTCAAGCGCCTCGGCGGCGGTCCAGTCGCCGTGCACCAGGGTCTCTATGTGCACCTCGGCAAAGAGTCGGGCGACGAAGTCCGGCATTTCGTCGAGTGCTATGGTGCGCAGGTGGCGCAGCAGCTGCTCGAACGGCGGGTTGTTCGGTTGCAGCAAACTGGTGAGCTGGTTGAACAGCTGGGAGATGGGCCTGGTCTTGGACTGGTTCTCCCAGTTGCGGATGAGCTGCTCCTTGATTTCGCTGAAGCGCGCCGGATCCGGGTAGCCCAGGGTACGGTTGCCGAGGATCATGTCGAGCAGCAGCGGCAGCTTGTCGGCAAAGCCGCTCAGGTTGATGGTAAAGCCCCCCTGATGGGCATAGATCTGGTAGCCGAGCCCGGCGAGTTCGGCCGGGTAGGTGAGGGCATTGAGGTGATCCGTGAGCAGCTCCACCGCCAGCCTGGCCATGGCGATGTGGCGCGGGCTTCTGACCGCATGCTCGCTGTCGATGGAGATATAGAGGCTCCCCTTGGGCACCCCAAACAGGTGCTCGTGCAGGTGCCAGAGGCGAAAGCCGGGGCGGTCGACCAGGCAGGCCGGCATGTCGGCACTGAGGGACGGCGTTCTGGCGTCGAGGCGGTTGCTGATAAAGGGGTTGGGGGAGGGCAGATGCAAGGTGGGATCCGGCTCGCTCTGCTGCCAGCGGATCTTCTCGGCCTCGGTGATGGCCTGGACGCTGTAGGGGGTCTGATACCAGCGGGCCAGGCGATCCGTGCTCACTTCCGGCGCCTGTATGGTGACGCGCAGGTTGTGGGGGGTGAGCTTGGCGAGGAAGCGCCGGATCAGGGACTCATCGTACTCGCGCATCATGTAGTCGCCGTGGAGCAGATCGTCCGGGGCATAGCTGAACAGGTTGAGCACCAGCCCCGAGACGGTGTCCAGCGCCCGGCCCCGCTCCTGGAACCGGAAAGCGGATTCGAGCACGCTGCGCTTCTCGTCATAACGCCAGGCCTGCAGGCCATGGCGTTCGATGAGTTTCAGGTAGCCGAACAGGGCGGCGATGATGTCGTCCACATGGGCAAGCCCGAGGGGCGTGAGGCCGAAGCTGATGCCGAAGTCCTTGAAGTTGGCGCCGCTGATGCCGCCTCCGGCGGCGAGCTGGTTGACCCAGCCTCTCGCCTTGAGCAGGGAGAGCAGGCTGCCTTCCCCTTCGTAGCCGATGAGGTGGCTCAGGAAGGTGAGGGGCTTCTTGTCGTAGAGGGCATCCACGCTCGGCAGCGGGAAGGTCAGCGCCAGTTTGCGGGTCTCCTTGACCGGGGCTATCTGGATGCGGATGCCGAGATCATCGAGCCGGTAGAGGGGCGCCGTGAGGGCGGGGGGGCCCAGGCGGCGATCCGGAATTGTGCTGAAGAAGCGCTCACACCAGGCCAGCTGGGTTTCAATGGATGCCGGAGAGAGCATCACGAGTGCCATGCGATCCGCACTGTAGTGGGTTTCGTAGAACGCAATAAGGTCGGAGCGCAGATCCCGGCCGGGCAAGTCCGCCAGGGTATCCAGGTTGCCGACCGAGAACTTGGAGAAGGGGTGGGCCGGGTTGACCGTCTCCTTGTGCACCTGATAGCTGCGGCGCACATCGTCCTGCAACTTGAGGCGATATTCGGAGTCGACCGCGTTGCGCTCCTTGTCGACCCACTCGGGGGCGAAGGTGGGGCAGATGAAGAACTGGGAAAAGCGATCCAGCCCCGCTTCGAAGAAGCCGTTGTCGATATCGAAGAAGAAGTTGGTGAACTCGGTGCCGGTCCAGGCGTTGTTGCTGCCCCCGTGGCGGCTCATGAACTGCTGGTACTCGCCGGGTTTGGGATAAGTACGAGTACCGAGGAACAGCATATGCTCAAGGAAATGGGCCATGCCCTGGCGATCGACAGGGTCATCAAAGTGGCCGGTGTTGACGGCCAGGGAGGCGGCCGATTTATCGGTCTCGGGATCGCAGATCAGCAAGACCCTGAGCCGGTTTGCCAGCTCCAGATAGTGATACCGCCGATGGTCGTTGGGACTGGCATATGGGCTCATTGGGGCGTGACTCGCGGTGAATTTATTTGAATTTAAACATGATTATCGACCCCGCTATCTCACGAGGCAAACCCTTTTCTGAGAGGTAGCGCAATTGTTTCCCCCGAGATGGCGGGGTAAGATCCCTCCGCTATTTAAACATGCCCCCTGGGCGAGGTTGTAATGAAAATCTACATCATGCGTCATGGCCAGGCTGGCATGAACGCAAAGACTGATGAACAGCGTCCACTGACCGAGCAAGGCATCGAAGAGTCCATCCACATGGCGAGCTGGTTGGCCCCTCAGCTGGCCGGCTCCCTGAGCCTGGTGATCCACAGCAACTACCTGCGTGCCAGACAGACCTGGCAGGCGATCTCTGCCGAGCTGCCCGAGGCCCTCAAGGTCGAGGAGAGCGGCGAGATCACCCCCTACGGGGATCCGGCCTTCGTGGCGAGTTATCTCACCGCGCTGGCGGCGACCCACGACAACATCCTGATGGTCAGCCACCTGCCCCTGGTCGGGTATCTGGTGCAGAGCCTCTGCCCGGCGGCGGGTGCCCCCATGTTTGCCACCTCGGGGTTGGCTTGCATCGAGTGGCAAGATGGCAAGGGGGCCTTGCTCTGGCTGGAAGGACCGCATACAATACGGTAAAAGTTAATAAAAAGTTACAGATTGGTTTTTTGGGGAAGAGAGAATCGATTTTTCCGGTTTTTTATACAAATTTAACGGAATTATCTCGCATAAGCTGCTGTCATACGGATACAACTGCAAGAGGTTGCAAACGATGAGAGTGTTCAAGAAGTACCTGCCACTGATGGTGGCAAAGCATGTAAAAACCTTCTTCAAGGGACGGATCTACATCCACGGCAGGGGGCGCTTCGATTTCCAGTCGGGCCTGCTGATGATGCCACTGCAAGCCGATATTCCCCACCGCCAGACGGTGCTCGAAGTCAACGAGCTGATATCGAGGCTGCACATGGATGCCGCTTGAATCGCATCTATGGTGTCATCTCCCCCTCATGCCCGCCCAGTGCGGGCATGATTGCATCTGGGCCTCTGTGACACCTCTCAGGCCTCTTCAAATCGATTTTCGGATAAGGTTGCCGCGCCCCGCATCAGCGTGCTTGCTTATCCTGTTTGCCTCTCTATACTGCCGCGAAATATCCGCCCCCTTTCTCTGGACATAGCGATGCCCCTTGCTTTCCTGTTCCCCTTCTCCTGCATGGCCATCTGGGCCGGCAACGGCATCGTCAGCAAGCTGGCGGTGGGGGTGCTCTCGCCGGCCGCCCTGGCCTGGTCGCGCTGGATGGTGGCGGCCCTGGTGCTGACCCCCTTCCTCGCACGGCGGGCCTGGCGCATGCGTGACAAGCTGCGGGCCGGTTTCTCCCGGCTGGCCATGCTGGCCCTGCTCGGCATGGTGCTGAACCAGACCTTCGGCTACTACGCGGCCCAGACCCTGGGGGCTACCGAGATCGGGCTGATGATGGGGCTGACCCCGCTGATGACGGTGCTGCTCAGCATCTGGCTGCTGCGCGAGCGCCCCACCTGGGGGGCCCTCGTCGGCGGTGTCATCTCCATCCTGGGGCTCGCCATCCTGCTGGGGCAGGGGGATCCGACCCGGCTCTTCACCCAGGGCATCCACATCGGATCCGTCTACATGCTGCTGTCGGCGGCCACCTATGCGCTCTACAGCGTGCTGCTCAAGCGCTGGGATCTGGGGCTCGACAACTGGTCCATGCTCTACGGCCAGGTGCTCTGCAGCCTGCTGTTCCTCACCCCCTTCTACCTGTTGGTGGATGGCAAGTGGCCTGATGGCAGCGCGCTCTGGCTCATCCTCTATGCGGGGATCCCGACCTCGGCCCTTTCCCCCTGGCTCTGGATGCAGGGGATAGCCCTGCTCGGGGCCAGCCGCACCGCCATCTTCATGAACCTGTTGCCTGTGATGACGGCGGCCCTGGCCATCAGCTGGCTGGGAGAGACGCTCACCAGCTATCACCTGATCGGCGGCGGCATGACACTGCTGGGGGTGCTGCTGGCACAGCTGCTGGTCAAGCCTGTGATGGTGCGGCGGCGGGCCCGGCTCGCGATGGCCGGTTGCCAGGAAGATTGAACGAAAAGACCGCCTTGGAGGCGGTCTTTTGCTATCCGGGGGGGCTTATTGCGCCGTCAGATAGAGGTCCTTGGCATAGACCAGATCTTGCGGGTTATGGTAGGGGTAGCCCTTGACGAAGGGCTTGAGCAGCCGTGACTTCACATAGAAGTAGACGGGGGCTATGGGGGCCTCCTCGTCGATCAGTGCCTCGGCCTGCTGATAGAGCCGGTTGCGCTCGGCCGGATCCTTGGCGTCATGGGCCTTGGCCAGCAGGGCGTCGTACTTCTTGTTGAACCACTTGCCGCTG
The DNA here is from genome assembly GCF_037811135.1 of Aeromonas rivipollensis. Lineage (NCBI taxonomy): Bacteria > Pseudomonadati > Pseudomonadota > Gammaproteobacteria > Aeromonadales > Aeromonadaceae > Aeromonas > Aeromonas rivipollensis. Next base: position 2,519,471 of record NZ_CP149130.1, on the reverse strand, counting down.
TTGGCGCTGCTGCTGGAGGTCATGATGTCGAGGAAGGTGGAGGCATCGTTGTAATCCCCGTTCCAGGAATAGCGACTGACCCCGAAATCCCCTTCGTTCAGGGCCGAAACCATGGTCTTCCACTCCATGTTGTTGAGCTCGGCCTTGACCCCCAGGTTGTGTTTCCACATGGAGGAGATGGCCAGCGCTATCTTCTTGTGCCCCTCGTTGGTGTTGTAGAGGATGTCCACATCCAGCGGATTTTGCGGCCCGTAGCCCGCCTCGGCGAGCAGCGCCTTGGCCTGGGTGATCCGCGCCTCCTTGCTCATCAGCTCGCTGGCCGGGCGCTTGAGCTCGAAGCCATCGACGCTCGGCGGGGTCAGGCTGAATGCCGAGAGCTGTCCCTGTCCCAGGATCTTCTCCGTGATGGTGTCTCTGTCGATGGCAAGGGAGAGCGCCTTGCGCACCCTGACGTCGTCGAAGGGTTTGCGCTGGGTGTTGAACACGTAGTAGTAGGTGGCGAGCATGGGGGCGCTCACCAGATCGTCAGGGCTCTGGCGCTTGATCTGCTGATACTGCTCCAGGGGATAGGTGGTGTAGTGCAGCTCGTTCGCGCGATAGCGGTTGTAGGCGGCGGTATCGGAGACGATCTCCAGATAGATCACCTTGTTCAGCACAGTGTGCTCATTGTCCCAGTAGTGGGGATTGCGCTCGGCGATGAGGCGCTCGTTCGGGGTCCACTCCTTGAGGGCGAAGGCGCCGTTGGAGACGATGTTGCCCGGCTTGACCCACTCATGACCAAACTTCTCGATGGTCGCCCTGGGGGCCGGGAAGGTGGTGTAGTGGGAGAGGGTCTTGAGGAAGAAGGGGACCGGGGCCTTGAGAGTGATCTGCAGGGTGTGATCATCGAGCGCCTTGATGCCCAGCGTTTCCGGGCTCTTCTTGCCCTGCACCACCTCGCTGGCGTTGGCGACGCCGGTCAGCTCGATGAACCAGGCGTAGTTGGAGGCGTTTTTGGGATCCGCCGCCCGCTGCCAGCCATAGACGTAATCCGCCGCCGTCACCGGCTCGCCGTTGGACCACTTGGCATCGGGTCTGAGCCTGAAGGTGTAGACGGTGCCGGTGTCATCGAGTTCGTAACCAAGGGCGCCCGCCGCCTGCAGCTTGCCGTCGCCATCCAGGGTGTAAAGCCCCTCGAACAGATCGTTGACGATGTCGCTGCCCGCGCTCTCTTCCACCATCTGGGGATCGATGGAGGCGGGTTCTGTGCCTATGTTGCGCACGAAGGTTTGCTGGGCACTGGGCAGCAACTTGGTGCCTTCGGGCACCTGGGCCGCCAGGGCGGGGAGGGAGATCAGGGCGGCAACCGCGCCGGCAATGAGAGTCCTTTTCATTGAATATCCTTATGTTTTTTTGCTTCCAAAGCCGAGCCAGTGTGCTGGATTGAGGAGGAGATCTCAAGAGGGGGCGTGGCGGACGCCGGGGGAGAGAACCGGATGGGGAGGGAGGGGGGAAATGACATTCTTGTCACGAATTAACATGAAGAAAGACGCCGATTGAAGCCCGTTTTTCAGCGCTAAGCCCCCTGCTGACGGGGTTTTCTGGCGATTTATACGGCGGCTTAATTCGCTGCAAAAACAAAAAACAGGCGTTACATTAGGTTACAAAACAACGCTGCCGAGGATCGGCACTTTTTTTGCCGACACTTGCAAACGTTTTCAACGGCCAACGGAAACGATCTTAAAGGAACAAGAATGCGAAACATGATCACCATGGGCGAGTTCATCGTCAAAAAGCAGGCGGACTACCCTACCGCGACCGGCGAGCTGACCTCCTTGCTCAGCTCCATTCGTCTGGCTGCCAAGGTGGTGAACCGGGAGATCAACAAGGCGGGGCTGGCGGACATCATCGGCTCCATGGGGGCCGAAAACGTGCAGGGGGAGGTGCAGCAGAAGCTGGACGTCTACGCCAACGAGCGCTTCAAGGCGGCGCTGGAGGCCCGTGGCGAGGTGTGCGGCATGGCGTCCGAGGAGGAGGAGGACTTCGTCTCCTTCGATTCCGAGCTCTCCCGCCACTCCAAGTACGTGGTGCTGATAGACCCCCTGGACGGCTCCTCCAACATAGACGTCAACGTCTCGGTCGGGACCATCTTCTCCATCTATCGCCGGGTCAGCAAGCCGGGCGCCGGGGTGACCCTGGAGGACTTCCTGCAACCGGGCAACCGCCAGGTGGCCGCCGGTTACGTGGTCTATGGTTCCTCCACCATGCTGGTCTACACCACGGGCTTCGGGGTCAACGGTTTCACCTACGACCCTTCCATCGGCTGCTTCTGCCTCTCCCACGAGAACATCCGCATCCCGGAGGAGGGCAAGATCTACTCCATCAACGAGGGCAACTACATCAAGTTCCCGGACGGGGTGAAGAAGTACCTGAAATATTGCCAGGAGCGGGACGAGGCGACCCACAGGCCCTACACCTCCCGCTACATAGGCTCCCTGGTGTCGGATTTTCACCGTAACCTGCTCAAGGGCGGCATCTACATCTATCCGTCCGGCACCAACTCCCCGAACGGCAAGCTGCGCCTGCTCTATGAGTGCAACCCCATGGCCTTCCTGGTGGAGCAGGCCGGTGGCAAGGCGTCCGACGGCTTTGGCCGCATCATGGACATCCAGCCCACGGAGCTGCACCAGCGTACCCCCTACTTCGTCGGCTCCACCAGGATGGTGGAGCGGGCCGAGGCCTTTATGCGCGAGTTCTCCGCCCACGAGGATCCGGCCAATCAGGGGTGATGCCCGGAAGTCGTGCCTGCGATGGGCAGATAAAAAAGGGAGCCAATTTGGCTCCCTTTTTGTTTGGCACTCGCTGCCGCTAGAGGCTGTGGCTGGCGAGATCCGTCAGCAGGGCATCCACCAGTTTCAGGCGCATGGCCCTGTCCTGGTTCGGTACCTGGAAGCGCAAGCGGGTAGGTCCATCCATTTTATAGATACGTGGCTGCTCGGAGAGCAGTTTTACCAGATAGGTCGGGTTGACCCTGGTCTCCTGGGTGAAGTCCAGATAGCCGCCGCGATCGCTCATCTCCACCCGGCGAATGCCAAGGGCCGTGGCCCGCTGGCGGAAGGCCGCGATCTCCATGAGGGTCTTGGTCGGCTCCGGCAGCAGGCCGAAGCGATCGATAAGCTCCACCTTCAGCTCGCGCAGCTCCTGCTCGTCGGCGGCGCTGGCGATGCGCTTGTACATGGAGAGGCGCATGTTGACGTCCGGGATGTAGTCGTCCGGCAAGAGGGCGGGCAGGCGCAGCTCCACCTCGGTGTGCTGGCTCATCAGCTGCTCGAGCGACGGCTCCTTGCCATGTTTGAGGGCCTCCACCGCCTGCTCCAGCATCTCCATGTAGAGGGTGAAGCCGACAGATTCGATCTGGCCGCTCTGATCGTCACCGAGCAGCTCGCCCGCGCCCCGGATCTCCAGATCGTGGGTGGCGAGCGCAAAGCCGGCCCCGAGATCCTCAAGGGAGGCGATGGCTTCGAGCCGCTTGGCGGCATCCTTGGTCATCAGCTTGGGATGGGGGGTGAGCAGGTAGGCATAGGCCTGGTGGTGGGAGCGGCCGACCCGGCCCCGCAGCTGGTGCAGCTGGGCCAACCCCAGGTGATCGGCCCTGTCCATGATGATGGTGTTGGCGCTCGGCACGTCGATGCCGGTCTCTATGATGGTGGTGCAGACCAGCAGGTTGAAGCGCTGGTGGTAGAAGTCCGACATGATGCGCTCAAGGTCGCGCTCGCGCATCTGGCCGTGGGCGATGCCGATGCGCGCCTCCGGCACCAGCTCGGCGAGATCGCTGGCGCACTTCTCGATGCTCTCCACGTCGTTGTGCAGGTAGTAGACCTGACCGCCCCGTTTGAGCTCCCGCAGTACAGCTTCACGCACCACCGCCGGCTCGTGCTGGCGCACGAAGGTCTTGATGGCGAGGCGCTTGGCGGGCGGGGTGGCGATGATGGAGAGATCCCGCATGCCGGACATCGCCATGTTGAGGGTGCGCGGGATCGGGGTGGCGGTGAGGGTGAGGATGTCCACGTCGGCCCGCAGCGCCTTGATCTTCTCCTTCTGGCGCACCCCGAACCTGTGCTCCTCGTCGACGATGAGCAGCCCCAGATCCTTGAAGGTGAGGTCGGAGCCGAGCAGCTTGTGGGTGCCTATGATGATGTCCACCTTGCCATCGGCCAGCTCCTTGAGCACGGCCGTCTGCTCCTTGGCGGAGCGGAAGCGGCTCAGCACCTCCACCCGCACCGGCCAGTTGGCGAAGCGATCGCGGAAGTTGTCGTAGTGCTGCTGGGCCAGCAGGGTGGTGGGCACCAGCACGGCCACCTGCTTGCCGCCGTGCACCGCCACGAAGGCGGCGCGCATCGCCACTTCTGTCTTGCCAAAGCCCACGTCGCCGCACACCAGCCGGTCCATGCTCTTGGCCTGGCACATGTCCCCCAGCACCGCATTGATGGCATTGAGCTGATCGTCCGTCTCCTCGAACGGGAAGCTGGCGGCAAACTGGCGGTAACTCTCCTTGTCGTGCTTGAAGGCAAAGCCGGCCCGCGCCGCGCGTATGGCATAGACATCGAGCAGCTCGGCGGCCACGTCGCGCACCTTCTCCGCCGCCTTGCGCCGCGCCTTGACCCAGGCCTCGCCGCCGAGTTTGTGGCTGGGGGGGTTATCCGAACCCGTATAGCGGCTGATGAGGTGGAGGTTGGTGACCGGTACGAACAGCTTGTCGCCACCGGCGTATTCCAGGGTGAGGAACTCGGTGGGCAGGCCGCCGGCATCCAGGGTCTCGAGCCCGAGATAGCGGCCGACCCCGTGATCCAGATGCACCACGGGCTGGCCCTGGGTCAGCTCGCCGAGGTTGCGGATCACCGCATCCGAGCTCAGGTTCTTGCTCTTCTCCCGTTGCCGCTTGCTTCTGATCTTGCCGCCGAGCAGCTCGGTCTCCGTGATGAGGGCCAGGGCCTCTGCCCCGGCGGGTTCGAGCAGGAAGCCCCGCTCCAGCGGGCTGACCAGCAGGCCATGACGCGCCTTGCTCCCGACGAACTTCTCGAGGGAGGCGAACTCCTTGGGTTGCAGCTTGATCCGCGCCAGCAGATCCCCGAGCCCCTCGCGCCGCCCCTCGGACTCCACCGCGAACAGGGTGCGGCCAGCAAAGCCTTGCAGGAACTGGCTGAGGGCCAGCAGGGGTTGCTCCTTGCTGTGATCGAGCTGTAAGTCGGGCAGGGGGGCTATGGGGAGATCATGCTGGCCCGCGCCGCCGTCGGTGGCCGCCTCTTGCAGCCGCACGGCGCCGTACTGGCCGAGGGCGGCGAAGAGCTGCTCCACCGGCAGGTAAATTTGCTGGGGAGGCAGCAGGGGGCGGGTATTGTCCCAGCGCCTGTCTTCATAGCGCTGGCCTATGTCGTTCCAGAAGCGCTGGGCCGCCGGGTAGATCTCCCCCACGGTGAGCAGCAGGGTGTTGTCCGGCAGGTAGTCAAACAGGCTGGCGGTCTGGCTGAAGAAGAGCGGCAGATAGTATTCGATGCCGGCGGGCCAGCGCCCCTTGCTCACCTCCTGATAGACGGATCCCTCCGCCCGCGACAGCTCGAACTGCTCGCGGAACTGACCGCGAAACAGCTCGATGGCGGCCTCGTCGGTGGGAAATTCCCGGGCGGGCAGCAGGCTGACGCTCTTGACCGGCTCGCTGGATCGCTGGCTCTCGGGATCGAAGGGGCGGATGGAGTCCACCTCGTCATCGAAGAAGTCGATGCGATAAGGGCGGCTGCTGCCCATGGGGAAGAGATCCAGCAGGGAGCCACGGGCGGCGAACTCGCCGTGTTCCAGCACCTGTTCCACCGCCACATAGCCCGCCTCGGCCAGCCGTCCCCGCAACTGTTGCAGGTTGAGGCGCTGGCCGCTGGTCACCATCAGGCTGTATTTGTCGAGATAGGCCTGGGGCGCCGTGCGCAGCATCAGGGTGGAGATGGGCACTATCAGCACGCCGCTGCTCATCTGCGGCAGGGTATAGAGGGTCTCGAGCCGCTGGGAGATGATGTCCTGATGGGGGGAGAAGGTGTCGTAGGGCAGGGTTTCCCAGTCCGGGAACATCAGCACGGGGCAACCCTGATCGGCCAGCAGGAAGCTGAGCTCCTGTTCGAGGCGCAGGGCGCTCGGGGTATCGGCGGTCACCAGCAGGACGGGGCGGTTGGCCTCCCGGGTGAGGCGGGCGGCGACCAGCGCCAGGCTGCTGCCGACCAGCTTGCCCAGGGTCAATTTCTGGCCCGCTTTGGCGGGCAAGGCGGGGAGTTTCATTGGCATCGTTCGATTCTTTTAACGTTGACGTTGGCTGTGATTAGCGTTGACGCTCTTGGGCACGCAGCTTGAGCTGTTTCGACTGCACATGCAGGCTGGCACGCACTAGCAGCTCCCTGTCATCCTCGCGGATCCGCACATAGTCGAGCACCACATGGGTGCCGTGCTCGCCGGGCTCCCGCTGCTTGACCTCGCCATAGCAGTAGACGGCGGAGGCCTCCTCCCGCAGGAAGATCTTGAGTCGTACCAGCTGGTGGAGCTGAGGCGGCTCGCCGTGGCCCTGGTGCGGGTGCAGGTAGGTGAGCTGGCCGGCACCAAAGCGCAGGGTGTGGAAGCGATGTTCGGGGTGATCCTGCGCCGCCAGCACGAAGCCCATGATCATGTCGATCTTGCGGGACTGCTGATTGATGATCTCCACCAGATCGTGCATGGACTCGTTCTGGTTGCGCAGCAGGCGGCTGCTCACCAGATCGATGGAGGTGATGGCGGAGGCGATGCGAAAGGGCTCGGGCAGCTCGGCATCAAGGGCCTCCAGCGTCGGCAGGTGAAAGTCGGCCGGCATGGGGATCACATTGACCGGCGTGGCATGGGTGACGCTGAAGAACTGTTCCTGCATGGAGGCTATCCCTTGTTGTCATAGACGATTTTTAACGGCGCTGTTGACCTTGCCCCGCGGCGGTGTCCCCGGTCTGGCGCGAGACGCCATGTCCGGCCGTCCCTTGGGCGCTCCCGTCACGACGGGACGCGCAACATGGCGGCGGGGGCCTGCGCATTGGGCGAAACATGGGGCCATGGGCTGTCACTTAGGCTCGGGGGAGTGGGCCATTGCGCCTGCCCCGGCGTCATCTGCTGCGGCAACGCGGCTTGCGTTGAGGCGTCAACAGACCCTATTATCCGGCATCTTATTTTGTTGGCAACGTAGATATCCTTGAAGACTGGACTTTTTCAGCCACTCTCGCTGGCCATAGGCCTGCGTTATGCAGGCTCGCGACGCAGTAACCGCTTCGTCTCCTTTATTTCCCTGTTTTCCACCTTTGGCATCGCCATCGGGGTCGCGGCCCTGATGGTGGTCATTTCGGTGATGAACGGGTTCGAGGGGCAGCTCAAGGGGCGCATTCTCGGGGTGATCCCCCACGTGGTGGTGACCAATACGGCGGGGCGCATCGATGCCCATCCGCCAGGCCTGCCCGATCTCGACAAGCTGCCCCACGTGGTGGCCACTGCCCCCATGCTCGACAGCGAAGGCATGTTGCAAAGCCCGGGCCAGCTCACCGGGGTGAGCGTGCAGGGGATAGATCCGGCCCACTGGCCCAAGGATGACATCCTCCATGCCCAGATGCTGGGGGGACGGCTGGACAGCCTGCAGCGCGGCCAATACCACATAGTACTGGGGCAGGGGGTGGCCAACCGCCTCAAGGTCTCCATTGGCGACGAGGTGCGTCTCATCCTGACCGAAGGGACCCGTTTCACGCCTTTTGGCCGGGTACCTGCCCAGCGGCTCTTCACCGTCTCCGGTATCTTCGGGGTCGGTGCCGACGTGGACAGCCAGGTGGCGCTGATTGCCCTTGGGGACGCCCAGCGCCTGCTGCGCCTGCCCGAGGAGACGGTGGGCGGCATCCGCCTCTGGCTCGACGATCCCTTCGCCGCCGACCAGGTGGTGAAAACCGCGCTGCCGGACGGGCTGGAGTGGCAGGATTGGCGCCGGGAGCGGGGTGAACTCTTCCAGGCTGTGGCCATGGAGAAACGCATGATGGGGCTGATGCTGGTGCTGATCATCGCGGTCGCCACCTTCAATATCCTCTCCGCCCTGGTGATGGTGGTCACCGACAAGGAAGGTGAGGTCGCCATACTGCGTACCATGGGCATGAGCGAGTCGGGGATAGTCAAGATTTTCATGGTGTTGGGGGCATCGAGCGGCGTCATCGGCGCCCTGTTTGGTGGTCTGGCGGGGCTGGCCCTGTCGTTCGGACTCAACCCCCTGCTAGATGCGGTGGGGCTCAACCTCTATATGGCGGCGGGGGGCAGCGGTCTGCCGGTCATCGTCGAACCCGCCCAGGTCATGACCATCTTGCTGGGGGCCGTGCTGCTGAGCTTCAGTGCCACCCTCTATCCGGCGGCCCGTGCGGCCCGGGTCAAACCAGCCGAGGCATTACGTTATGAATAGTGCCGTGAATCCATCATCTTCTGTTGTTACCTCCGGTGCGAGTGCCGGCGTTGTGGCTGGTGCCAATGTTGTCACCGGTATAAGTGGAGCCCCTGTTATGAATGAACCCCAGTCCTGCGAGCCTCTGCTGCGCTGTCAGGCCCTCAACCATGTCTATAAAGAGGGCAATCTGGAGACCCAGGTGCTCAAGGGGATCGATCTCTGCGTCGCCCCCGGCGAGATGCTGGCGGTGGTGGGGAGCTCGGGTTCGGGCAAGACCACCCTGCTGCACCTGATGGGGGCGCTGGACAACCCTTCGAGCGGCGCCGTGCTGTTCAAGGGGCAGGACATCCACCACTGGGACAGCAAGACCCAGGCCCGTTTTCGCAATCAGGAGCTGGGCTTCGTCTACCAGTTCCACCACCTGCTGGCCGAGTTCACCGCGCTGGAGAACACCGCCATGCCGCTGCTGATCGCCGGCGAGTCGGTGGCGAGCGCCACCGAGAAGGCAACCCGCATGCTGGGACGGGTGGGGCTCTCCCATCGTCTCAATCACAGACCTTCCGAGCTCTCCGGCGGCGAGCGCCAGCGGGTGGCCATCGCCCGTGCCCTGGTCAACGAGCCGAGCCTGGTGCTGGCGGACGAGCCCACCGGCAACCTGGATCACGCCAGCGCCACTGCGGTGTACGAGCTGCTCTGCGAGCTCAACCGGGAGCTGGGCACGGCCTTCGTGGTGGTCACCCATGACTTGAGCCTCGCCGCCAAGCTGCACCGCCGGGTGACCCTGGTGAGCGGCATCATGGCGGAGGTCGCCTGATGTTCAAGCCGCTGCCCCTCTTTCTGGGCCTGCGTTACAGCCGCTCCCGCCGTCGCAACGGCTTTATCGCCTTTATTTCCGCCTCCTCCCTGATTGGCATAGCCCTCGGGGTGATGGCCCTCATTCTTGGCCTCTCCGCCATGAACGGCTTCGAGCGGGAGCTCAAGAACCGGGTGCTCTCGGTGGTGCCTCACGGGGAGCTCATCGGCATGGAGGCGCCGCTGCCCGACTGGCCGAGGCTTCGGGACTACCTGCTGGCCCAGCCCGGGATCGAGGCCGCGGCCCCGGTCATCCGCCTCGATGGCCTGCTGGAGCACGGCTCCGCCATCAAGGGGGTGCAGGTGCGTGCCGTGCTGCCCGAGCTCGAGGAGAACCTGTCGGATGCGGGCAACTACATGACGGGGCTGGGGTTTCGTGAACTGCAGGCGGGCGAGCACGGGGTGATCCTCGGCAAGACCATAGCCGACAAGCTGGGGGTCAAGATAGGTGACCCCGTGACCCTGCTGCTGCCCCAAGGGGGAGACGAGACGGGGATCAAGAATCCCCGGCGGGAGACCCTGACCGTGGTGGGGCTGCTGGAGATCGGCGGCCAGCTCGACGGCGTGCTCGGCTTCATGCACCTGGCCGATGCCCAGTCCATCACCGGCATGGGCAGCGCGGTGGAGGGTTTCAGCCTCAAGGTGAACGACGTGCTCAAGGCGCAGTCCATCACTGTGGCGGCCGCCCGCAAATTCCCGCACTACGTCTATATCAGCAGCTGGATGAGCCGCCAGGGGTATCTCTATCAGGACATCCAGATGGTGCGCACCGTCATGTACGTGGTGATGCTGATGGTGGTGGCGGTGGCCTGCTTCAACATCGTCTCCACCCTGGTGATGGCGGTGAACGAGAAGCGCAGCGAGATCGCCATCCTCAAGACCATGGGGGCGAGCCCGGGCCAGATCCGGCTCACCTTCGTCATCCAGGGGATGGTGAACGGGGTGGCTGGCGCCTTGCTCGGTGCCCTGCTGGGGGGGCTGCTTTCGAGCAAGCTGACCCAGATCCTGGGCGGTATCGAAAAGCTCATTGGCCATCGCTTCTTGAACCCGGACATCTACTTCATCGACTTCCTGCCGACCGAGCTGCACATGCAGGATCTGGTGATTGTGACCAGTGCCGCCATCCTGATGAGTCTGCTGGCCACCCTTTATCCCGCCTGGCGGGCGAGCGGTCTGGTACCCTCCCGGGAGCTGGGTCACTGATCCGAGGGCCAGGTTTGCCAAACCTGGCAACATACTGAAAAAGAAGGGCCCGCCGGTGCAGACCGGCGGGCCCTTCCTTCTTCTGGTCGTTCGGACTGGCTTAGTGGGCGTTGAGCTCATCGAGGGGCAACGAGAAGCTCGCCACGAACACATCGATAAAGTAGCGCATGGCCGGGTTCATCCTGGCCTCCAGCATCTGCTCGAGGCGCTTGCGCGCGGGCTCGAACTCCCGGTTGCCTGCATTTATCTCCTCCAGGCACTTGGTGTAGGCACAGAGGGTGTCGGCATCCTTCACCAGCCGGGCGAGGGCGTCGTCCTGGGCACCGGAGTCGAGCAGGGGGCGAAAGTCTTCCATCAGCTCGGGGGGCAGCATCCCCAGCAGACGCTGTTCGGCGGCGAGCTCAATCTTCTTATACTCGCGGGCTATCTCGGGGTTGAAGTATTTGACCGGGGTCGGCAGATCGCCGGTCAGCACCTCGCTGCTGTCGTGGTAGAGGGCCATGACGGCGGCGTGGTTGGCATCCACCTTGCCATCAAACAGCCGGTTGCTGATGACGCCGAGGGCGTGGGCCACCATGGCCACCTGCAGGCTGTGCTCGGCGATGTTTTCCGGCTGGATGTTGCGCATCAGCGGCCAGCGGTAGATGAGCCGCATGCGGGCGAGGTTGGCAAAAAAATGGCTGGGCAGCATGGAGGACCTCGAACTGGGGCAATGAAAAAGGGCAGACCCTAGTCTGCCCTTTTTTGAGGTCCCAGGCATAGCCTGGCGGTGCATTCTTGTTTAGCGGATATAGCGACCGGATTCGGCCTCGTGGTTGGTGACTATCATCTGGCCGATGGGGGCCAGGGCAATCAGCGCCAGCTTGAGGTGCTGGATGCCGAACGGGATGCCGATGATGGTCACGAAGCAGGCCAGGGCCGAGGCGATGTGGCCTATGGCCAGCCAGATCCCGATCACCAGGAACCAGAGGATGTTGCCAATCATCCCGAGGGCACCTGTGCCTATGTCGCTCTGCCCCGTCATTGTCTTGCGGTTGACCGCCTGCTTGCCGAATGGGAAGAAGGTAAAGGTACCGATGACGAAACAGGCGCGTCCCCAGGGGATCCCTATCAGGGAGACGAAGCAGAGCAGCCCGGCCAGCCACCAGGCCAGCCCCATGAAGACGCCCCCCAGTACAAACCAGAGCAGATTGAACAAGAAGCGGAAAAAGGACATGTGGGTCTCTCCAGACTCATAAATTGGCAGTCACCATAGCGAGCGGCGCCGAGGGACGCAATGGCTGATGCGAGAAGGCGGACAATTTGGGTCGCAGACCCCTCTCCCGGCGACGCCGGGAGATGAAAAAAGCATAGCGTGACGTGCAAAAGGGTGAGCAAGCGCAAATTATTGCGAACCTGATGCTTGAACTCGGCGCAAGGCTTCCCCATATAGGAGGCAGTCTTGCGCAAATTGTGCTGTCTGTGCCCCGGATGGGGGATGTGCGGCTCGACGCGACCAATGTGCGCCGCTATAATGTCGCGTCATATTTTCTCATCACAAAGACAGTCGTTGTCTTTATAAACAGGAAGACTCCGGGCTTTGCCCAGGAGTAATAAAGGGTCAGCACACAGTGCTGAGTTGAACGAGGTAAAAGAATGCAAGTTTCTGTAGAGACAACCCAAGGTCTGGAACGCCGTCTTACCATCACTGTACCGGCTGCTACCGTTGACGCTGCCGTGCGTAAAGAATTGAATGGCCTGGCCAAGACTCGTCGCATCGACGGTTTCCGTCCTGGCAAGGCTCCGGTTGCCATCATCAAGAAGATGTTCGGCGCCATGGCCCATGCCCGCGTTGCCGATGAAATGATGCAGAACAACTTCATCAAGGCCATCATCGAGAGCAAACTGAGCCCGGCCGGTGCGCCGACCATGGATCCGAAAGAGATCAAGGAAGGCCAGGATTTCGAATTCACCGCCACTTTCGAAGTGTACCCGGAGTTTGAAGTTGCCGGTCTCGAGAGCATCAAGGTTGAGAAGCCGGTTGCCTCCGTCAAGGATGCCGACCTGGCCAACATGATCGACACCCTGCGCAAGCAGCACGCCACCTGGTCTGACGTCGATGCCGCTGCCGCCAATGGCATGCGCGTCACCCTGGACTTCGTCGGTTCCATCGACGGTGAAGAGTTCGACGGTGGCAAGGCTGAAGGTTTCACTCTGGAACTGGGCGCCGGCCGCATGATCCCTGGCTTCGAAGACGCCATCCTGGGCAAGAAAGCGGGCGACGAGTTCACCATCGAGGTGACTTTCCCGGCTGACTACCACGCCGAAGCCCTGAAGGGCAAAGCGGCCAAGTTCGCTTCCAAGCTGAACAAGGTTGAAGAGCAGGTGTTGCCTGAGCTGACCGAAGAGTTCGTCAAGCGTTTTGGCATCGAGAGCGGCAGCGTTGAAGAGCTGAAAGCCGAAGTGCGCAAGAACATGGAGCGCGAACTGGCTCAAGCCCTGAAAAACAGCGTGAAAGAGCAAGTGCTGAACGGCCTGGTTGAAGCCAACCAGATCGATCTGCCGAAGGCTGCCGTTGCCCAGGAAATCGACGCCCTGCGTCAGCAAGCCCTGCAGCGTTTCGGTGGCTTCCAGGGCGGCAACGCTCCCGAGCTGCCGGCCGAGCTGTTCCAGGCGCAAGCCGAACGTCGTGTACGCGTCGGTCTGCTGCTGGGTGACGTCATCCGCACCAACGAGATCAAGGCTGACGACGCCCGTGTGACCAGCATCATCGAGTCCATGGCCACTGCCTACGAAGATCCGAAGGAAGTGATCGAGTACTACCAGAAGAACGAGCAGATGCTGAATGGCGTGCGCAATCTGGCCATCGAAGATCAAGCCATCGATCTGATCCTGTCCAAGGCGCAAGTGACCGAGAAAGAAGTTGCCTTCGACGAAGTGATCAACAAGTCCGGTGCCGCTGCCTAAGAACATTTGACTTAAGGTCAAAACTGTTAAGTATAATGGCTCGTGTGATCTCCACTCGGGCCATTTTATTTTAGGGACAATGCCTTATGTACAAGAACTATAACGATGTGACTGAATCCCCACGCAATGCGCTCATCCCTATGGTGGTCGAGCAGACGGCGAAAGGGGAGCGTTCCTATGACATCTATTCCCGTCTGCTCAAAGAGCGGGTGATCTTCCTGACCGGTCAGGTTGAAGATCACATGGCGAATCTGGTGGTGGCTCAGCTGCTGTTTCTGGAGTCCGAGAACCCGGATCAGGACATCAGCATCTACATCAACTCGCCGGGTGGTGCCGTCACTGCGGGTATGTCCATTTATGACACCATGCAGTTCATCAAGCCGGATGTCAGCACCGTCTGCATGGGGCAGGCCTGCTCCATGGGCGCCTTCCTGCTGGCCGGCGGTGCCAAGGGCAAGCGTTTCTGCCTGCCCAGTGCTCGCGTGATGATCCACCAACCGTTGGGTGGCTTCCAGGGCCAGGCATCTGACATCCAGATCCATGCCCAGGAGATCCTGAAAATCAAGAATACCCTGAACGATCGTCTGGCTTTCCACACCGGACAGGACATGGCCACCATCGAACGCGACACCGACCGTGATAACTTCATGTCGGCCGAGCAGGCCGTGGCCTATGGTCTGGTTGACGGCATCCTGAGCCAGCGCGGCTGAGCAGGGTATCCCGTCCTGTTGTAAACTCAACAGGACGATCCATCCTCTATTGATAAAACGAGGTCGCTGAATGACAGAGAAACGCAAGGGTGAGGGCGACAAGCTGCTTTATTGCTCTTTCTGCGGCAAAAGCCAGCATGAAGTGCGTAAGCTGATCGCTGGCCCTTCCGTCTACGTATGTGATGAGTGTGTCGAGCTGTGCAACGACATCATCCGCGAGGAGATCCGCGAGATCTCTCCCAAGCGCGATGGTAGCGAGCTGCCGACCCCTCATGAAATCCGCGCCCATCTGGACGACTACGTGATCGGGCAGGAGTACGCCAAGAAGGTGCTGGCAGTTGCCGTCTACAACCACTACAAGCGTCTGCGCAGCGGCAGCGAGTCCGGTGGTGTGGAGCTTGGCAAGTCCAATATCCTGCTGATTGGCCCGACCGGCAGCGGCAAGACCCTGCTGGCCGAGACGCTCGCCCGTCTGCTGGATGTGCCCTTCACCATGGCCGATGCCACCACCCTGACCGAAGCCGGTTATGTGGGTGAAGATGTGGAGAACATCATCCAGAAGTTGCTGCAAAAGTGCGACTACGACGTGGAGAAGGCCCAGCGCGGCATCGTCTACATCGACGAGATCGACAAGATCTCCCGCAAGTCGGACAACCCTTCCATCACCCGCGATGTCTCCGGGGAAGGGGTTCAGCAGGCACTGCTGAAGCTGATCGAAGGCACCATCGCCTCAGTGCCGCCGCAAGGGGGTCGCAAGCATCCGCAGCAGGAGTTCCTGCAGGTCGATACCTCCAAGATCCTATTCATATGTGGTGGCGCCTTCGCAGGCCTGGACAAGGTGATCGAGCAGCGTTCCGTCAAGGGGACCGGCATAGGCTTTGGCGCTGACGTCAAATCCAAGAATGCCAAGGCGACCTTGAGCGAGAACTTTGCCAAGGTGGAGCCGGAAGATCTGATCAAATACGGTCTGATCCCCGAGTTCATCGGTCGTCTGCCGGTGGTGGCAACCCTCACCGAGCTGGACGAAGCGGCCCTCATCCAGATCCTGAAAGAGCCGAAGAACGCACTGACCAAGCAGTACGCCGCGTTGTTCGCCCTGGAAGAGGTGGAACTGGAGTTCCGTGACGACGCCCTGAACGCCATCGCCCGCAAGGCGATGGAGCGCAAGACCGGTGCCCGTGGCCTGAGATCCATCGTCGAAGCCGTGTTGCTCGACACCATGTATGACCTGCCCTCCCTGGAAGGGGTCAGCAAGGTGGTGATCGACGAGTCGGTGATCAAGGGGGACTCCGCGCCCCTGATGATCTACGACAATCCCGAGACACAGGCCGCAGTGTCAGAGTAACTGACTGATTTTTAATCACATAAAGGGGCATTTTGCCCCTTTCATGCTTTTTACGGCCAAGGCGATTGAATCTCATCTTTGCGCCCCCATATACTCAGCCAAGCGCTTTGCCAACGGTATAACAAGCCGAGAGGACATATATGAACCTAGAGCGTTCAGAACGCATCGAGATTCCCGTCCTGCCTCTTCGTGACGTGGTGGTTTACCCCCACATGGTCATTCCACTCTTTGTGGGGCGGGAAAAATCCATTCGCTGTCTGGAAGCGGCCATGGAGCAGGACAAGAAAGTCCTGCTGGTGGCCCAGAAGGATGCGTCAACTGACGAGCCGACGGTGGAGGAGATCTTCTCCGTCGGGACAGTGGCCAACATTTTGCAGATGCTCAAGCTGCCTGACGGTACCGTCAAGGTGCTGGTGGAAGGGGGCCAGCGTGCCCGTCTTGAGCGGATGATCGATGACAAAGACTTCTTCGTCGGTGAGGCGCAGTACATAGCGTCTGCCCCCATCGAGGAGAAGGATCAGGATGTGCTGGTGCGCTCCGCCATCGGCCAGTTTGAAGGCTACATCAAGCTCAACAAGAAGATCCCGCCCGAGGTGCTGACCTCGATCTCGGCGATCGACGATGCGGCGCGCCTGGCTGACACCATGGCTGCCCACATGCCGCTCAAGCTCGAAGACAAGCAGAAGGTGCTGGAAATCGCCTCTGTGTCGGAGCGCATCGAGTTTCTGATGGCCATGATGGAGTCGGAGATCGACCTCTTGCAGGTCGAGAAGCGCATCCGCTCCCGGGTCAAGAAGCAGATGGAGAAGAGCCAGCGGGAGTACTATCTCAACGAGCAGATGAAGGCCATCCAGAAAGAGCTGGGTGAGCTGGAAGACAGCCCGGACGAATTCGAAGCCCTCAATCGCAAGATTGACGAGGCGGGGATGCCGGACGATGCGCGCGAGAAGGCCCTGGCCGAGCTTGCCAAGCTGAAGATGATGTCCCCCATGTCCGCCGAAGCCACAGTGGTGCGCAGCTATGTGGACTGGATGGTGCAGGTGCCGTGGAAGGCCCGCTCCAAGGTCAAGAAGGATCTCGCCAAGGCACAAGAGGTGCTGGATTCGGATCACTATGGCCTGGACAAGGTCAAGGATCGCATCCTCGAGTACCTGGCGGTACAGGCGCGGGTGAACAAGCTCAAGGGCCCCATCCTCTGCCTGGTCGGGCCTCCCGGTGTGGGCAAGACCTCGCTCGGTCAGTCCATCGCCAAGGCGACCGGTCGCAAGTACGTGCGCATGGCCCTCGGTGGCGTGCGTGACGAGGCGGAGATCCGCGGTCACCGCCGCACCTATATCGGCTCCATGCCCGGCAAGCTCATCCAGAAGATGGCGAAGGTCGGCGTGAAGAACCCGCTGTTCCTGCTCGACGAAATCGACAAGATGAGCTCGGACATGCGCGGCGATCCCGCTTCTGCCTTGCTGGAAGTGCTGGATCCCGAACAGAACAGCAGTTTCAACGATCACTATCTGGAAGTGGATTATGACCTGTCGGACGTGATGTTCGTGGCCACCTCCAACTCCATGAACATCCCGGGTCCGCTGTTGGACCGGATGGAAGTGATCCGTCTGTCCGGTTATACCGAGGACGAGAAGCTCAACATCGCCAAGCAGCATCTGCTGGCCAAGCAGATCCAGCGCAACGGTCTGAAAGAGTCCGAGATCACCATCGAGGATTCTGCTCTGGTCGGCGTCATCCGCTACTACACCCGCGAGGCGGGGGTGCGTAGCCTGGAGCGCGAGATCTCCAAGATCTGTCGCAAGGCAGTCAAACGCATCCTGCTGGACAAGAGCATCAAGCATGTTCAGGTCAATCAGGAGAACCTCAAGGAGTTCCTCGGGGTACAGCGTTTCGATTACGGCAAGGCCACCGATCAGAACCAGGTAGGCCAGGTGTGCGGGTTGGCGTGGACCGAGGTGGGGGGCGATCTGCTCACCATCGAGACCACCAACGTGCCGGGCAAGGGCAAGCTCACTTACACCGGTTCACTCGGTGACGTGATGCAGGAGTCTATTCAGGCCGCCATGACGGTGGTACGGGCCCGTGCCGAGAAGCTGCGCATCAACGCCGACTTCTACGAGAAGCGCGACATCCACGTGCACGTGCCGGAAGGGGCGACCCCGAAAGACGGTCCGAGCGCCGGTATCGCCATGTGTACCGCCCTGGTCTCCAGCCTCACTGGCAACCCGGTGCGTGCCGACGTGGCCATGACGGGGGAGATCACCCTGCGCGGCGAAGTGCTGCCCATCGGGGGGCTCAAGGAGAAACTGCTGGCGGCTCACCGTGGCGGCATCAAGCGGGTGCTCATCCCGAAAGAGAACGAACGAGATCTCGAGGAGATCCCGGACAATGTCAAACAAGACCTTGAAATTTATCCGGTTCGCTGGATTGATGAGGTGCTTGCACTGGCGTTGCAGGACAATCCGCAGGGTTTCGAACGCGTTTCTGTCGTGTAAATGTTGATGCGCCGCAAATTTGGCGCATTCGGGGGGTGGTTAAGGCTTGCATGCGCCGGATAACGGAAGTAGCCTT
The DNA here is from genome assembly GCF_037811135.1 of Aeromonas rivipollensis. Classification (NCBI taxonomy): domain Bacteria; kingdom Pseudomonadati; phylum Pseudomonadota; class Gammaproteobacteria; order Aeromonadales; family Aeromonadaceae; genus Aeromonas; species Aeromonas rivipollensis. The sequence continues at coordinate 2,501,398 of NZ_CP149130.1, read as the reverse complement.
GACCACCGATCGGGTACTCATGATGAGTCGCAATGCGTGATGTGGCGCGGGTTTGCGCCAGATTGTCACTTGCAACTGATCAGGAGGCTTGTTATAAAACCTCCACTTGTTGTGGCCAGGGAAATCAGTGCCGCAGCGATGTTCGATAAAAGGGGAATATAAGAGTGAATAAATCTCAACTGATTGACAAGATTGCAGACGGTGCTGATATCTCCAAAGCTGCCGCTGGCCGTGCGCTGGATGCTTTCATTGACGCCGTAGGTGAAGCCCTGAAAGAGGGTGACCAGGTTGCTCTGGTTGGCTTCGGTACTTTCGCCGTTCGCGAGCGTGCCGCTCGTTCTGGCCGTAACCCGCAAACTGGTGCGACCATCGAAATCGCTGCCGGTAAAGTTCCTGCCTTCAAAGCCGGCAAGGCCCTGAAAGACGCGGTCAACTAAGCCGGGCGCTGATTCTCATCGGCTCCGACCTTGGTCGCTGACCAGACAAGTGAGAGGGCTCTCCCTCATACTGATTGACCAAGGCGCATCGCAATCGGTGCGCCTTTTCATTATTTACGCCCATCGAGTTCGGGAGCATAAGTACAAACATGATGTTGGATAAACTACGCGAAGGGGCGCAGGGCAAGGTAGCCAAGGTTATCTTGGGCCTGATCATCCTCTCCTTTGCCTTGGCCGGTGTAGGCAGCTACCTCAATGGCCCGGCACGTACCGCCCCCGCTACCGTCAACGGCAATGACATCAGTGCCCCCGCACTGGAGAATGCCTATCGCAACGAGCGGGCCCGCATGGAATCCCAAATGGGTGAGGCCTTCAACCAGCTGGCCGCCAACCCTGACTACATGAAACAGTTCCGCCGCGGCGTGCTGGACAGGCTGATCGATCAGGCGCTGATCGATGACAAGGCCCGTCAGCTCGGCCTGCGGGTCAGCGATGAGCAGATCAAGCAGGCCATCGTGGAGATGCCGGAGTTTGCCGAGGACGGCAAGTTCAACAACGATCGCTACCTGCAGCTGATCCGCCGTGCCGGCATGACCCCGGAGATGTTCCGCGACTCCCTGCGCCAGGACATGGTGCGCCAGCAACTGATGGGCGCCCTGCTGGGCTCCGAGTTCGCCCTCAAGGGCGAGGCCGAGCAGCTCGACAAGCTCTACAACCAGACCCGGGACCTGCGCCTGGTACGCCTGGCTGCCTCCGCCTACCTGGGTGAGGTCGAGGTGACCGACGCCGAGGTGGATCAGTTCTACAAGGCCAACAGCGGCCGCTTCATGAACGACGAGAAGGTCAAGGTCGACTACCTGCTGCTCGATGCCGCCAACCTCAGCAAGAACATCAAGGTGACCGAGCAGGATGCCCAGGATTACTACGATCAGCACCAGGACCTGTTCCAGCGTGCGGAGCGTCGCCGCGTGGCACACATCCTGATCCCCTTTGGCAAGGATGAGAAGGCGGCCCAGAAGCAGGCCGACGAGCTGCTGGCCAAGGTCAAGGGCGGTGAAGACTTCGCTACCCTGGCCAAAGCCAACTCCAGCGATACCTTCTCCGCCAAGAAGGGCGGCGAACTGGACTGGTTCGAGAAAGGGGTGATGGATCCGGCGTTCGAGCAGGCTGCCTTTGCGCTGGCCAAGGCGGGGGATCTCTCTGCCGTGGTGAAGAGCCCGTTCGGTTTCCACATCATCAAGCTGCTGGCAGTCGAGCCTGCCAAGACCAAGCCGTTCGTGGATGTGATGAGCGAAACCATCACCCGTCTGCAAGCGGACAAGGCCAAGGAGCTGTTCTTCGCCGAGCAGCAGAAGATGGCCGACAGCAGCTTCGAGAACCCGGATTCGCTGGATCTGACTGCCGAAGCCATGGGTCTGAAGGTGGTCTCGTCTGATTACTTCAGCCAGGCCGATGCCCAGGCGCCCCTCAATGATCCCAAGGTGCTTGCTGCTGCCTTCTCCGAGCAACTGCGCGACGAGAACACCAACTCCGACGTGATCGAGCTCGCCGATGGCAAGGCGCTGGTGCTGCACATCATGGGTCATCAGCCCAAGGCGGCCAAGCCGCTGGCGGAGATCAAGGATCAGGTGATTGCGGCCATCAAGCATGAGAAGGCCAGCGAAGTAGCCCGTGGCAAGGCCCAGGGCCTGCTGGACAAGCTGCACGCCGGCGAGGACATCCAGGCCGATCTGACCGCCCTCGGGCTGAAGGTGGAGAGCCACAAGGGGGTTTCCCGCTTCGCCCAGGAGATGGATCAGAACCTGCTGGCCCAGGCGTTCCGCATGCCCCATCCGAAGGATGGCAAGCCGAGCGTCGAACTGGTGGCCGAAGCCAATGGCGATCGCGTGGTGGTGGCGCTGGACAAGGTCAATGTGACCAAGGAACCGTCCCAGATGGTGAGCCTGCTGCAAGGCCAGCTCGGTCAGGGCAAGGCCCAGGCCGACTACAAGTCGCTGATCGACGAGCTGCGCAAAGCGGCCAAGATTGAGTACTTCACCGACGTGGAGGCGACCGTCGAGTAATCGACCACGCCCTCATTGAAAACGGCTCCTTGATGGAGCCGTTTTTTTATGTCCCGAACAGGTGCCCGCTCGGCAAGCGCGGGCGGGCTGAAGAGGGAAGGGGCCAGGGACGGGCTCGTGCTGCCCATCCTGGCAGGGGATGAGCGGGACTGATTTATGACAACGCGCGATGCCTGCACCTCACTCTTGCTTTCCCAACCCTTCTCTTTCAGTGGGAGAGGCTCGCAGGGGGAGCAAGGAGGCATAAAAAAAACCGGCGCCACTGGCGCCGGTTTCATGATGGAAGACCCGGAGGTTACACCACGCCCTGACTGCGCAGGTAATCCTCGTAGGTGCCGCCGAAGTCACGGATGCCGTTCTCGGTCAGTTCCATGATGCGGGTCGCCAGGGACGACACGAACTCACGGTCGTGAGAGACGAAGATCAGGGTGCCCTGATACATCTCCAGCGCCAGGTTCAAGGATTCGATGGATTCCATGTCCAGGTGGTTGGTCGGCTCATCCATGATCAGGATGTTGGGGCGCTGCATCATCAGCTTGCCGAACAGCATGCGACCCTGTTCGCCACCGGAGAGCACCTTGACCGGCTTCTTGATGTCGTCCTGGGAGAACAGCAGACGGCCCAGTACGGAGCGTACCGCCTGCTCGTCTTCGTTGGCCTGTTTCCACTGGGCCATCCAGTCGAACACGTTGAGATCGGTGTCGAAATCGTCGGCGTGATCCTGGGCGTAGTAGCCGATCTGGGCATTCTCGGACCACTTGATGGTGCCGCTGTCCGGTGCCAGCTCGCCCATGAGGGTCTTGATCAGGGTGGATTTACCGATGCCGTTGGTACCCAGGATGGCGACCTTCTCGCCCACTTCCAGCATCATGCTCAGGCCCTTGAACAGCGGCTCTTCACCATACCCCTTGGACAGCCCTTCAATCTCCAGGATGTTGCGGTACAGCTTCTTCTCCTGCTCGAAGCGGATGAAGGGGTTCTGACGGCTGGAAACCTTCACCTCCTCGATCTTGATCTTGTCGATCTGCTTGAGGCGGGAGGTGGCCTGGCTCGACTTGGAGGCGTTGGCACTGAACCGGGAGACGAAGGATTGCAAATCGGCAATCTGGGCCTTCTTCTTGGCGTTGTCGGCGATCAGACGCTCGCGGGCCTGGGTGGCCGCCGTCATGTACTCGTCGTAGTTGCCCGGGTAGACCCGCAGCTCGCCGTAGTCCAGATCCGCCATGTGAGTGCAGACGGAGTTCAGGAAGTGACGGTCGTGAGAGATGATGATCATGGTACTTTCACGATCGTTGAGCACCTGCTCCAGCCAGCGGATGGTGTTGATGTCCAGGTTGTTGGTCGGTTCGTCCAGCAGCAGGATGTCGGGGTTGGAGAACAGCGCCTGTGCCAGCAGCACCCGCAGTTTCCAGCCCGGGGCCACTTCGCTCATGGGGCCGTTGTGCAGTTCGATGGGGATGCCGGCACCCAGCAGCAGCTCGCCAGCGCGGGATTCAGCGGTATAGCCGTCATACTCGGCGACAAGGCCTTCCAGCTCGGCGGCCTTCATGTAGTCGTCGTCGGTCGCTTCGAGGTTGGCATAGATGGCATCGCGCTCGGCGATGGCGGCCCACAGCTCGACGTGGCCCATCATGACCACGTCCAGCACGCGCATCTCTTCGTAGGCGAACTGATCCTGGCGCAACTTACCGATGCGTTCATTGACGTCCAGGCTCACATTACCGCCAGTGGGCTCCAGATCGCCGCCGAGGATCTTCATGAAGGTGGACTTGCCACAGCCGTTTGCGCCTATGAGGCCGTAGCGGTTGCCGCCGCCAAACTTGACGCTGATGTTCTCAAACAGCGGCTTGGCGCCGAACTGCATGGTGATGTTGTTGCTGCTTAACAAAGGAGATGTCCCAGGTTGTCTGTCAAATGGCGCGCATTATGGCACAGATCCCCCGAAAGTTTTAGCAAGAACTGTGATCGGGGCCCATTGCACCGGGGGCCAGGTGGCGAGCAAGGCGCCACTTGCCTGCGGGTCGGGAAAAGGGAGGCGAGGGGGGAGGCCAGGAATAAGAAAAGCCGGCACAGGGCCGGCTTCGGGGCGGTCAGACAACCTTAGTGGGCGGAGGCGCCGGAGGCACCGAGCCCGGTCTGGGAGCGGACGAACTGCGGGAAGAACTTCTGGTGTTCCTCGGAGGCCGTCTGGGACTTGTCGGTGACCGAGAAGAACCAGATCCCGACGAAGGCCAGCGCCATGGAGAAGAGCGCCGGGTACTCGTAGGGGAAGATAGCCTGGGCATGGCCCAGTACCTTCACCCACACGGTGGGGCCCAGGATCATCAGGGTCACGGCGCTGATGAGGCCCAGCCAGCCACCATAGACGGCGCCGCGGGTGGTGAGGCGGGACCAGAACATGGAGAGGAAGAGCACCGGGAAGTTGCAGCTCGCCGCGATGGAGAAGGCCAGGCCCACCATGAAGGCGATGTTCTGCTTCTCGAACAGGATGCCGAGGCCGATGGCGACGACACCCAGCACCAGGGTCGTCATCTTGGAGACGCGCAGCTCGTCGGCTTCGTTGGCCTTGCCTTCCTTGATGACGCAGGCATAGAGGTCGTGGGAGACCGCAGAGGCACCCGCCAGGGTCAGCCCGGCAACCACGGCGAGTATGGTGGCGAAGGCCACGGCGGAGATGAAGCCGAGGAACAGGCTGCCACCCACGGCGTCGGCCAGATGGACGGCGGCCATGTTGGTGCCTCCCAGTAGGGCGCCGGTGGCGTCCTTGAAGTCCGGGTTGGTGCTGACCAGCAGAATGGCACCGAAACCGATGATGAAGGTCAGGATGTAGAAGTAGCCGATGAAGCCGGTGGCATAGAACACCGATTTACGGGCTTCCTTGGCGTCGCTCACGGTGAAGAAGCGCATCAGTATGTGGGGCAGACCGGCGGTGCCGAACATCAGGGCCAGCCCGAGAGAGATGGCGGAGATGGGATCGGCCACCAGGCCACCCGGACTCATGATGGCGGCGCCATTGGCATGGACCTTGACCGCTTCACTGAACAGGGCACCGATGTCGAAGTTGACGGACTTCATCACCATGATGGCCATGAAGGAGGCGCCGGAGAGCAGCATGACAGCCTTGATGATCTGGACCCAGGTGGTGGCCAGCATGCCGCCGAACAGCACGTAGAGCACCATCAGTATGCCGACCAGCACCACGGCCACATGGTATTGCAGGCCGAACAGCAGCTCGATGAGCTTGCCGGCACCCACCATCTGGGCGATGAGGTAGAGGGCCACCACCACCAGGGAGCCGCTGGCTGAGAGGCTGCGTACCGAAGTCTGCTTGAGGCGGTAGGAGGCCACGTCGGCGAAGGTGTACTTGCCGAGGTTGCGCAGTCTTTCCGCTATCAGGAACAGTATGATGGGCCAGCCCACCAGGAAGCCGATGGAGTAGATGAGGCCGTCATAGCCCGAGGTGTAGACCAGGGCGGAGATGCCGAGGAAGGAGGCGGCGGACATGTAGTCACCGGCGATGGCCAGACCGTTCTGGAAGCCGGTGATGCGCCCGCCGGCCGCATAGTAGTCGGAGGCCGAGCGGTTGCGCTTGGAGGCCCAGTAGGTGATGAACAGGGTGGCGGCCACGAAGGCCACGAACATGACGATGGCCGAGATGTTGAGGGGCTGGCGTTGCACCTCGCCGGTCAGCGCATCGGCCGCCAGCAAGGGGGTGGAGACCAGGCCGCTGAGCAGCAGAGACTTGCCTTTCATGATTGCACTCCCTTGAGGATCTTCTGGTTCAGCTCGTCAAATTCGCCGTTGGCCCGGAACACATAGATGCCGGTCAGCACGAAGGAGGAGACGATGAGGCCCACGCCAACCGGGATGCCGCGGGTGATGCTGGAGCCTTCGCTGAGCGGGGTGCCGAGCCAGCCCGGGGCGAAGGCGATGAGCAGGATGAACGCCAGGTAGAGCCCCAGCATCAGGATGGAGAGGGTCCAGGCGAAGCGCTGGCGTTTGCTGACCAGCTCCTGGAAGTTGGGATCTTGCTGGATCCTCAGATAGCGTTGCTGTTCCATTGCAGTTCTCCGTGACGGTTGTGTCAGCTGTGATTGAAGGTTGTCCCTACCGAGCAGGGGGCCTGCTCATGTAACCAAAATGTGAATTAAATGTTATTTGTGGACAATTAGACTTTGGGATAAGCCAGGGGGCCGCCCTGATGCAGGCGCAGGAAGATGAGGGCGGCGGCGGTGGCGTCACTCAGGGCGTCGTGGAGGGGCAGGGGCGGCAACCCCAGGTGCTGACAGATGGCGGCCAGATGCAGGTCGATGACGGCGTCGGGATAGCGCCGATAGAGGTGGTCGTGATAGAGCCGGCTCACCTCCAGACCACGCTGGGGCAGGCGCAGCCCCCAGTGCCGCTGGCAGGCCAGATTGAGGATCCGCAGATCATAGGCGATGTGGTAGCCCACCAGTTCGCGGGGTCCGATGAAGGCCAGCAGCAGGCGCAGTGCGGCCTCCAGCGCCATGCCCTGTTGCAGATCCTGATGGCGCAGGCCGTGGATCACCACCGAGTGTTCGCTCAGGCTGGCCGGTGGCTGCACCCTGATGGACAGCGCCTCGCCGGTCAACACCCTGTTGTCCTGGATGCGTACCGCCCCGATGGAGACTATCTCGGCCCGCTCGGGATCCAGGCTGGTGGTCTCGAAATCCAGCGCCACCCACTCCTCCTCGGGGGGCGTCGCAAAGAGGGGGGCAAACTCCCCGTCCCCAAAGCCCCGACCCAGCCAACGACGTCGCCAGCGGCACCACATGCCTATTGCCTAAGACGAAAGTGCAAGGTGAGCCACTGCTGGAACTTCTTCACCTGATGCAGGGCGTGGCGCAGCAGATCCCGCTCACCGTGAGCGAGTTCGGCGACCTGTACCCGGCTGTCGCCATCCTTGAGCTGGCTGCGCAGCCGCAGTCGCACAAACAGCCGGAAGGCTTCCGCCAGGTTGGCGCCATAGTCGGGGCTCAGGCGCCCCGCGGCCACCAGGGCGTCGATCCGCCCCAGGGTCGAGGTCTCCAGCACTTCTGCCTCCAGGGCCAGCACGCGCAGGCCGTGCACCAGGGGGAAGAGGCCGCCGCGCTTGAGATCCAGCCCCTCGGGGGCCTGCTCCAGCCGGCCAAAGAGGGTGAGGGGGGTGTGGAAGGCGACCGCTGCCCGGGCCATCTCCGCCAGCAGATCCGGCCTGTCGGCCAGTCGCTCTCTCAGATAGCGGGCGAGGGGGGCGAGCAGGGGGCGATCCCCCATGATGGCCTGGGCATCGGCCAGGGTGGCGAGCCACAGCAGGTCGGCCTCGCTGGCCCGCACGCATGCCTGCTCTATCTCGTCCTGCCACTGCCGGGCACCCTTGACCCACTCCGGATTGCTGACCATCACCTTTCCTGGGCAGGGGGGATAGCCGAGCCGCGCGAGCAGGGCGCTGAAGGCGGCCAGATCGGCCTGGCGGTCTGGCCAATGCAGGCCATCCGGCAGGATCAGGGCGTTGTCCTGATCGGTTTTCTGGATCTGCTCGCCACGCCCCTCCGAGCCCAGCATCAGCAGGCATACCTGCTCCTGCACCTCGGGGGGGATCACCAGGGCGAAGGCCTTGGCGATCAACTGCTCGTTGATGGTGGCGATGAGCTTCATCAGAAAGAGGGTATGGATCCCCTGGGCAAACAGGGTGCGAATGAGTTGCTGCTGCTCCCGGGCCACCGCCTCCAGGGCGCTCTGGCTGTCTGCCCGGGCGATGCGCAGGGTCAGCACATGGGAGTGGGCGGAGAAGAGCCCCAGCACCTGGGTCAGGTGCAGAACTCCCGCCACCTCCTGCCCCTGCCAGATGACCAGCCGCTTGATGCGGTGGCGGGTCATCAGCAATAGGGCATCGAACAGGTAGCTGCCTTGCGTCAGGCCGATCAGCGGCGCCGGGGTCAGCACCGCCAGCGGCGCCGTCAGGGGCAGACCCTTGAGGGTCAGGGCATGGAGCAGGGTCTTGCGGGTGGCCAGGCTCAGGCTGCCGTCAGAGGCGGGATAGAGCAGGCAATCGGTGCCCCGGCTGGCCATGGCTTCGCTGGCGGCCAGCAGACTGGTCTGGCTGTCCAGCAGCAGGGGTGGCTGCAGATGGCCGGGGTCGATGCGGGTCAGGATGAATTCCGCCAGGTTCTGTTGCCCGAGCTGGCCGCGGCGCTCCTGCTCTCGCTGACGCTCGGCCAGGGTGGCGGTGAAATAGTGTGCGAAGGCGGGGTGCGCGTCGCACAACCCCTGGAAAGTGTCGCGGGGGATCAGCTGGCAGAGGGTGTCCTCCAGGGCGCTGAAACGATGGCGGCAGCGGCCGTCGAACTGGGCGCGCACGTCGAACATGTCCCCCACGCCATAGTCGCCGAAGGGCTGATGAGGCCCCGACTCCTCCACTACGCCCTTGATGACGAGGTAGAGGCCTGCGGGCTCATCCCCCGGTTGTTGCACCGTCTGGCCGGCGCGAAAGTAGCAGATGCTGAGGCGCTGGCCGAGCCGTTCACGGGCCGCCTCACCCAGACAATCAAAGGGCGGGCGGGAAAAATCGAACAGAAGTGACATGGCAGTTCTCGGCCGTGAGCATGGGGCCAGTCTGGCAAAGGGGCCAGGGCGGGGCCAGCCGACTTTAGTCGCAGAGCCGGGCTGACCTCCCTGTACCTGCCGATAACACTCTGGTAACGTTGTGGTATGACCAGTGTAGGCACAAGGAAGAGGAAGGAAATGGACAAGCCAAGGATCAGGTGCGAGATCCGGGACGGCATCGCCGAGGTGATGCTGACCCGGGGGGACAAGCTCAATGCGCTGGACAGGGCCATGTTCGGCGCCATCGACGAGACGCTGAACCAGCTGGCGCGCCAGAAGGGGCTGCGGGCGGTGATCCTGCACGGCGAGGGGCGGGCGTTCTGCGCCGGGCTGGATGTGAAATCCATGCTAAGGCAGCCGGTGGCGGCCCTGGAAATATTGAGACGCGAGGCGGATGAGGCGACCAACCTGGCCCAGCGGGTCGCCTATGGCTGGCACCAGTTGCCGGTGCCGGTGATAGCCGTGACCCAGGGGGTCTGTTTCGGTGGCGGCCTGCAGATAGCGCTCGGGGCCGATTTTCGATTCAGCACCCCGGATTGCCGCTTCTCCGTGATGGAGATCAAGTGGGGCATCATCCCCGACATGAGTGGCAGCGTCACCCTGCGTAATCTGATGGGGGTGGACACCGCCATGGAACTGGCCATGAGCGGTCGCGAGCTGGATGCCCAGGAGGCGCGGGCGCTCGGGCTGGTGAGCCGGGTCTGCGAGGATCCCCTCGACGCGGCGCGGGAGTTCGCCAGGACACTGATTACCAAGTCGCCGGATGCGCTGGCGGGGATCAAGCAGCTCTACCATCAGGCCTGGGCCCGCAGCGATGAGGTGATGCTGAAGGAAGAGACCCGGTTGCAAAAGCAGATCCTGGGGCGCCCCAATCAGTGGCGGGCGACCCTCAACAGCCTGTTTCGCTGGCGCCTGCCGTTCGGACCCCGCCGCAATGCGCTCTGAACCGGCGCTCACTCGCAAGAGAGCAGAAATGAAAATGGCAGCCTAAGCTGCCATTTCTTTATCTGTTTAGGGGTCAATGGTTCAGGTGGACTGGCGGTCCGGCTCGAACGGATGACCGGATTGCTCCTGCTCCAGGTTTTGCTCGGAGCGGCGACCCGTCCAGTAGTCGGCGTTCTTGATGCCGAGTTTCTCCGGGTGGAACACGGGATCCAGCCCCAGGGCCTTCTGGGCCTCATAGTCCTTCAGGCAGGCGAAGGCGGGCTTTTGCAGCAGCAGTATGGCACCGATGTTGAGCCAGGCCATCAGGCCGACCCCGATGTCACCCAGACCCCAGGCCAGATCGGCGGTCTTGACGGTGCCGTAGACGGTGGAGGCCATCAGGGCCAGCTTCAGCAGGAAGGTGAGCCAGGGGCGGTTGATCTTGCGGTTGATGTAGGCGATGTTGGTTTCGGCGATGTAGTAGTAGGCCACTATGGTGGTGAACGCGAAGAAGAACAGGGCGATGGCGACGAAGTAGTTGCCAAAGCCGGGCATCATGCTCTCCATGGCGGTCTGCACATAACCGGGGCCGGCCGCGATGCCGGCGATGCCGGTATAGAGGGCGGCTCCGTCTGGACCCTGTACGTTGTACAGGCCGGTTATCAGCAGCATGAAGCCGGTGGCGGAGCAGACGAACAGGGTGTCGATGTAGACGGAGAACGCCTGCACCAGGCCCTGTTTGGCGGGGTGGCTCACAGCGGCGGCGGAGGAGGCGTGGGGGCCTGTGCCTTGAGCCGCTTCGTTGGAGTAGACGCCACGCTTGACGCCCCACATGATGGCCAGACCCAGGATGGCACCGAAACCGGCTTCCATCCCGAAGGCGCTCTTCCAGATCAGCAGGATGACGCCTGGCAGCTGGCCGATGTTGAGGGCGATGATGACGCAGGCGACGATGATGTAACCCAGCGCCATGAAGGGCACCACAGTACTGGCGAAGCTGGCGATGCGTTTGACGCCGCCGAAGATGATGAAGCCGAGCAGCAGCGCCAGACCGGCGGCGGTGACGTTCGGATCGATGTCAAAGGCGGTCTGCAGGCTGGAGCCGATGGAGTTCGCTTGCACCCCTGGCAGCAACACGCCGCAGGCGAAGATGGTGGCGATGGCGAAGGTCCAGGCGTACCACTTCATGCCGAGCCCTTTCTCGATGTAGAAGGCCGGGCCGCCGCGGTATTCACCGTTGATCTTCTCCTTGTAGACCTGACCCAGGGTGGACTCCACGAAGGCGGAGCTGGCGCCGAGGAAGGCGACCATCCACATCCAGAACAGGGCGCCCGGGCCCCCGAAGGTGATGGCGGTGGCGACGCCGGCGATGTTGCCGGTACCGACCCGACCGGCCAGGGTCATGGCCAGCGCCTGGAAGGAGGAGACACCGGCATCCGTGCTCTTGCCATCAAACATCAGGCGCACCATCTCTTTCATGTGGCGCAGTTGCAGGAAACGGCTGCGCAGGGAGAAGTAGAGGCCCACCCCCAGACACAGATAGATGAGCGCTGGGCTCCAAATCACGCCATTGATGGCATTGACGATCTCATTCATGTACAACAACTCCTTTGTTGCGCTGTCTTGGCGAGGTCTATGCCTCGCTCCCTTAACATTGAAATATGTGGTGACCAAGGGGGCCACTCAGTATTGTGCGGGACTTTCGACTGGTTAGTCCGCGGGATTTAACATATCGGTTTGTATCGGCCCTTCCTAGTGAAAAGTGTTGTCACTTTGTTAATTTGTGAATTGACATTAACAAATGGTGCGTGGAACTGGACAAGATTCGGAACTTACCCATCAGGTGCATCTTTTCCCGACCCAGGGGCCCGCAGGGCATAGTGCAAATAGGAGGCCAGGAGTGACAATGAGAGAAGATAACTGCACCATTCGTCTCGCCGAGCGGGGGGATGGCGCCCTGTTGTCGGCGCTGTTCGCACAGCTGGGTTATCCCACCCCGGGCGAGGAGGTGGACGGACGGCTGGCCGAGCCGGATCCCGCTCGGGAGGTGCTGGTGGCAGAGCGCCATGGAAACATGGTGGGGGTGCTGATCTGGCATAGGCTGCAACCCATGCACCTTGCACCAGCCTGGGGCCTGATCTCGGCGCTGGTTATCGATGAAGGTGCAAGGAGCGGCGGCATTGGTGCCCTGCTGCTGGCGGAGGCCGAGGCGCGGGCGCTGGCCTCGGGTTGCAGCCAGCTGGAGCTCTCCAGCAGCCTCAAGCGCGAGGGGGCTCACCGCTTCTACCTGGCGCAAGGGTATGGGGAGCGGCCGAAGCGGTTCGTGAAATTATTCTGATGTGGTATGAGGAGTCCCTGTGTTCTGGTCCAGGTTGAAAGCGGTATTCGGTCTTGCCTCTCCCGGGGAGCGTCATGCCCCACAGGCGCTGGAGTGGCAGCAGGCCCTGGCGGCCGTGCCCATTTTGCAGGGCTTCTCCCGCGATGAAGAGCAGCAGCTGATCGAACTGGCCCGCCACTTCCTCTCCCGCAAGACGCTGACCCAGCTCGGGGTCGAGCTCAGCCCCCGTCAGCAGGGAGTGCTGGCCCTGCAGGCGGTGCTGCCCATCTTGCATCTGGGGCTGGAGTGGTATCGCGGCTTTCACGAGGTGATCATCATCCCCGAGCCCGTCACCCGCCGCCAGGAGGTGCAGGACGAGTTCGGGCTGGTGAGCGAGTGGGAGGAGGAGAACGCCGGCGAATCCTGGCCCCAGGGGCCCCTGGTGCTGGCCTGGAGCGAGTTGCAGCAGGATGGGGACTGGGATGGTTTCAACCTGGTGATCCACGAGCTGGCGCACAAGCTCGACATGCTGGGGGGGGATGCCGACGGGGGGCCGCCGCTGCCGAGCGGCATGGATCAGCGCCAGTGGACCCAGGCGCTGCAGAGCGCGTTCGATGAGATGAATGCAGAGCTGGCCAGGGGAGAGGTGACGCAGATAGATCCCTATGCCGCCTCGCACCCCGCCGAGTTTTTCGCGGTGTGCAGCGAGAGCTTTTTCACCGAGCCCCTGCGCCTGCGGGCCGTCTATCCCGCAGTCTACGAGCAGCTCGCGCGCTTCTATGGTCAGCAGCCTGCCGCCCGCTTCCCGGCCACCCGGTTGCTGGCGGGATATGCCGAGGAGCAGAGCTGATCGGCATTGCGGCGACAGAAAAAACAAAAGGCACCCCTAGGGGTGCCTTTTGCATGGGCGCGAAGGCCTGGGGCTGCGCTTACGCGGCAGCCTTGAGCTGGACTGCTGCGGCTTTCTTGTGATCGCCAATCGGCAGCACGGTGCGGCCGAACTGTTCGTTGATCACGGTGGCCATGGCCAGGTAGATGGCGCTGGCGCCACAGATGATGCCTTCGAAACCGGCGATGGTGCCGATCAGGGTGCTGCCGGTGAAGTCACGGGCGGCCAACAGGAAGAAGAGCACTGTCAGGGAGGCGAACACGAACTGCTTCACGCGCGGGAAGTTGACGGTGCCCACCAGCATGAAGAGGGTGAACATGCCCCACATCAGCAGGTACCAGCCCATGTAGGCGTGGGGAGTGGCTTCGGCCAGACCCATGGTCGGCATCACCAGCAGGAACACCAGGCTCCACCAGAAGGTGCCGTAGGAGATGAAGGCGGTGACACCGAAGGTGTTGCCACGCTTGAACTCCATGATACCGGCGATGATCTGGGCCAGACCGCCATAGCACAGGCCCATGGCCAGGATCATGGCGCTGATGGGGAAGAAACCTGCGTTATGGATGTTCAGCAGAATGGTGGTCATACCGAAACCCATCAGACCCAGAGGGGCAGGGTTGGCCAATTTTTCGCTCACGTGGCGTTCTCCAAAAATAGAGGTGGGGGTTGATAAAAGACGCGCGATTTTAGGCAGGCTCTTGGCCCTGAGCAAGGGGGGGAGGGTTCTAAATGGTAAAAAAATGACACGAAATTTTAAGTGACCAACCATTCGTACCATTCAGGTAGATGGCTGGTGAACGAAAAACGTTTTCAAGGTTGCGTTTTTGTATGAATAGCACCTCAAGATGAAACTCGGTAACGGTAATGGCAACTGAGGTTGGCGGAGCCTTGGAAACCCCGGACGGTGGCTGTGGGCTCTTTTTGATTGAAAAATGTCTTCATATGCCATCAGACAAGAGTGTGCTTCTCCTATTTTATGACGGGTTGGCTTGTCCATCTGTTTGCCCTCTCCCTCTCCGTCCTGTCTCCATACCCCTGGCAAGGCAGAGGAGGGGGCAGGGAAGCTGGAGCGAGGTGCTTGCATGCCCCGTATGGCGAAAAGCGCCTCAAGCCGACAAGGTGCGGGGTCAAGGGTTGCCTGGGTGAAAATCGCCTCGAGACGGGAAGGCAGGGTCACGGGGCTGTCCCTGTGGTGAGCAAAAGGCGAGATATAGAAATGGCCCAATATCACCATATAAATAGTATTGGGCCATTTCTTCAGATTGACAGATGGCCGAATTGGCGGGTTCGCCGGCATGGCTGGCGAGAGGGGCGACCTTGACCCTGGCGGTCAGCCCAGTTCCAGAAGAAAGACGACATTGAATAAGGAGGGGGCTCGTCAGTCCTCAGCTCGCCTGCGGCGGGAGAAGGAGCAAAGGAGCGAGGAGAGGTGCACGCAGCCTCGCAACCCCCTGCTCGTGTTCAAGGCCGTGTTGAAGGTCGAGTTGAAGAGAGGGGGCGGTCAGCCAGGCTGGCGCTATGGGCTGCGAAGGGGTCATCCGGGGGGAAGGGTATCAGGGGAATGGCCAGTATTGCCGTCAGGTGCTGCGCCGTCGTGGCAGAAACAGGGCGCCACCTTGGCGCCCAGCGGATCAGTTGTCCAGGGTGAGGACCACCTTGGCCTCCTTGTCGGTCTCCTTGACCTGGCTGTCCAGCACGAACAGGCGATCCGGCGTGATGCCCTGGGTATCCACCAGATACTCCTTGGTGTTCTGGGCCCGGCGCATGGCGAGGTTGCGTAGGGACTTGGCGGTGATCAGCTGCTGATCCCGCAACAGGATCACCGCCTGGGCGCGCAGGGCCGGGCTCTGCGCCGGGAGCGCCAGGCGATCGGCCAGGGTGCCGAGGTTTTCGCTGAACTTGGCCTCATAGGCCTCGGCCAGGGCGCTCTGCAGGGCAGGATCCTGCTCCAGCAGGGCGAGATCCACCGGGCTGCCGGTGATCTTGGCCAGCACCCGCTCCAGCTTCTGGCGCTGCAATATGGGCCGTTCTTCGTTGAAGTTGACTTTGCCGCGGATGTTCATGCTGAGCCTGGGCCTGTCTTTCAGTGCCTGGGCCAGGGTGGTCAGCTTGTTCTGCTGGGTCGGGGTGAGGGCGGGATCGCCGGGCAGGAAGGGGAGCTCATCGAGATCCTTGGTGCCGCCGGTCAGGGAGGCCAGCAGGGAGAAGGGGGAGCTGATGGCCTTGCCGAGGGTGTTGCCGAGCACGTCCCAGAAGATGTTGCCCAGGCTGAAATCCGGCTGATCCAGGTTGCCCTTCACCTTGAGGTTCATCTTGATGACGCCGCTGGCATCGCTCAGCAGGGCGATGGCGAGCCCGAGGGGCAGATCCTTGGCCTGCTCGCTCTTCACCTTCTCGCCGAGCTGCAGCTTCTTGATGGTGATGTCGTTGTCCCCCTCCAGCCGGTTGCCCTGCAGCTTGTAGTTGAGCTTCATGGAGAGCTGCCCCTTGTCGATGGCGTAGCCGGCATAGGTGCTGGAGTAGGGGGTGAAGGTGGTGAGTTCCAGGTTGTTGAAGGCCACGGCGACGTCGAGCACCGGATCGTCGATCAGCAGGTTGGCGCCCCCCTTGATGGTCACCGGGGCGTATCTGTCCACCTTGCCATGGAAGGCGAGCTCGGAGCGCTGACCCGGGGTGTTGCTGATGTGGCGGCTCTGACCCTCGAGGGAGGCGATGTCCACCACGAATTCCGGGCTCAGGCTGCGATCGGCAAATCGCAGGTTGCCCTGGGCGGTGCGGACCTGGTCGATGAGGATATGCGGTGCGGGGGCGCTCTGCTTGCTGGCCGGCTGTGGCAGCAGCAACTGCTGGACGTTGGTGACTCCCTCTTCGCTTATCTCGATGCGGGCGAAGGGTTTGCTCAGCAGTATGTCGGCTATCTTCAGCTGCTGGCGGATGCCGTCGTAGTGCAGGCCACTCAGCTGCAGCTTGTCTATCTGCAGCAGCCGCTGGTTGTCGGCCCGATCCAATACATTCAGCCCCTCGATGTCGAGCCCGCCACTGACGTCCAGCTTGCTGAGAGCCCCCTTGTCATCCGTGGTCAGGGCCAGTTTGGTGCGGCTGGCGAGCCGGCCATCCCGCACGCTGATGCGCAGCAGATCCTGCAGATAGGGCTGCGCCAGGGTGAGCGGCAGGCCCTGCTGCCTGATAGTCCCGTTCAGGGCGAAGGGGCTGAGCTCCAGGGTGCCATCAAAGGCCACGGTTGCCTGGGGATGCAGGGTGCCGGTCAGGGTGAGGGGGCTGCTCTGGCCGGGCTGGCTGCCGAGGCTCCCCAGGGTGAGCTCCAATCCCGAGAGATCCCGCAACAGGGGCTTGCCGCTGCTGGACTCGGTCAGCTTGAACGCCCCCTGGCTGATGCGGGCCTCTCTGAGCTGCCAGCGCCAGGGCTTGCTCGCTGTCGGCTGTCTGGCCGTGGCTTTGGTGCCAGGCGGCGAGACCAGCAGTGCGGCCAGGTCCAGTTGCTGCTTTTCATCGAGCACTGCGGTGACGGCGGGGGCCTTGAGGGTGAGGGCCCCGACCTCGAGGGACTGCTTGCTGCCATCGACCCGGATCCCGGTCATGGCCAGCTGGTTGAAACGGGCAAATTCGCCCCCCTTGGCCCCCTTGAGCTGCCAGTTGGCCAGGGTCAGCCTGCCCCTTGAGATCTGCCATGCCAGCCCCTGCTTGCCGGATGTGAGCCGGTACGCCAGCTCGGCGCTGGCCTCTCCCCTGGCCAGTGTGGCCTTGACATAAGGGGCCCAGAGCGGGGCCAAGGGGGCGAGGGCCAGCTTGCCGAGGCTGAGCTGCCCCTTGCCGGCCCCCGTCATGATGTTGAACTCACCGTCGGCCTTGAGGGGGCTCTTCTCATTGAGGGTCGCACTCAGCCGATAGGGGTTGAGGGCCGTCGCTGCGCTGGAAAAATCGGGCAGTTGCAGGGCGATCTTGTCCAGGGTCAGGGGCGGCACCCAGCCCGGGCTGCGCTGTTTGCGGCTATCCCGGTAGTGAAATTGCCCCTGGACCAGGGCCAGCTTGCCGATGCTTACCACGACGGGCTCGGTGGCGACCGGTGGCGTCTGCGCTTGCACTGGCGAGAGCAGGGGGGCCAGGACCTCGGTCAGATTGAAGCGAGCCTCTCCCTTGCTGTCCGCCAGGCGCACCAGATCCACCCTGGGGGCGGTCAGGATCAGCTCCTCCAGCACCAGGGCTCTCTGACGCCAGCTCTCCTTCAGCTTAGGGATGAGCCGCAACCCGTCGAACGACACCAGGGGATGTTGCTGCTCATCGAGCAGGGTGCTGGGCCCCAGGGTGAGGGAGGGGGAGCGCAGCCCGACCTCTATCTTCCCCAGGGTGAGTTGCAGACCATAATGGGTGGCGAGCCAGCCCGGCAGGTGGCGCTGGATGAGGTTGGGGGCTTGCCAGAGCAAGATGGTGACGCAGATGAGCAGACCGGCGCAGAGATAGAGGGCGTAACGCAACAGGCGAGCGGGCAGAGGCTTGGGCATGATGGTCTCCATTTGATGCGCACATGGTAGCAATTAATCGCCGTTCGATCATGGTATGGCTCTCTGGCTGCGCCTTGCTCTGTCCGGGTTAGCCGAATTATTGAGCAAGGTTCGGCCTCCTGCGCCAGGGGGGGGGGCCCTGCCTTTTTGTTCGGGATGGGGGGAGATCAAGCAGTCGGCAGCCTTTCACACCAACTCGGATGGACTGCGGGCAGGCCAGCGGGGTGTGCGGAGTCAGGCCTTGAAGCAGACGCGCCTTGTCAGGGCCTGGGGGCAAGGTCCCCCGTAGCGCGTCAATCCGCGTCTTTCTTCAAGCCGCTCAGGGAGTGGATGCAGCGCTGCTCGGCGGCATCCAGCTCGGCCATCACCATCTGGATATCTTCGAGCTGCTGGCGCAGGGAGTGGCGCCGCGCCTCTATGAGCTGGATCATGGAGTGCAGCTGCATCCGGCTCGAGCGGTCGGTGTCATACATGTCGAACAGCTCGCGGATCTCCGCCAGGCTGAAGCCGAGCCGCTTGCCACGCAGGGTCAATTTCAGGCGGATCCTGTCCTTGTGGCTGTAGATGCGGGTCTGCCCCTCCCGGGCCGGGGTGATCAGCCCCTCATCCTCGTAGTAGCGGATGGTGCGCGGGGTGATGTCGAACTCCTGAGCCAGCTCGGAGATGCTGTAGGTTCGCTCCTTGCCGCAGAAACTGCCGGCTCTCATGGCCTGATCCTGCATGGGGTTACCTCCTGACATAACGACATGATGCCGCTCTTCCTGGCGGGGGCGCTTTCAGGGGTCATGGCACTCTCCTTGTGCTATCTCATCGAGTCCTGGCTGCTGCTCTCTGGCCCTGGCATGGAGCGCCTGCCCGACCCGGGAGCCGTTGGGGCGCCCGAGTTGCTCGCTCACCCACTGGCCGGTGGCAGCCAGCCTGTAGAGGTTCACTCCGGTACTCATGCCAAGGCCGTGCAGCAGATAGACCACCTCTTCCGAGGCGACGTTGCCGGAGGCCCCGGGGGCATAGGGGCAGCCACCGAGTCCCGCCACAGAGCAGTCTATGGTACGGATGCCGCGCTCGAGCGCCGGCAGCAGGTTGGCGAGCCCCTGGCCATAGGTATCGTGAAAATGCACCGCGAGCCGGCCGGCCGGGACTTCGTGCAGCACAGCATCCAGCATGGGCACCACAGTGCCCGGGGTGCCTATTCCTATGGTGTCGCCCAGGGAGATCTCGTGACAGCCGAGATCCAGCAGCCGCTCGGCCAGGGCGGCGACCCGTTTCGGGCGGGTCGGGCCGTCATAGGGGCAGGCGATGACGGTGGAAAGGTAACCCCGCACCTTGATGCCGAGGCGGCGCGCCTCCGCCACCAGCGGGGCGAAGCGGATCAGTGACTCTTCGACGCCGATGCCGATGTTGGCGCGGGTGAAGCCGTCTGAGCAGGCGGTGAAGAGGCCAATCTCGTCGACCCTGGCCTGGATCGCGGCCTGCAAGCCCTGCAAATTGGGCACCAGGGCACCATAACGGGTCGCTCCCTTGCGGGGCAGGGCCTTGAACAGTTCGGCGGAGTCTGCCATCTGCGGCACTCGCTTCGGGGAGACGAAGGCCCCCACCTCGATCCGTTGCAGGCCGCTCTCGGCGAGGCGGTTGATAAGCAGAAGCCGCTGCGCCAGCGACAACAGGCGAGGTTCGTTCTGCAGCCCATCCCGCGGTCCCACCTCCACCAGGCTGACCCTGTCGACGGGCGTGCCATGCTCCTTGCTCATGCTGCACCTCCCTGAGCATCATCGGCGATCGGGTCGGCAAAGTGCACCAGGACGGCGCCCTGGCTCACCTGCTCCCCCTGGCGGCAGCAGAGGGCGGTGATCACCCCCTCCTTGTCTGCTTTCAAGACGTGCTCCATCTTCATCGCCTCCAGCACCAGCAGGGGTTGCCCCTTGCTGACGGGTTGCCCGACCTCGACCAGCAGCGCCACCACAATGCCGTGCATGGGGGCCAGGGCGCCTTGGGCCGTTTCATGATCATGGTGTGGCCTATGGCGCTGATCATTGGCGGCGAAGGGAATGTGCCTGTCATCCAGTTGCAGCACGAAGGCTGTCTCTGCCGCCGGGGTGACGGGGCAGCGCACCCAGCGGCCCGCCCGCTGCAGACGGATATGATCGGTGCCCAGCTCATAGGGGTAGGCTTCTCCCTGCCATGTGAGCCGGCCGGCGCGCTCGGCCAGGGTCAGTACCCGGGCCTCTTCGCCGATCCGCACCGCTGCCGTCAGGCTGCTGCTCTCGCCCAGCCGAAAGCCGGGGGCCTGCTGCCAGGGGGAGGGGCCAGTGCGACTGGCGAGCCAGAGGGTGGCCAGCGGCCAGGCGAGTGTCGGTATGGCCAGCGGCTCGGTGGGAATGGGCCACTGGGTGTGGTGCGCCATGGCCAGCACGTCCGGCTCTTCACACAGGCGCAGCAGCAGCGGGCCGTTGTGCACCAGGGGGCCGAGACTCAGGGCCGCCAGGGCATCGGCCAGCCTGGCGAAGGCCTCGGCGCGGCTCTGGCCGTGGGCGACCAGCTTGGCGATCATGGGATCGTAATAGGGGCTCACCTCATCGCCGGCGGCGACCCCGGTGTCGATGCGCACCCCCTGTGGCCAGTGCAGCCAGTGGATGGGACCGCTGGCGGGCAAGAAGCCTGCGCCTACGTCCTCGGCGTAGAGGCGCGCCTCCACGGCATGGCCGCTCAGCACCACGTCCTCCTGGGTGAGCGGCAGCGGCTTGCCCTCGGCGACTGCCAGCTGCCAGGCCACCAGATCCTGGCCGGTGATGGCCTCGGTGACTGGGTGCTCCACCTGCAGCCGGGTGTTCATCTCCATGAAGAAGAACGCCTCCCCGCACAGCAGAAATTCGATGGTACCGGCCCCCACATAGTCGATGGCCCGGGCGGCGGCTACGGCGGCCTCGCCCATGGCGCGGCGAAGCGCCGGGGCTATGTTGGGGGCGGGGGCCTCTTCGATCACCTTCTGGTGGCGGCGCTGCAACGAGCAGTCCCTGTCCCCCAGGTAGATGGCGTTGCCGAGGGTATCGGCGAAGACCTGCACCTCCACGTGGCGGGCGCGGGCGAGGTAGCGCTCGAGCAGCACGTTGTCATCTCCGAAGGCGGCAAGGGCTTCCCGTTTCACCGCCGCCAGGGCGGCGTCAAACTCGTCTATCTGCTCGACCCGGCGCATCCCCTTGCCGCCGCCGCCGCTGGCGGCCTTGATAAGGAGGGGGAAGCCGACCTGGTGCGCCTGATCACGCAACAGGGCCGGCGTCTGATCCGCGCCGTGATAGCCGGGCAGCACGGGGACGCCAGCCGCCTGCATCAGCGCCTTAGCGCCGGATTTGTCCCCCATGGCGAGGATGGCGGCGCCGCCCGGGCCGATAAAGCGCAGCCCCTGTTGTGCACAGGCGCTGGCAAAGTCGCTGTTCTCAGACAGAAAACCGTAGCCGGGGTGCACGGCATCGGCCCCGGCCTCGCGGGCAATCTTCAGCACCTTGGCGGCATCGAGGTAGCTCTCCCGCGCGGGGGCAGGCCCCAGGTGCCAGGCCTCGTCCGCTTCCCGCACATGCATGGCGCGGGCGTCGGCGTCCGAGTAGAGGGCGATGGTGTGAATGCCGAGGCGGCGGGCAGTCTTGATGATGCGCACGGCTATCTCGCCCCTATTGGCAATCAGCAGGCGCTTGATGGGAGCCTGATGTGTCATGTCTGCTCCTCGTTCATAAAGGCACACTCGTTCATGAAGACATTGAGGGGGGCAAGGCGTTGATCCGCCCCCCGGTTATCCTCGCCGTGGTTGGCGATAAGCAGACGCTTGATGGGCTGGTATTGAGTCATGTCTCATCCTTGAAACGGGGGCGCCAGTTGGGGGGGCGCTTGTCGAAGAAGGCCTGCATCCCCTCCTGGGCTTCGAGTCCGACCCGCACCCGGGCTATGGTCTCGACGGTTATCTCTTCGTGTTTATGACCGGGCTGCTGTTCGATGGCGGCCAGCAGCCGCTTGGTCTCCTTCATCGCCTGGGGGCCGTTGCGGCACAGACGCATGCCTAAAGCCCGTCCCTCGGAGAGCAGTTGCTCCGGCGCACAGAGCCGGTGCGCCACGTTGAGGCGGCAGGCGGTGATGGCATCGAAGGGCTCGGCGCTCAGCATGTAGCGGCGGGCCTGGCGCATCCCCATGGCACGCACCACATAGGGGCTGATCACCGCAGGCACCAGCCCCAGGCTCACCTCTGAGAGGCAGAAGCGAGCGTCGTCGCTGGCCAGCACTATGTCACAGGCACAGAGCAGGCCGAGTGCTCCGCCATAGGCCGCCCCCTGCACCAGGGCCACTGTGGGGAAGGGCAGCTCGTCCAGGGCTTGCATCAACCTGGCCAGCACCCGGGCATCCTCCCGGTTCTTTTCAAACGAGCTGGGATCGAAGTCGCCATTGAGCTGGTTGCGCATCCAGTTGAGATCGGCACCGGCGCAAAAGTGCCTGCCCTCTGCCCGCAGCAGCAGAACATGGGGGCGTTCGGCCAGCGGCTGGCCGTGGCGATGGGCCAGATCATCCAGGCAATCGAGCAGCTCCTGCATCAGATCGGCATCGAGGGCGTTGTGGCGAGCGGGGCGCGCCAGCACCAGCTCGACCAGAGGGCCGTGGCGTTCCAGCCGGCAGCCAGCCAGGGGGTCATTGCACAGTGGATCGGACATGTCGAACTCCTTACATCCTGAAGATGCCGTATTGTTCGGGCCCGGGCTTGGCACCCTGGCAGGCGGCCAACGCCAGGGCCAGCACGGTGCGGCTCTGGGCGGGATCGATGACGCCGTCATCCCAGAGCCTTGCACTGGCGTAGTAGGGGTGCCCCTGGCGTTCATACTGCGCGATGACGGGGGCGCGGATGGCGTCCGCCTCCTGCTCCCCCAGGGTCTTGCCGTCGGCCGCCAGCTTGTCCCGGCGTACCTGCACCAGCACGCCGGCAGCTTGCTCGCCTCCCATGACGGAGATGCGACTGTTGGGCCAGCTGAACAGAAAATCGGGCTCATAGGCGCGGCCGCACATGCCGTAGTTGCCGGCGCCAAAGCTGCCCCCGACGATCAGGGTTATTTTGGGCACCCGGCTGCAGGCCACAGCGGTGACCAGCTTGGCGCCGTGCTTGGCGATCCCCTCTTTTTCCGCCTGACTTCCCACCATAAAGCCGGTGATGTTCTGCAGGAACAGCAGGGGAATGGCACGCTTGTTACAGAGCTGGATAAAGTGGGCGCCTTTCTGGGCGCTGTCGCTGTGGAGTACGCCGTTGTTGGCGAGTATCCCCACCGGCATACCCTGAATGCGGGAGAAGCCGGTGACGAGCGTGGTGCCGAACAGTGCCTTGAATTCGTCGAACACCGAGCCATCCACCAGGCGGGCGATGAGCTCCCGGGCGTCATAGGGGCGCTTGAGGCTGGTGCCCACCAGGCCGTAGAGCTCCTCTATGGGGTAGAGGGGCTCATCGTAGCTTGGGTGGCATGAAGGCGAACCCGAGGCTGGCATGCTGTTTTCCCCCAGATTGCTCACCAGGGTGCGGGCTATGGTCAGGGCATGGGTATCGTCCTCGGCCAGGTGGTCGGCCACCCCGGAGTGGGCGCAGTGCACCAGGGCCCCCCCCAGGGCTTCGGCGCTGATCTCCTCGCCGGTGGCCGCTTTGACCAGGGGCGGGCCCGCCAGGAAGATGGTGGCCTGTTCCCTGACCATGATGGATTCATCCGCCATGGCGGGCACATAAGCGCCCCCGGCGGTGCACAGCCCCATCACCACCGCCAGCTGGGGGATGTTCTGGGCCGACATGCGGGCCTGGTTGTAGAAGATGCGGCCAAAATGCTCCCTGTCGGGGAACACCTCGTCCTGCATGGGGAGGAAGGCGCCGCCGGAATCCACCAGATAGAGGCAGGGGAGGCGCAGCCGCTCGGCGATGGCCTGGGCCCTCAGGTGCTTTTTCACCGTGAGCGGGTAGTAGGTACCCCCCTTGACGGTGGCGTCGTTCACCACCAGCAGGCAGAGCCGGCCCGCGATCCGGCCGAGCCCTGTGATGATGCCGGCGGCGGGCACGGGTTCCTCATAGACCTGCCAGGCGGCCAGGGCCGAGAGCTCGAGGAAGGGGGAACCCGGATCCAGCAACTGATTGATGCGCTCGCGGGGCAGCAGCTTGCCACGGCTCTGATGGCGGGCGTTGTTGGCCGCGCCGCCGCCCTGGACTATCTCGGCGAGGCGGGCGTTGAGATCGGCCACCAGGGCCTGCATGGCCTCCCGATTGGCGGCAAAGTCGGCGCTTGTTGTATCCAGGCGGGAGTGGATCTGGCTCATGGGTTCTCTCCCATCTGGTTGTTGCTGCCAATGGCAGGGGGCAAAGAGAGAAGCATCATGCATTCTCTCCCATCAGCTCGCGGCCAATGAGCCAGCGGCGGATCTCCGAGGTGCCGGCCCCTATCTCGTAGAGCTTGGCGTCCCGCAGCAGGCGGCCGGTGGGGTATTCGTTGATATAGCCATTGCCGCCGAGCAACTGGATGGCATCGAGCGCCATCTGGGTGGCGTTTTCGGCGGCAAACAGGATGGTGGCGGCGCAATCCTTGCGGCTGGTGCGGCCCTTGTCGCAGGCCGTGGCCACCGAATAGACCAGGGCGCGACTGCTGGCGAGGCGTGTATACATGTCGGCGAGCTTGCCCTGCACCAGCTGGAAGTCGCCGATGGCCTGGCCGAACTGCTTGCGTTCGCGCACATAGGGGAGCGCCACGTCCATGCAGGCCTGCATGATGCCAAGGGGACCGGCGGCCAGCACCACTCGCTCGTAGTCGAGGCCGCTCATCAGTACCCGGGCCCCGCCGTGCAGGGCGCCGAGCAGGTTCTCTGCCGGCACGCGGCAGTGGTCGAACACCAGCTCGCAGGTGCTGGAGCCGCGCATCCCGAGCTTGTCGAGCTTCTGGGCCGTAGTGAATCCCGGGGTGCCCGCCTCGACGATAAAGGCGGAGATCCCCTTGGCCCCGGCATTGGCATCCGTCTTGGCATAGATGACGAAGGTGTCCGCATCCGGGCCGTTGGTAATCCACATCTTGTTGCCGTTCAGCACATAGTGATCGCCTTCGCGCACCGCGGTGAGCCGCATGCTGACCACGTCGGACCCGGCCCCCGGCTCGCTCATGGCCAGTGCCCCCACATGCCTGCCGCTGACAAGATCAGGCAGATAGCGCGCCTTCTGATCAGGGGTGCCGTGGCGGTGGATCTGGTTGATGCAGAGGTTGGAGTGGGCGCCGTAGGAGAGGCCGACCGAGGCGCTGGCGCGGCTCACCTGCTCCATCACCAGCACATGGGCCAGATAACCCAGATCCACCCCCTCATACTCTTCCGCCACCGTAATGCCGTGCAACCCAAGCTCACCCATCAAGGGCCAGAGGTCGCGGGGGAAGGCGTTGCTCTGGTCAATCTCGGCGGCGCGCGGGGCTATTACTCGTTGGCAGAAGGCCTCGACCTGCTCGGTCAGGGCGCGGAGGGTTTCATCCATCAGGGCATGCATCCTTGCTCTCCTTGGTCTCTGGTGCTCACCTGTCTCGCGCTCTCGAAACGGAGGGAAACTGGTCAGTCCATTCGTGATTTAAGTTTACGTTAGCGTAAACGTAAATTGGTTGTTAGTCTAAGGTAAATTCGTTGAGTGCCGACTGCAAGGGCATACCCCGAGCAAGCAAACGCAAGGAGTGAGCAAGATGATCAGCGAGAGCATCCGGTCTGCCGGCCTGCCTGAGGGGCTCTGGCACAGTGCCAGCCACCGGACAGCCAAGGAGAGTGCGGCATGAGCCAACACCACACCCAGTACGGGGATCTGCCGCTCTATATTGGGGGCGAGGCGTACCCTTCCGCGAGCGAAGCCTGGATCGAGGTGACCAACCCGGCGGATCAGAGTCTGCTGGCGCGGGTGCCGAGAGCCACCTCGGCCGAGGTGGAACTCGCGGTGCGCCGCGCTCACGACGCCTACCTGCTGTGGCGGGAGGTGCCAGCCCCCGAGCGGGCCCGGGTCATGTTCAATTATCAACATCTGCTCAAAGCCCATCACGACGAGCTGGCGACCCTGCTGGCCCAGGAGACGGGCAAGAATCTGGCGGACGCCAGGGGAGATGTGTGGCGCGGCATCGAGGTGGTGGAGCAGGCCTGCGGCGTCGCCAGCCAGACTCTGGGGGAGACCATGGGCAACGTGGCGCGCCGGGTGGATGGCCACTCCTGGGTGCAGCCGCTGGGGGTCTGCGTCGGCATCACGCCGTTTAACTTCCCGGCCATGATACCGCTCTGGATGTTCCCCCTGGCGGTGGCCTGCGGCAACGGCTTCGTGCTGAAACCTTCCGAGCAGGATCCCCTGACCCCCATGCGGCTGGCCGAGCTGTTCACCGAGGCGGGGGCGCCAGCGGGCATCCTCAGCGTGGTGCACGGCGGCGCCGAGCAGGTGGATGCGCTGCTTGCCCATCCGGACGTCAAGGCGGTGAGCTTCGTGGGCTCCGCCCGGGTCGGGGCTCACGTCTATCGCACCGCCACTGACCACCTCAAGCGCGCCCAGTGCTTCGTCGGCGCCAAGAACCACATGGTGATCATGCCGGACGCCAACAAGGCGCAGGTGCTGAGCAACCTGGTGGGGGCCGGGGTGGGGGCGGCCGGTCAGCGCTGCATGGCCATCAGTGTGGCGGTCTTCGTGGGCGGCGCCCGCGACTGGATCCCGGATCTCGCCGCCGAGTTTGCCAGGGTCAAGCCGGGTGTCTGGCACGATCCGCAAGCCGCCTATGGCCCCCTTATCAGCCCTGAAGCCAAGGTACGAGTCGAGGGGCTGATTGAAGCAGGCATGGCCGAGGGGGCCCAGTGCCTGCTGGACGGACGTTTCTGCGACGTGCCCGGCTACCCGGTGGGCAACTGGGTGGGGCCGACCCTGTTTCGCGGCGTGACCCCACAGATGCGCATCTATAAGGAGGAGATCTTCGGCCCCGTGCTCGCCTGCCTGGAGGTGGAGAGCCTGGACGAGGCGCTCGCCCTCATCAACGACAACCCCTATGGCAATGGCACCTCCATCTTCACCGGCTGCGGCGCCGCGGCCCGCAAGTTCCGCCACGAGGTGGCGGTGGGTCAGGTGGGGATCAACGTGCCCATTCCGGTGCCGCTGCCGTTCTTCTCCTTCACCGGCTGGCGGGGCTCCTTCTACGGGGATCTGCACGCCTATGGCAAGCAGGCGGTGCGTTTCTACACCGAGACCAAGACGGTGACAGAACGCTGGTTCGACGAGGACATACCGACCGGACCCAACATGACCATCCACCTGCGGTGAGGAGTGGGCCCAAGGCACTCCCGCCGGGCCAGCCACGGCCGGCCAGCTGCCTGAGTGGCCCGAACGATTGAGATAACGAGGAAGCGAACAAGATGGATTTTACCCTGACCGAATCCCAACGGGCCTGTGTCGACTCGGCCGGTGCCTTCGCCGATCTGGCGCTCAAGCCCCACGCCGCGCGCTGGGACAGGGAGCATGAGTTCCCCGTCCCCACCATCAAGCAGGCGGCGGCGATGGGGTTATGCGGCCTCTACACCCCGGAGCAATATGACGGCCTGGGCTTGAGCCGACTCGACGCCAGCCTCATCTTCGAGCGCCTGGCCATGGGCTGCACCTCCACCACGGCCTACCTGACCATCCACAACATGGTGAGCTGGATGCTGGGCAGCTGGCTGCCGGCCGAGGTGGCGGCAGAGTGGGTGCCAAGGCTCGCCAGCGGCGAGCTGCTGGGCTCTTACTGCCTCACCGAGGCGGGGGCGGGATCGGACGCCGCCGCCCTCAAGACCCGTGCGGTACGGGATGGCGAGACCTATCTTATCGACGGCAGCAAGGTCTTCATCTCGGGGGCGGGCAGCACAGAGGTGCTGGTGGTGATGGCCCGCACCGGGGGCGAGGGGGCCAAGGGGATATCTGCCTTTATGGTGCCCGCCGATACGCCGGGGGTGAGCTACGGCAAGGCGGAGGAGAAGATGGGCTGGAACAGCCAGCCGACCCGGGAGGTGAATTTCAGCGCAGTGCGCATTCCCGCCCGCTACCGGTTGGGGGAGGAGGGAGAAGGGTTCAGGTTTGCCATGCAGGCGCTCGATGGGGGACGCATCAATATCGCCAGCTGCTCGCTGGGTACAGCCCAACAGGCGCTGGACGACGCCCTGGCCCATGTGCAGCAGCGCCAGCAATTTGGACACCCGATCAGCGAATTCCAGAGCGTCCAGTTCCGCCTCGCCGACATGGCCACCGAGCTGGCCGCCGCCCGTCTGCTGGTGCGCCAGGCCGCCGCCAAGCTCGACAGCGGCAGCCCGGACAAGAGCGCCTGGTGCGCCATGGCCAAGCGTTTTGCCACAGACGTGGGTTATCGCGTCTGCGATGAGGCCCTGCAACTCTTTGGTGGCTATGGTTATATCCGCGAGTACCCGCTGGAGCGCTACCTGCGCGACACCAGGGTGCACCGCATTCTGGAAGGCACGAACGAAGTGATGCGGCTCATCATCGCCCGCCGCCTGCTGGGGGATCCCGGTTTGTCGCTGGAGTAGAGGGTGGTGGTTGCCCGTCTTCCTGCTTCTGCCGGGGGATGGCTGACTGGCGCCGCGCCGTCGTCAGGCTTTGTGAGCCAGCCGAATTTCGGCTCCATTCAACCCTGTCATCATGGCGGCAGGTTTAATGACAAGGACAGTGCAATGACAAGGATCAGGCTCGAATATCACGGTCACGTGGCCTACATCACGCTCGACCACCCGCCTGCCAACACCTGGACTCTGGCCAGCCTGCAAGCCTTCTTGCAGATGATGGTGGAGCTCGACAGCCGCCCCGACGTGGTGGCCCTGGTGATCCGCGGGGCGGGTGACAAGTTCTTCTGCGCCGGCGCCGATCTCAAGATGTTTGCCGATGGCAATGTGGAGCACGCCCGCGAGGTGGCAGAGGCCTTCGGTCGCGCCTTCGAGGCGCTGGCCCGCTTCCACGGGGTGAGCATCGCCGCCATCAATGGCTTTGCCATGGGGGGTGGACTCGAGGTGGCGCTGGCCTGCGACATTCGCATCGCCGAGCAGCAGGCGCTGCTGGGGTTGCCTGAGGCCTCGGTGGGCTTGCTGCCCTGCGCCGGTGGCACCCAGCGTCTCACCGAACTGGTGGGGCCGGGCTGGGCCAAGCGGATGATCCTCTGCGGCGAGAAGGTGAGCGCCACTCTGGCCTACGAGATGGGGTTGGTGGAGGAGGTGGTGACCGAAGGGCACGCCTGGACGGCGGCGCAGCAGATGGCGCAGCGGGTGGAGCGCCAGAGCCCCAGCGCCCTGCGTGCCTGCAAGCGGCTCATCAATCAGGGGCGCAGCGGCCACAGGGATGAGGCCCTGCCCCTGGAGCGCAACCTGTTCCTCGCCCTGTTTGACGATGCCAACCAGCGCGAGGGGGTGGCGGCCTTCCTCGAGAAACGTGCCCCGCGCTGGCGCTATGACAAGAGCACGGGAGAGTCCCATGACTGAACCAGTGCGCCTGGCAACCCATCCCACGGCGGACGGGCACCTCATCGGCATCCTGACCCTGGATAGCCCCGCCTCCCTCAACGCCCTGAGCCTGCCGATGATCCAGCGCCTGCAAGGGGCGCTCACGGCCTGGGAGCAGGATCCTGCCATCGTCTGCGTGCTGTTGCAGGGGGCCGGGGAGAAGGCATTCTGCGCAGGCGGCGACATCCGCTCCTTCTACTACCGACGGCAGGAGGAGAGCGAGCAGGCACTCTTTGCCTATGCCCGCGACTTTTTTGAGCAGGAATACCGGCTAGATCACCATATCCACAGCTACAGCAAACCCCTCATCTGCGTGGCGGATGGCATCTGTATGGGGGGCGGTATCGGCCTCTTTGCCGGCGCCGATTTTCGGGTGGTGACCGAGAAGAGCCTGTTTGCCATGCCGGAGGTGACCATAGGCCTCTACCCGGATGTGGGGGCCAGCTGGTTCTTGAGCCGCATGCCCGGGCGACTCGGGCTCTGGCTTGGTCTGACCGGTGCCCGTTTCAACGGGGCGGACGCCCTGGGGTTGGGGCTTGCGGATCACGCCATGGCGAGCCGTGAGCGGGCCGAGCTGCCGGCGCGGCTCGCCACCCTCGACTGGGCCGCCCAGGGAGATCCGCGCGAGCAGATAGATCAACTGCTGGGCGGGCTGCACGCCGAGGCTGGCGAGCAGCTGCCGGCCCCCGTGATCCTGCCTCATCAGGCCAGGATCCATGCCCTGCTGGCCGGGCGCACCCTGCAAGGGGTGCTGGACAGGCTGGAGCATGCCGTCTTCGATCCCGCCCTTGGCGAAGGGAGCCTGGCGCAGGCCTGCGACAGCTGCCGCACCGGCAGCCCCATCAGCCGCGCCATCCTCTGGCGCCAGTACTGGACGGCGCGCCGCCAGTCGCTGGCCGAGGTGTTTGCTGACGAGCTGGCGCTCTCGGTCAACTGCGTGCTCAAGGGAGATTTCGTGGAAGGGGTGCGGGCCCTGCTCATCGACAAGGACAAGTCCCCCCGCTGGCAGCCGCCCCGGCCCGGCACTGACTGGCTCGACGATTTCTATCGCTGGCCCGAGGGGACAAATCCCCTGGCCTAGCGCTGCCAAGGGGCGCGCCGGCCGAGATGCCGGATAACGAACGAAGCAAGGAGCAAAGAATGACAAGGATTGGATTTATCGGGCTCGGCAACATGGGAGGGCCCATGGCCGCGAACCTCGCCAGGGCGGGCCATGCAGTGCAGGTCTTTGATCTGGTGCCCGAGAGCCTGGAGCGGGCCATCAAGGCCGGTTGCATCGTCGCCGGGGATGCCCGGGAGGCGGTCACCGGCTGCGATGTCGCCATCAGCATGCTGCCGGCCGGGGATCATGTGCGCGGGCTCTGGTTGTCAGAGGGGGGCGGCCAGGATCTGTTGGGGACCTTGTCGGCGGGGGCCCTGGTGATCGACTGCTCCACCATAGACGTGGCCTCGGCCCGCGCTGTGGGGGCTGCGGCCAAGGCGCGGGGCATCCGCTTCCTCGATGCCCCCGTCTCCGGCGGGGTGGCAGGCGCCGCGGCGGGCACCCTGACCTTTATCGTCGGTGGCGAGAGCGCCGATTTCGAGGCGGCCAGGCCGGTGCTCGCCTGCATGGGGCAGAACCTGTTCCATGCCGGGGCGCTCGGGGCGGGGCAGATCGCCAAGATGTGCAACAACATGCTGCTTGCGATCCACATGGCGGGCACCGCAGAGGCGCTGGCGCTCGGGGTCAAGGAGGGGCTGGATCCGGGCGTGCTCTCCACCATCATGGGCAAGAGCTCGGGCAACAACTGGAGCCTGGAGCGCTACAACCCCTGGCCCGGGGTGATGGAGAATGCCCCCGCATCCCGCGGATATGAGGGGGGCTTCATGACCCGGCTGATGGTGAAAGACCTGGGGCTCGCGATGGCGCTGGCCGAGCACGCCCACAGTGCCGTGCCCATGGGGGCGCTGGCCCGCAACCTCTTTAACCTGCACGCAAGCCAGGGTCAGGAGAGCAAGGATTTCTCCAGTATCCTCGCGTTGTATCTCGGTAAAGATCAGGGTGAGAAGTGAGAACGCTGGCCTCTCATCACTCTCTTCAACTTGCACGCTGCGAACGGGCAGGGCGCACGGGATTTTTCCAGCATTCTCGAACTCTATCTGGATAAACCCCAGGACGAGCCCGGCGCTATGTGATGCGGGATCCTGCCATTCATTCTTTCCCGTCATCCGGGGCCAGGCAACAAGGAGCATTTATGGATATCACAGATAAAGTCATCGCCATCACGGGGGCGGGACGGGGGCTCGGCCGCGCCATCGCCCTGCGTCTGGCCAGCCAGGGGGCCATATTGGCCCTGATCGACGTCAACCGCGCCGATCTGGAGGTGACCGAGGCCGAGGTACGCAGCCGGGATGGTCGCTGCGCCCTGTTCGTCTGCAACGTGGCGGACGAGCCCGAGGTGGAGGCGACCTTTGCCGCCATGGAGGAGCAGCTCGGCACCCTGCATGGCCTGGTCAACTGCGCCGGCATATTGCGCGACGGCATGCTCATCAAGGTGAAAGAGGGGGCGCTGGTGGAGAAGATGAGCCTGGCACAGTGGCAGGCAGTCATCGACGTCAACCTCACCGGCACCTTCCTCTGCGGCCGCGAGGGGGCGGCCTTGATGGCGAAAGGGGGGCAGGGGGGGGTCATCATCAACATCTCCTCCATCGCCCGTGCTGGCAACATAGGCCAGAGCAACTATGCCGCCAGCAAGGCGGGGGTGGCCTCATTGGTGGTGACCTGGGGGCGGGAGCTGGCCCGTCACGGCATCCGGGTGATGGGCATAGCCCCCGGGGTCTTTGCCACCGACATGACGGCGGCCATGAAACCCGAGGCCATGGCCCGGATGCAGCAGGCCATTCCGGTCGGCGCCCTGGGGCAGGGGGAGCAACTGGCCCAGACGGTGCAATTCATCTTCGCCAACGACTATCTGTCCGGGCGGATCATCGATCTCGACGGCGGCTTGCGACTCTAACCCCGGCGGCGATCCGCCCATGCCCCTTGCCACCGGCACAGGGGCATTTTTATGGCCGTTTAAACCGAAAGACCTGCCTGACGCCCAGGGCGACCCGCTGCATGGACATGCAGGGCTTCTTTTAAAAACAGGGCTGACATCATGGAAAAACGTGAAAGATCAACGGGTCTTTCTGAATTTGAACCAGCTCACAGGCCGGGTGAGTGAGTGCTGTAGAATTGCGCGCGGTCAAGGCGGTGCATGATTGGCACTGCGAAGGATTGCGGTCGGAATAGTCATGCAATATAGTTGCCGCCTTTTTCACGGGGTACGGATTTATCGCCCCTCCCATGTCGCGCGCTGTATGAATACGGATGCTCAGCCGCCGCTTAATAAAACAGGTTTGAGATGGACAAGAAACTAGGGCTCGGCGCCCTCATTTCGCTGGTGATCGGCTCCATGGTCGGTGCCGGGGTCTTCAGTCTGCCACAAAACATCGCAGCGCACGCCAGCGCCGGGGCCGTCGCCCTGGGGTGGGCCATCACCGGGATCGGCATGATCTGCCTCGCCCTGGTCTACCAGAACCTCTCCATGCGTCGCCCGGATCTCGATGGGGGCATCTTCAGCTACGCCAAGGCCGGTTTCGGTGATTTCGTCGGTTTCAACGCCGCCTGGGGCTACTGGCTCTGCCAACTGCTGGCCAACGTCTCCTACGCCATAGTGGTGTTCAGCGCCCTGAGCTACTTCTTCGACACGCCGGACAACGTCATCTTCGGCGACGGCAACACCCCGGTCGCCATCAGCCTCGCCTCCCTCCTCATCTGGTCGGTACACGCCCTGGTGCTGCGCGGCATCCAGGTGGCGGCCCTGGTGAACATAGTCACCACCATCGCCAAGATGGTGCCCCTCATCGTCTTCTGCGTCGCCGTCCTGCTCGCCTTCAACATGGAGACCTTCACCCTGGACATCTGGGGGCAGGGCAACACCGAGCTGGGTTCTGTGATGGATCAGGTCAAGTCCACCATGAAGGTGACGCTCTGGGTCTTCATCGGCATCGAGGGGGCCGTGGTGGTCTCAGCTCGTGCCCGTCATCGCAAGGATGTGGGCCGTGCCACCGTACTGGCGCTGCTCGGCGCCCTGGCGCTCTACGTCATGGTGACCCTGTTCTCCCTCGGCGTCATGAACCAGCCGCAACTGGCCGAACTCAAGAACCCCTCCACCGCCATGATCCTGGAAGCCGTGGTCGGCCCCTGGGGCGCCTGGCTCATCAACATCGGTCTGGTGATCTCGGTGATGGGGGCCCTGCTGAGCTGGACAGTGCTGGCGGCGGAAGTACCCTACATCGCGGGCAAGACAGGGGTTTTCCCCGCCTGGTTTGCCAAGGAGAACAAGAACGGCTCGCCCCAGGTGTCGCTCTGGTGCTCCACCTGTCTGGTGCAGGCCTTCCTCATCATCATCTACTTCCAGAGCAGCACCTATCTGGCGCTGGTCAACATCGCCACCTCGGCGGCCCTGGTGCCTTACGTCTTCTCCGGCGCCTATGGCCTCAAGCTGGCGCTGCAGGGCACCACCTACGAGCACCAGCCCCATCAGCGCAAGCGTGACCTGCTGCTGGCCCTGGTGGCCACCGTCTACGGCTGCTGGCTGGTCTATGCCGCCGGGGTGGAGTACCTGCTGCTGGTGGCGCTGCTCTACAGCCCCGGCATCTTCATCTACTGGAAGGCGCGCCAGCACCATGGCCTGCGCAGCCTCAACCGGCTGGAGCGCGGGATGACGGCGGCCCTGCTCGGTTGCGCCGTGCTGGCCTTCTACAAGGTGATGGACGGTACCATTCCCCTGCATTAATCGGCACAATAAAGAGATGGCATGACGCCATCTCTTTTTTTATGGGAAATGGCGGTCAACTTGACCGCCATTTAGCTATATAAGGAATTTTTATGCTGTTTGTGGGTTATCTGGTGTTGGGGGCCTTCGCGGGCATGCTGGCGGGGCTGTTCGGGATCGGCGGCGGGCTCATCATAGTGCCTGTGCTGGTCCTGAGCTTTCATGCCCAGGGGGTGGCCCCGGAGATCATTACCCACCTCGCGCTCGGTACCTCTTTGCCCACCATGATCTTCACCGGCTTCAGTTCCCTGCGGGCACATCAGGAGGCGGGGGCCGTCGACTGGGTGATGATCCGCCGCCTGGGGGCGGGCATGCTCATCGGCGCCTGGCTCGGCGGCATGACCGCCAGCCAGCTCAGCGCCAGCACCCTCAACATCATCATCGGCTGCTTCGCCTGGACCATGGCGCTGCAGATGGGGCTGAACCTCAGGCCCAAGGCGGAGCGCCAGATGCCAGGGCCGGTCGGCACCGGCATCGCGGGCACCGTCATCGGCTGGCTCTCGGCGCTGTTTGGCATAGGGGGGGGCTCCATGACGGTGCCTTACCTCAGCTGGAACTCGGTGCCCATGCGCAACGCCGTGGCAGCCTCCGCCGCCTGCAGCATACCCATCGCCCTGGCGGGCAGCCTGAGCTACCTCTATGCCGGCTGGGGTCACGCCGATCTGCCCGAGTGGAGTGTCGGCTACATTTACCTGCCGGCCCTGCTCGGCATAGTGCTGACCAGCACCCAGTTTGCCCGGGTTGGCGCCAGGCTGGCCCATCGCCTCTCCCCCAGGCGGCTCAAGCAGGCGTTCGCCCTGCTGATGTTGGTGGTGGGGACCAAATTCATGCTGTTTAGCTGATCCATTCGGCAGATTGTTGAAAAATAAGGCGAACGGTTCGTCTCCTGGCAGAAAGCCATTGCATTGGCAGGCCAGTTTGCCTATTCTCCTCGCCGGTGGTCCCATTGGTCCTCTCGCATTGATAACTCGTCAACCTGGTCAGGACCGGAAGGTAGCAGCCAAGGCGGGGGACTCGAGTGCCGGGATGTGGCTGGTGGGGCCACCACCTGTTTCTGCAATTCAATAAGTTAGCCTCCAAGCGCCCTTGGTCATCCACTTTGTGTGGACGACGAGGAGCATTCGACATGAATCTCTGGCTCAGTCCCCACGGCATCTGGTACTACCGGAAAGTCACCACGCTCCCCTGTGGTGGTCGTAAAGAGATCGAGAAATCCCTGCAAACCCTAGCCAAGCTGGCTGCCGTGCCGCGGTAACCAGGCAGCTCGCCCGTACTATCCCCTGTCATACCCTCATTTTCCTTCGTGTCGCCTCCGTCATCTGTCCATGTTTGCCGTTCAGGCCGTCAATGGCCTGCCTGTTTCCTCTCTCTGCAAAAGGTCGTCATGGACAGTTCCTGCATCCGGTGTCGGCCGTCATCGGCAGGCTACATGGCGGCCATGAACCGATTGAAAATGGCCCGCTGACACAGGGCTATTTCATTCGCCCCGGCGTTCGTCAATTTTGGTATATCCAAGGGATATCTTGTGCTTTGTACTCCTTGCATCGACCCCGTAATCTCGGGGTCGTCATCATTTATTGCCAAGGAAACAGCCATGTTGAAAACCATATTTAAATTGACGCCGTTGGTTGCCGCCATCATTGCAGGATATGCCAATGCCGGGGAAAGCATACGGCTTGGTATCATGAGCGGAGAAGATGAAGATGTGTGGGCCGTTGCGTCGGCACAGGCCAAAAAACAGGGGCTGGATATCGAGCTTGTCAAGTTCAATGACTATATCTTGCCCAACGAGGCACTGGAAAATGGCGAAATAGATGCCAACGCATTCCAGCACAAACCTTACCTGGACAATCAGGTGAAGAGCCGCGGTTATCATATAGTGCCGGTCGGCAATACGGCGGTGTGGCCTATCGGCCTGTACTCGAAGAAATTCAATGCGGTCAGCGCCTTGCCGGAAGGGGCCATCATAGGGGTGCCCAACGATCCCAGCAATGAAGGGCGTGCGCTGCGGGTGCTGGCGTCGGCCGGGGTCATCAAGCTGCGTCCCGGCTCGGGCATATTGGCGACCACCACGGATATTATCGACAACCCCAAGAAATTGCAGATCAGGGAGCTGGATACCGGCATCATAGGGCGCTCAGTGGATGATCTGGATGCCGCCGTGGTCAATACGGACTGGGCACTGAAATCCGGCTTGAGCCAGCAGCAACGTATTTATTCAGAGACCGCCAAAGAGAATCCTTACAATAATTTCATCGCGGTCAAAAGCGGCAATGAAAACGCACCCTGGGTGAAAACTCTGGTGGCATCCTATCAGAATGAGGCCGTCAAGGCGGCGCTGGACAAATACTATAACGGGACGGCAATCCCCGCGTGGTAATTAATGGGCGGTGATCCATCACTAATGATTTATTGGTTATGGATACTGCCTTCTATCGGGGCCGCCTTCTTACCGGAGCGCGGCCCTTGCAGACATATGCATGAGCAGGATGCACCATGAAGTTTCGTTATTTGCCCCGCAGTGAAGAGGCCAATGGCTGGGCCGCCATCTTGCCCGAGCGGCTTCCCAGTGCGCCTTTGCAGGGGGTGGTCCAGGGGGACTGGGTGGTGGTAGGGGCGGGCTATGCCGGGCTGGCCTTTGCCCATGCGCTGGCCGAGCATCAGCCACAGGCCCGCATAGTGCTGCTGGAGGCGGGTGTGGTGGGGGACAATGCCGCCGGGCGCAACTCGGGGTTCGCCATCGACTTGCCCCACAATATCGGCAGTGGCACCGCCGAGCTGGCCAAGGCCAGCCACTACCGGCAGTTGCTGAAAGGGGGACTGGCCCAGCTGGCGCAGTGGGTCGGTCGTTATCACATCGATTGCGACTGGCAACAGAGCGGCAAGTATCACTGCGCCGTCAAGGCCGGATCCGCCGGGCTGCTCAAGCAATACGCCCGCGAGCTGGAGTCGCTCGGCGAAAGCTATGAGTATCTGGAGGGGGCCGCCCTCTCTGCCCGCCTCGGTACCGGCTTCTACCACTCGGCCATCTATACCCCCCATACGGTGTTGCTCAATCCGGCCGCCCTGGTGCGGGGATTGGCCGACAAGCTGCCGGACAATGTGACCCTGTATGAACGCAGCCCGGCATTGCGGGTGGACAACACAGGCGGCGTTCGCATCACCACGCCCCACGGCGAGGTGATAGCGGGCAAGGCCATGTTTGCCATCAATGGCGGTGCGGGTCAGCTGACCCCCTTTGCCGGCAAGCTCGCCTCCCTGGCGACCCATGCCACCCTGACCGAGCCGCTGACGCCCGAGCAGCGTGCCAGGCTGGGGGACATTGCCCCCTGGGGGCTGACCCCGGTCAACGCCATCGTCGGCGCCACCTTTCGCTACACCCGGGATCACCGCATCCTGATCCGCCAGCATGTCGCCCATGCGCCGACGCTGCACAGCGATGCCGGGGCCAGGGAAGCCATAGTGCGACGTCACCGCCAGCTGTTTTTGTCCCGCTTTCCCGAACTCGGGGAGCTGGCCTTCGCCCACAGCTGGTCCGGGCTCATCAGCGTGAGTCGCAACGGGGCGCCGCTGTGGGGCCAGTTCGGAACAGATCTCTACGCTGCACTGGGATGCAACGGGGCCGGGATCAGCAAGCAGACCATGGCGGGCAAGGCGCTGGCCGATCTGGTGTGCGGGGTGGAGAGCCCCTGGGGCGAGCAGATGCGCGCCCTGGGCACGGCAAACTATCTCCCGCCACGGCCCTTGCTGGATCTGGGGGTACAGGGTTATCTCTGGAAAGAGCGGCTGCTGGGGGCGGGCGAATACTAGCGCCTGGCCACCATAAAGGCGTGTTATCGCGGGGCCTGTGCCCGGGTTGATCGGGCCCAGGCCCCGCGATGTTTTCACTCAAGGGGGGCGACGGGGATCTGCCGTTTGAAGGGGGTGGCTTTGTTGGCCTTGCGGTGTTCCGAGACCAGGATCAGCAGTCGCTGCAGGGCGATGAAGCAAAACAGCAGCAGACCTATGATGATCTTGGTCCACCAGGAGCTGAGGGTGCCGTCGAAGTTGATGTAGGTCTGGATCAGCCCCTGGATCAGCACCCCGAACAGGGAGCCGAACACTGTGCCCACCCCGCCGCTCAGCAGGGTGCCGCCGATCACCACGGCGGCGATGGCATCGAGCTCCACCCCGACGGCGGCGAGGGGATAACCCGCCGAGGTGTAGAGCGCGAACACGATGCCCGCCAGGGTCGCCAGGGTGGTGGAGAGCAGGTAGATGCGAATGGTGGTGTGGCGCACCGAGATCCCCATCAGGGCCGCCGAGGTGGCGTTGCCGCCGATGGCGTAGACGTTGTTGCCAAAGCGGGTGCGGTTGGCGAGCAGTATGCCAAGCACCACCACCGCCAGCATGATGAGGGCCAGCAGGCTCAGGCGACCGCCTCCCGGCACCTTCCATGACAGGCTTGACAGGTAGGTGAAGCTGGGGTGATCGATGGGCAGGGACTGCTCCGAGATGAGGAAACTGGCCCCCCGCAGG
The DNA here is from genome assembly GCF_037811135.1 of Aeromonas rivipollensis. NCBI lineage: Bacteria > Pseudomonadati > Pseudomonadota > Gammaproteobacteria > Aeromonadales > Aeromonadaceae > Aeromonas > Aeromonas rivipollensis. The sequence goes on along the minus strand of NZ_CP149130.1, from coordinate 2,462,745 downwards.
AAGAACATGCCCGCCAGGGTGATGATGAAGGCGGGGATCTTCAGGGTGTCGATGAGCCAGCCCATCAGGGCGCCGAAGCCGGCGCCGAGCACCAACACCAGGGGGATGGCCAGCATGGGGCTGACCCCCAGATCCCCGATGAGTTTTGCCAACAGCACGCCGGTGAAGGCGATGACGGCTCCCACCGACAGATCGATGCCCCCCGAGAGGATGACGAAGGTCATGCCCACCGCCACTATGCCGAGGAAGGCGTTGTCCGTCAGTATGTTGCAGATGATGCGGGTGGACATGAAGGCAGGGAAGGAGGCCAGGCAGAGCAGATAGCCCAGCACGAAGACCATGATGGTCACCATCAGGGGCAGGTTGCGTTTAAACATGGCGAGTCCCTCGCTGGAAGAGGTGGTTGAGGGCCGGTGACTGCATGACCAGCACCGCCAGCACCACCATGGCCTTGACGATCTGGTTCCACTGGGGCTGGTAACCGGAGAGCAGGATACCTGTGTTCACCCCCTGGATGATCAGTATGCCGACCAAGGAGAGGGCGAGGTTGAAGCGTCCCCCCATCAGGGAGGTGCCCCCTATCACCACCGCCAGGATGGCGTCCATCTCCAGCCAGAGCCCGGCGTTGTTGGCATCGGCCCCGCGGATGTCGGCGGCGACTATCATGCCGGCGACGGCGGCCATGATGCCGCTCAGCAGGTAGGTGGCGATCACCACCATGGGGGTGTTGAGCCCGGCGTTCTTGGCGGCCTTGATGTTGATCCCCACCGCTTCGATGAAGAGGCCGAGGGCGGTGCGCTTGGTCAGCAGCCAGAGCAGCAGCGCCATTCCCAGGGTGATGATGACAGGGGTGGGCAGATAGAAGAGGGCGCCGCTGCCAATCCAGGCGAGGGCCTCGTTGTTGAAGGTGATGATCTGCCCCTCGGTGATGAGCTGGGCGATGCCCCGGCCCGCCACCATGAGGATCAGGGTCGCCACTATGGGCTGGATCTTGAACACCGCCACCAGCAAGCCGTTCCACAGGCCGCACAGGAGGCCTACCCCGATGACGGAGGCGAAAATGATCGGCAGGCTATGGCCGCCTGTGGCCAGGCTGGCCATGGTGGCCCCGCTGATGGCCATCACGGCCCCCACCGACAGATCGATGCCGCCGGTGGCGATCACCAGCGTCATGCCGAGGGCGAGCAGGGCCACAGGGGCGCAGCGGTTGAGTATGTCGATGAGGCTGCCAAACAGCCGCCCATCCTGGATATGGATGGCGAAGAAGTTGTCGGCGACCAGGGCGTTGATGAGCAGCACGCAGAGCAGGGCGGCGCACTGGGCCGAGCCCGTGGGCCAGGGCCTGCGGGGGCGTGAGCCTTTGGCGAGGGGGAGGATGGATGACGTCATATCAGGCCTCACATGCAATGGCGTTCATGATGGCAGGGACGCTGAGGGCGTCCGTCGCAAGCTCTGCCACCTGTTTTCTGTCGCGCAGGACTATCACCCGATCGGCATAACCCACCAGTTCCTCCAGCTCCGAGGAGATGACCAGCAGGGCCAGCCCGTTGGCGCAGAGGGATTCGATGAGGCGGATGATCTCGGCGTGGGCCCCCACGTCGATGCCCCGGGTGGGCTCGTCCAGGATCAGGAACTGCGGCTTGGTGAGCAGCCAGCGGGCCAGCAGCACCTTCTGCTGGTTGCCCCCTGAGAGAAACTGGATGGGTTGCTCCGGGCCCGGGGTCTTGATGGCCAGCTGTTCGATGAGGCGGGCGCTGATCTCGTCCTGCTCCTTGCGGGACAAGGGATGCAGCCAGCCCCGCTGGGCTTGCAGGGCCAGCACCATGTTCTCGCGCACCGAGGCCGAGGCGATGATGCCGGCGTTCTTGCGATCCTCCGGGCAGAAGCCGAAGCCGTTGGCGGCCGCCTGGCGCGCGGAGCGGATAGTCACCGGCTTGCCCCGCACCCGACACTCGCCACCATCTCTTGGCACTATGCCGAACATCAGCTCGGCGGTCTCGGTGCGACCCGACCCGAGCAGGCCGGCGAGACCCACTATCTCACCGGGCATGACGTCCAGGTCGAAGGGTGCTATGACCCCGCGCTTGCCATAGCCCCTGAACGACACCATGGGCTGGTGGCTGCGCAGGGTCTTGCCGGCCCGCTTGAGGGCATTGTCGTCAAGCTCATGCCCCAGCATCATCTTGACCAGCTCCAGTTGTGGCAGCGCGGCGGTATCGCGGGTGCCGACCAGCTCGCCGTTGCGCAGCACAGTGATGCGATCGCTGATGGCGTAGACCTGATCGAGAAAATGGGTGATGAAGATGAGGCTCACCCCCTTGTCCCTCAGGTTCCCCATCAGGGAGAACAGCATCTGCACCTCGCTGGCATCCAGGCTGGCGGTGGGTTCATCGAGGATCAGGATCCTGGCAGACAGGGAGATGGCCCTGGCGATGGCCACTATCTGCTGCATGGCGACCGAATAGTGACCGAGGGGCAGGGTGACATCCATCTCGAAGCCGTATCCCGCCATGATGGCCCGGGCCTGCCGGGTCATGGCGGCTCTGTCGATGAAACCGAAGCGGCGGGGCTCGTGACCAATGAAGAGGTTGTCTGCCACCGACATGTTCGGCAGCAGGTTGACCTCCTGATAGACGGTGCCTATCCCCAGGCGCTGGGCATGGGCTGTGTCCGTCGGGGAGATGGGGACTCCATCGAGTTCGATGCGGCCCCCGTCGGGCTGATAGACGCCGGTGAGGGTCTTGACCAGGGTGGATTTTCCGGCGCCGTTCTCGCCGAGCAGCGCCATGATCTCCCCCCTTCGCAGGGAGAAGTCCACCTGATGCAGGGCTCGTACCCCGGGAAAGGCCTTGCAGATCCCGCGGGCGTTCAACAGGACATCCTGAGTGTTTTCTGACATGAATAGGGGCTCTCCGATATAACACGCCATATCGCAACCCAGCCGATATGGCGTGTTATTTGACTGGCTGGCTCAGTGGGCGAGCGGCATTAATAACCCATGTCTTTTTTCAGCTCGAGCTGGGCTTCGGCACTCTCAGGCTCGAACAGAATAGACTCCGTCTTGATATGTTTGGGGGGCAGGGCGCCATCCTTTTTATAGGCCAGCAGGGCATCGAAGGCGGGGCCTGCCATATTTGGCGTCAATTCCACCGAGGCATTGGCTTCACCGGCCATCATCGCCTTGAAAATATCCGGCACCCCATCGATGGAGATGATCTTGATATCCCTGCCCGGTTTCAGCCCGGCCTCTTTAATGGCCTGGATGGCGCCGATGGCCATGTCGTCGTTGTGGGCGTAGACGGCGCAAATATTCTTGCCGTTATTTTCCGCCTTGATGAAGCTCTCCATCACCTCCTTGCCCTTGCTGCGGGTGAAGTCGCCGGACTGGGTGCGGATGATCTTGATGGTGGGCACGGCCGCGACGGTGTCGAGGAAGCCCTTCTTGCGATCCAGCGCCACGCTGGCCCCCACTGTGCCTTGCAATTCCACCACGTTGCAGGCCTTGCCATCCTGCTGCTTGATGAGCCACTGGGCCGCCACAGCCCCTTCGTGGACGCTGTCTGCGGCGACCCCGGTCATGAAGAGGCCGTCATCTTTCACCGTGATGTTGCGATCCAGCAGGAACACCGGGATCTCTGCCTCTTTCGCCTCCTGCAATACCGGATCCCAACCGGTCTGCACCACGGGGGCAATAAAGATGGCATCCACCCCCTGGGCAATGAAGGAGCGAATGGCCTTTATCTGATTCTCCTGTTTCTGCTGGGCATCGGCAATTTTCAGAATGATGCCGCGTTTCTGGGCTTCCGTCTTGGCGACCGAAGTTTCCGCCGCCCGCCAGCCGGACTCGGAGCCTATCTGAGAGAAGCCCACCGTCATCTCGGCAGAATATGCAGAGGCAGAGAGAACAAGGGTGCTGATAATGCCCGCCAGTTTCACTTTTTTATACATATGACACTCCTTTGTGATGCATGGTGAAATAAACCGGAACGCGTCAGGTTTTTATTGTACGGGTCAAGGTTATAGGCTCTTGGGTTTAACGACGGGAGGTGGCTCACAGAAAATTTTCAGCAGCATGATGCTTCATACAAACAGCAGACAAGTTCATATATGGCGAGATGCTTATACTGATTTTTATGCATATTTATTCTGGTGGCCATGGTATCCAGCGTCGGTGTCGTGGACGCCGCCCGGCTCACCCCAGAAGAAGGATGATCAGGTGCGGTGGCGCCAGCCTGGCGCGCACAGCTATGTAAAAAGGAAAGGGCGAGGGGCCCTTGTCTCAGGGGCGCACCGCCGCCAGCAGGTAATCCACGAAGGCCCGTACCCGGGTCGAGAGGTGGCGATGCTGGGGATAGAGGGCGTAGAAGGGGCGGGATCGCCCCGCAAAGGGGGTCATGACTTCCACCAGCTTGCCCTGGCGGAGTGCCTCTGCCGCCACAAAATGGTAGATCTGGAACAAGCCGCCCCCTGCCACCGCCCAGCCCAGGCCCGCCAGCACATCCTCCAGCACCCGTTGTCGACTGTGGACACTGACATCGACGGGCAGCCCCTTGTCATCGATGAAGCTCCAGGGGAAGGGGCGCCCCGTGCTGGGGGTGATGAACTGGATCAGATCGTGCTGGTGCAGCGCAGCCAGGGAGGTCGGGGGAGGACGGCGAGCGGCGTAGTCGGGGGAGCAGAAGACCCCGACGCTGGCCTCCTCCAGCTTGCGGGCGATCACCCGGGAGTCGCGCGGCTCACCCAGACGAATGGCGAGATCGTAACCGTCCTCCACGAAGTCGATGTTTCTGTTCGAGACATTGAGCTCGATCTCGACCTCGGGATAGGTGGCCATGAAAGCGGGGAGCAGGGGCACCAGGCGGTGGTGGGCATAGACGGTGCCTACGCTGACCCGCAGCAACCCCTTTGGATGACGCTGGCGGCCGGTGATGGCCCGCTCGGCCTCGGCAATCTGATCGAGGGCCTGCTGGCACTGCGCCCGATACAGCTCACCGTCGTCGGTGAGGCGCACGCTGCGGGTGGTGCGATTGAAGAGTTTGACGCCCAGCCTGGCTTCGATGCGCTGGATGGAGCGGCTCACCGAGGCTGGCGTCACCCCCAGCACCTGGGCCGTGGCGGTGAAGCTGCCAAGCTCGGCCGCCTTGCAAAAGAGCTCTATGCTGCCGAGCTGAACGGGGTCGAAGGCACGGGACATATATTCATCCATGTAAATAAACAAGTTCAATGGTGTCAGTTTATTAGCCGAAAGGTAATCAGTAAATTCTTCATCCAACGCGGCGCCCTTGCCGTTTGAGCGATCACAGTCCAATCCAAGGAGTATCAAGATGAAGAACACCCTCAAGGCCCTGCTGGCGTCACTGCTGCTGGCAACCTCGGCCGCGGCCAGCGCGGCGCCCAAGGGAGAGGTCCTGGTCCTGCTCTCGAGCGAGACAGCGTTGCCGCTCAAAGAGGGCAAGACATTGACGTCCGGTTATTACCTCAATGAGCTGGGGGTGCCTGCCGCCGCCTTGCTGGATGCGGGCTATGCCCTGACCATAGTGACCCCCAAGGGAAATCGGCCACAGGCCGATCGGGGGTCGGTGGATCCCAAGTACTTTGGGGGGAGCAAGCAGGAGATGGGGCGCATCGGTGCCGTGGTGGATGCTCTGCTCGCCACCGGCGAGGTGAAATCCCTGAATGCGGTGTTGAAAGCGGGCCCCGAGCGCTATGCCGGCCTGTTCATCCCGGGCGGCCATGCCCCCCTCATTGATCTCGCCACGGATCCCGAGGTGGGCACCCTGCTGCGCCATTTCCATGACAGTCAGAAGCCCACCGCGGCCATCTGCCACGGCCCCATCGCGCTGCTGGCGGCGCAGGGGGATCCGGCCGGGTTCGAGCAGGCCGTCATCGCAGGGAAGGCGGGCGGCGCCGGGGAGTGGATCTACGACGGTTACAGGATGACCATCTTCTCCGACGAAGAGGAGGCGGTATTCGAAGGCTCGCTCAAGGGTGACAAGCTGCGCTACTACCCGGCGCAGGCCATGGCGCAAGCCGGTGGCAAGATGCAGTTCGTGGCCCCCTGGCAACCCGGCGTGGTGAGCGATCGCGAACTCATCACCGGCCAGAACCCCTTCTCCGACCGGGCCCTGGCGAGCGCCTTCATCACGGCGCTGGACCAGCAGCAAGGGGCGCGCTGACGCCATTCAAGGGGCCAGGTCCCCATTCTCTATATGCAGGCAGCCCCGGGTGGGCTGCCTTTTCTATGCCCCGGCCTCGGCGAGAAAGGCCCGCATGGCGGGGGTGACGCTGTGCTTGCGGGTGATGAAGGCGATGGTGCCGGCGCTCGCATCGACCAGGGGTTGGCAGGGCAGCTTGAAGAGTTGGTGGGCGGTGGCGGCGATGCCGGCACTGACCACGGCGCAGCCGAGCCCGTGGCTCACCCCGTTGGCCAGGTGGAACAGGGAGTCTGTCTCCAGCACCACCCGCAGGCTGAGCTGCTGACGGGCGGCGGCCTCGTCGAGGTAGCGGCGAAACTGCATAGTGGCGCTCGGCAGTATCAGGGGGAGATCCTGCAAGTCCGCCAGCCTCAGGGGCTGGCTCGGGGAGAGGTGCGGGGGCAGGGGCCCCAGCAGCGCCATGGGGTTGGGGTGGCGCAGTTGGACGTCGAGGGAGCGGCGCTGATGCTCGGTGAGCAGCTCGTCAAAGCCGAGGCCGATGTCGGTCTGGTGCAGATCCAGCTGCTCGAGCAGGGTGCCGTGGGTCATCACCGACAGGCGCAGGCTGACCTTGGGGAAGGCGTCGTTGAAGCGCTTGAGCAGCGGCATAATGTCGATGCTCGACTGGGGCACCATGCCGATGCGCAGGACCCCCGAGAGCGCGCCGCCAAACAGGCTCAGCTCCTGGCGCATGGCGTCCTGCTCCAGCAGCATGCGCTCGGCGTGGCGCAGCACCACTTCCCCCGCCTGGGTCAGCGCCACGAACTGGCTGTTGCGCACCACCAGCTCGGTGCCGAGGGATTTTTCCAGCGCCGTGATGCTGGCGGACAGGGTCGGCTGGGTGATGAAGCAGGCCTTGGCCGCCTTGGCGAAGTGACGGTGCTGGGCCAGCTCGTAGAAATAGTGCAACTGCTTGATGTTCATCGAAGAGGGGCGATTGGCATGGAGGATGGCTGACAAAGTTAATCAATCGACATCGCCATGGCAATAGAGGTTTCCTATTGGTGAATAGATTTGTTTCATTGGTTTTGGGGGAGCGACTTATCTAAACTTGAGGCCCGAATACACGTTATAAGCGTCTCGCATGATCCCATTCAATTCACGGTTGCCCAGGCTGGATGAGCTGGTGGAAGAGGTGGCCGTGTCCGTCAACATCAATGGCATCAACCACGCCGTCATGATGGCCACCCCGGATGATCTCGACGACTTCGCCATCGGCTTCCTGTTTGGCGAGGGCATCATAGGAGGCAATCACGATGTGCACGATATTCAGAGCATCTCTTCGGAGCAGGGGGTGGTGCTCGACATCACCATCGCCAACCGCTGCCTGGCTGCGCTTGGCCGACGCAAGCGTCGCCTGGCCGGGGCGAGCGGCTGCGGCATCTGCGGGGTGGAGGCCATAGAGCATGCGCTGCCCGAGTTGACCCCGCTGACCCCGGGCGCCCCCTTGGATACCGCGCGTCTGCGGGACTTGCGTGAGCGCATCGCCCCCTGGCAGAGCAAGGCTCGCCAGAGCGGCGCCCTCCATGCCGCCCTGGCACTCAATGAGCGCGGCGAGATCCTGGCCTGCCGGGAAGACATAGGCCGCCACAATGCCCTGGACAAGCTCATCGGCATGCAGCTGCGCCAGCCGGTGCAGGCCCACACCCTGGTCATCACCAGCCGCTGCGGCAGCGAACTCATTCACAAGGCGGTGCAATTTGGCGCCGCCCACCTCATCAGCCTTGCTTCTCCCAGCCAGCTCGCGGTGCGACTGGCCCTGAAATACAACCTGACCCTCATTCATGTGCCCAGATCCGATGCCCCGGTCTGCTATGCCAGCCCCCGCGCCCAGGATCAGTTCGGAGATTCCCATGTCCAGTCATATTGAGAAACCGGCAAAGGCCGGCGGCTTTTCCTCCCTGCAGTCCACCTTCAAGCAGGTGCTGCGCAGCCAGAAGACCCGGCAGAACATCAAGAACCTGCTGCGGGTCAACCAGACCGACGGCTTCGATTGCCCCGGCTGCGCCTGGGGGGACAACAAACAGGGGGCCTTCCAGTTCTGCGAGAACGGTGCCAAGGCGGTGGCCTGGGAGTCCACCGGCAAGACGGTGGGGGCCGCCTTCTTTGCCGAGCATTCGGTGCGCCGCCTCTCTGCCCAGAGCGACTACTGGCTCGAATACCAGGGCCGGCTGACCGAGCCCCTGCGCTACAACCCGGCCACCGATCACTACGAGCCGGTGAGCTGGGATCAGGCCTTTGCTATCATCGCCGACAAGCTCAAGAGCCTGGCCAGCCCCGACGAGGTGGAGTTCTACACCTCGGGCCGTGCCAGCAACGAGGCCTCCTACCTCTATCAGCTGTTCGGCCGCCTCTATGGCACCAACAACTTCCCCGACTGCTCCAACATGTGCCACGAGGCGAGCGGGGTGGGGCTCATCCAGTCCGTCGGGGTGGGCAAGGGCACTGTGGTGCTCGATGACTTCGACGCCGCCAAGGCCATCTTCGTCTTTGGCCAGAACCCGGGCACCAACCACCCGCGCATGATGAATGCCCTGCGCAAGGCGGCGCGCCAGGGGTGCCAGATAGTCACCTTCAACAATTTGAAAGAGGTAGCCCTCGAGCGCTTCGCCAGCCCCCAGAGCCCGGCGGAGCTGCTGACTCCGGCGGCCACCCGCATCAGCCACCAGTACCTCACGCCGAAGCTTGGCGGCGACATGGCGGCGATTCGCGGCATGGCGAAATACATCCTGGAAGAGGAGGGGGGCCGCATCGATCTCGCCTTCATCGAGCAGCACACGGCGCACTTTGACGACTACCTGGCGCAGGTGAAAGCCACGGAGTGGGCGCAGATCGAGGCGCAATCCGGGCTCGGGCGGGAGGAGATCGTCCAGGCGGCCAGGATCTTCGCCCAGAGCGAGAGCGTGATCAGCTGCTGGGCCATGGGGATCACCCAGCACAAGCACTCGGTCGACACCATTCGCGAAATCGTCAACCTGCACCTGATGTGCGGCCAGATTGGCAAGCCGGGGGCGGGGCTCTGCCCGGTGCGCGGCCACAGCAACGTGCAGGGCAACCGCACCATGGGGATCAACGAGAAACCCAACGCCGCCTTTATCGACCGCCTGGAGCGCCGCTTCCCGGTGGGCCTCAAGCGCACGCCGGGGCACAACGTCTACGAGGCGCTCAAGGCCCTGCACGGCGGCAAGAGCAAGGTGCTCGTCTGCCTTGGGGGCAACCTGGCGGCCGCCGCGCCGGATACCGACTTCACCTATGAGGCGATGCGCAAGAGCGAGCTCAACGTGCAGATCAGCACCAAGCTCAACCGCAGCCACCTCATGGTCTCCAACGATGCCCTGATCCTGCCCTGCCTCGGCCGCACCGAGCTCGACACCCAGCGCAGCGGCGTCCAGAAGATCACAGTGGAGGATACCTTCAGCATGGTGCACGCCTCCACCGGCATGAACGAGCCGGTCTCGCCGCTCTGTCTCTCGGAGATCGACATAGTCGCCCGCATGGCCGAGGCGACGCTCGGCAGTGAGCGGGTGGACTGGCTGGCGCTGCGGGACGACTACGCCCTGCTGCGCAACCTCATCGCCGAGACCATAGCCGGCTTTGACGACTTCAACCGCCGCATCGAGGAACCCAGCGGCTTCCACCTGGAGAACGGCGCCGCCCTGCTGCGCTGGAACACCCCGAGCGGGCGCGCCGAGTTTCGGGCGAGCCGGTTGCCGGACTCCATCCTGCCCCAGTGCACCAGCCACGCGGAGCAGATGGTGGACGAGCCCGTGCTGCTGCTCCAGAGCCTGCGTTCCCACGATCAGTACAACACCACCATCTACGGCATGGACGATCGCTACCGCGGCATCAAGGGGCGGCGCAACGTGGTCTTCATGAACGAGGAGGATGCCCGTCGCCTGGGGCTGGCCGAGGAGCAGCAGGTGGACATGACCGCCATCTGCAACGACGGGCGCGAGCGGGTGGTGCGCGGCTTTAGCGTCATCTTCTACGAGATCCCCAGGGGCAACATCGCCGCCTACTACCCGGAGACCAACCCCCTGGTGGCCATCGAGAGCATAGGGGAGGGCTCCTTCACCCCCACCTCCAAGTCGGTGCCGGTGCTGGTGACCCCAAGCCAGGGACAGGCCGCCAGCCTCGCCGTCAATCTGTAAGCGTCCGCGCTCCGAACCCCTGCCCAGGCAGGGGTTTTTTCATGCCCGCTATTCGCCGGGTCCTCTCGTTTGCCGAAGCTGTACGGCGATTGTATGGCGCACCATCTTGCGGTGGTCGGGGTCGGGGGATGCCGCTATGCTGCGGCCCTCTTCCGGCCCCTGATGCAAGGCGGCCGGCAACCTGAACCCCGACGTGCCTGCCGAGCAGGGTGGCCCAGCGCCGCCGCTTTGCCGTGCGCGATCCCGTGCGGAACCCACAGATGCACCATGCAATCTCCCCCCTGATGGCCGGCCTGGCCTTTATCCTGGCGGCCAGCCCCGCGATGGCGGCGGATCCCGCCAAGGAAGAGGCGCAGACGCGTTGTGACGAGCGAAAGGCAAAGGCGGCCAAGGCGGGCGAGCGCTCCCCCTGGCTGTTCGTGCCCCTGCTGAGCTCCAGCCCCAAGCTGGACACGGCGGCGGGTCTGATGGTGGGTTACCTGCACCAGTTCGATGAGGGCTCGCGCCCCTCGCTGTTCACCCTGTCCGGCAAGTACACCACCTCGGCATCCCTCATCACCAGCGCCTTCGCCAAGACGTCGTTCGGGGCGGATCACCACCGCATCGTCGGTGGCGTCATCCTTGGCGACATCAACAACAGCTATCAGGATTACCTCGGCACCGGCCGTGCCCTCGCGACCAACGACAACTTCCGCTCCGCCTTCCTGCGCTATCTCTATCGGGTGGAGGGGGACTGGTTCGTCGGTGGCATGGCGGCCTACTCCAACTACGAGGTGCAGGGACAGGATCTGGAGTCGGATCAGATCCTGGACGAGCTGGGGCTGGCGGGCTTCACCTCGGGGGGACTCGGGCTGGTGGTGCAGCACGACTCCCGGGACAGCGACTTCAGCGCGACCAGGGGCTGGTATTTGAACGTCAACAACCTGGCCTATCGGGAAGGGCTGGGGGGAGAAGGGGACTTTGACATCTATCGGGTCGACTATCGGGGCTACTGGAGTCACGGGGATGGCAATGTGCTCGCCTGGCGCAATCGCAACCAGTTCTCCCACAACGCACCGAGTGGCTCCTATTCCCCCATCTACCTGCGTGGCTACACCCCGGGGGAGTACCTGGGCCAGCACATGTCGGCGCTGGAGGTCGAGGAGCGCTACCAGCTCGCCGAACGCTGGACCCTCACCGCCTTCGCCGGGGTGGCCTGTCTCTACGGCGACGCCGTGAACGGGGAGTCTCTGGACTGTGGTGACAGCGACAATGTCTACCCGGCCTGGGGGGCGGGGGTGCAGTATCTGCTCAAGCCGGAGGCGGGCATAGTCGCCAACCTCGAGTATGCGATGGGCAAGGACGACAACGCGGGCATCTATCTCAAGATGGGCTACAGCTTCTGACGCCGGGGCCTCAGGCGCCGGCCACCACCACGCAGTTGCGGCCCCTGTGCTTGGCCTGATAGAGCGCCTTGTCCGCCTGCTTGAGCACGGCACCGAGATCGCTGGCATCCCCCGGCCAGTGGGCGACCCCGAGGGAGATGGTGATGCGCCCGGCCTGCTCCATCTCGTGGCCCGCCACCGTCAGCCGCAGCCGCTCGGCGATCCGCTGCGCCTGCACCAGGGAGACGCCGGGCAGCAGCAGCAGGAACTCCTCGCCGCCGCTGCGGCACAGGGCGGCATCGGCACGCAGATCCCGCTGCATCAGGGTCGCCAGGGCGACGATGACGGCGTCCCCGACGTCGTGACCGAAGTGGTCGTTGATCCCCTTGAAGTGATCGATATCGAGGGCGATGACCGCCAGCGGCCGGGATTGCGCCTGATAGTCGTCCAGCATCTGCTGCATGGCCCGCCGGTTGAAGAGGCCCGTCATGGGGTCGGTGTGGCTGTCGGTATGCAACTGGTCAATCTTGGTGTTGAGCAACCCCAGCCCCTTGAGGATGGCCAGTTTCAACTGGGCCGCCTCGAAGTACCAGGCGCGGATGCCGGAGATGTTGGAGGCCGCCTCCTGCTGATCCATCAGCCTGGCCCTGTTGGCCAGTTGCCGCAGCGGCCTGGCAATGGCGGTGGCCGAGAGCCAGATGACGAAGAGGATGAAGAGGGTGACCGGGATCATCCCCTTGAGGATCTCGAGCATCTGTTGATCCAGCCCGGCCAGGGTGGCGCTGCGGGGGCGCTGGGCCACCACTCCCCAGCCGGCACCGGCCACGGGGGCGAAGCCCGCCAGCATCTCGCTCCCCCGGGAGTTGAGCACGCTTTGCGCTCCCTGCCGCCCCTGCAACACCTCGTCCACCACCGCATTGTCACCTATCTTCTGGCCGATGCGCTTGGGGTTGGGGTGGTAGATCAGCGTCCTTTGCCGGTCGACCACGTAGAGGTAGGAGCCGTCCTGATAATAGTGCTGGCCCAGCAGGCCGGAGAGCACGCTGGCGGATTCCAGGTAGATGCTGCCAGCCACGAAGCCGAGGAAGCGCCCGTCGGCCAAAAAGATCGGATAGGAGAGGCTGATGAGGTAGTTGCCGGAGAGGGCGATGAGCGGGTCAGAGATGAGCGGCTTCCGGCTGGCCAGACTCTGGCGGGCGCTGCGGGAGCTGAGCTTGGCCCCTTTGACCTTCAGGGCCTCGGGGGAGACGGCGACTATGGTGGCCTCGGTGTTCACGACGGCCACCGAGTTGAAGGTGTTGGTGCGCTCGCGCAGCTGGGCCACCTCCTGCTCCAGCCCCTTGACGTCATTGGCATGCAGCAGCGGCGCCAGCAGGGTGGCGCTGTAGGCAAGCTGCTGCTGGGCCGCGTTCAGCATGGCCGCGGTGGAGGCGGCCAGCTTGGTGGCATAGACACGGTTGGCCTCCAGGGTACTGTCGATCAGCAGCTGTCGCTGTGCCTGATGGATGGCGTAGAAGCTGTTGCCGAAGGTGGCCAGCACGCCGAGCACGGCCAGGGCCAGGATGAGGCGATGGAGATCAAACCTCAGCAGCCAGTGAGATAGCATTGGAGAAACGAGTCCTTGTCGGTTGGCACCGGGCGCCGGAGCCATGGTGCAATTTTACGGGGGCTGGCTGCTCAAAAGCTACCGTTAATGTGGTTCTCGAACGATGCCGTTCAGTGAATGACCGCCATGGCCGCGTCATGATCCTGCACCGCCCCGATCACCCAGGGCGGTGAGGGCGGGATCACCGAGCTCGGCCACCGTCTGCCAGAAGGGGGTGATGAGGGGGTTATCCCCTCCCGGTGGGCGAATGAGCCCTATGATCCAGCTCGCCTCGGCCTCCGCCAGGGGCAGGGTGATGACGTCCGGGTGCTCTATGGTGGTGGAGGAGGGCACCAGGGTCCAGGCGATACCCGCCGCCGCGGTGGCGATGCCGGCGGCGAAGTCGTTGACGTACTGGATATCCCCAAAGCGCAGCCCGCTCTGGGCCAGGTAGTGCACGAACTGATCGTGGAAGGAGGGGGCCTTGTCCCGGCGCAGTATGGCGAGTGGCTTGTCCAGCAGATCCGAGAGCCCCGTCACCCCCTGGTAGCCGGCGGGCAGCACGGCGACGAAATGGGCGCGCACCACGGGCAGCACCTGCCAGCCCTTGGGGGCGGGCAGGCGGCAGAAGCCGAGATCCAGCCTGCCCTCGGCGAGTGCCAGCAGCTGGTGATGGCTGGAGAGATCGTTGAGCTCTATGCCGACCCCGGGGCGGCTGGCCCGAAAACGGGCGATGGCCGCGGGCACCAGCAGCTTGGTGGCGACCCCGAAGCCGATGCGCAGGGTGCCGCCATTGCCCGCCAACACGTCGCGGGCGGTGCGACCGAGCTGTTCGCTCTGGGCCACCAGGGCACAGGCATCCCCGTAGAGGGCGCGCCCTAGGGGGGTGAGCCGGGTGCTGCTGGCGTTGCGCTCGAACAGCTCGCCGCCAAATTCCCCCTCCAGCCGCCGGATCTGCTTGCTCAGGGCCGACTGGGTGATGTGCTGGCGCGCCGCCGCCTGACCGAAGTGCAAGACCTCACCCAGGGTGACGAAGGCCTTCAGATCCCGCAACTCCATCACGACTCCTTCATTCCTGTTTGGAATATTGAATGGCAAAAATTGTCATTGGACGGAATTCTAGAACTGTTCGATGCTGATGCCAATTCGTTTTGACCCCCGCCCATGCCCCAAGGGGAGAGGCGGCACCATCCTCAAGCAGCAGGAGACAAGCCAGATGCACCATCCCAAGTTCAACGACTTCCCCGCAGATTTCCTCTGGGGGGCCGCCTCCGCCGCCTACCAGGTGGAAGGGGCCTGGAACGAAGACGGCAAGGGCCCCTCGGTGTGGGATCTCTTCACCAAGTTGCCGGGCAAGACCTTCGAGGGCAGCAACGGGGACGTGGCGGTGGATCACTACCACAGGGTGGAGGAGGACGTGGCGCTGATGGCCGAGATGGGGCTCAAGGCCTATCGCTTCTCGGTGAGCTGGCCGCGCATCTTCCCAAGCGGGCGCGGTGAGGTGAACGAGGCGGGGCTCGCCTTCTACGAGCGGCTCATCGACGCCCTGCTGGCCCACGGCATCGAGCCTGTGCTGACCCTCTACCACTGGGACCTGCCCCAGGCCCTGCAGGACGAATACGGCGGCTGGGAAGACAGGCGCATCATCGACGACTTCGAGCACTACTGCGTCACCCTCTATCAGCGCTTCGCCGGCAAGGTGAAGTACTGGGTCTCCCTCAACGAGCAGAACTACAACCTGACCAACGCCTACCAGCTCGGCACCCATCCGCCCGCAGTGCAGGACAGGAAGCGCTTCTTCGCCGCCAACCACATCGCCTTTCTGGCCAACGCCCGTGTCATCAAGGCGTTCCGTCAGCATGTGCCAAACGGCCTCATAGGCCCGAGCTTCGCCTACTCGCCTGCCTATCCGGCCTCCTGCGCCCCGAGCGACATGCTGGCGTTCGAGAATGCCGAGGAGTTCACCAACCTCTGGTGGCTGGATGCCTACTGCTTCGGCCGCTACCCCCAGGCGGCGCTCGCCTACCTGAGAGAAACCGGCGAGGCCCCCGAGATACTGCCAGGGGATCTCGAGTTGCTGAGCGAGGGCACCCCCGACTACATAGGCGTCAACTACTACTACACCCTGACCTTCACCGACAATCCCCTCGGCGGCCAGACCATGCAGCGCATCAACACCACGGGGCAGAAGGGTACAACGCCGTCCAGCGGTGTGCCGGGTCTCTACAAGACCACCCCCAACCCGCACCTGGAGACCAGCAACTGGGACTGGGCCATCGATCCCACCGGGATGCGCATCGCCCTGCGCCGCCTCTCGTCCCGCTACGGCCTGCCGCTGATGATCACCGAAAACGGCCTCGGCGAGTTCGACAAGCTGACTACCGATGGCCGGGTGCAGGATGACTACCGCATCGCCTACCTGCACAGCCACCTGAAAGCCTGTCAGGAGGCGATGCAGGACGGGGTCGAGCTCATCGGCTACTGCGCCTGGTCCTTCACCGACATCCTGAGCTGGCTCAACGGCTACCAGAAGCGCTACGGCTTCGTCTATGTGGAGCGCGACGAGCAGGGGGGATCCTTGCGCCGCATCAAGAAGGAGAGCTTCCACTGGTACAGCCAGGTGATCGCCTCCGGTGGCAAGACGCTGTAAAGCGCCCATGCGCCCAGTGCGCAGCGCATGTTCTGCCAAAAAACAGAAGGCCCCCTCAACCGAGGGAGCCTTCTGTTTTTGTGTTGTTGGCGCAAGGCGACCTAGATAAACATGCCCCCCGAGGCCTCGATACGCTGGGCGGTGATCCAGCGGTTGTCATCGGAGAGCAGGGCGGCGATGACACCGCCGATGTCGTCGGGCTGGCCGACCCGGCCGAGGGCCGTCTGGCTCGCGAGGAAGGCGTTGACCCCCTTGTCGTCACGCACCACGCCGCCGCCAAAGTCGGTCTCAATGGCACCCGGGGCCACCACGTTGACGGCGATGCCGCGGGGACCCAGCTCCTTGGCCAGATAGTGGGTCAGCACCTCCACGCCCCCCTTCATGGCAGCATAGGCGGCGTAACCCGGCATGGCGAAGCGGGTGAGGCCGGTGGAGAGATTGATGATGCGCCCGCCATCACGGATAAGCGGCAGCAGCCTCTGGGTCAGGAAGAAGGTCCCCTTGAAGTGGATGTTGAGCAGGGTATCGAACTGCTCCTCCGTGGTCTGCGCGAAGCTGGCACGAATGCCGATGCCGGCGTTGTTGACCAGGTAGTCGAACTGTGGGCGTTGCCACTCCCGGGCGAGCAGCTGCTTCACCTCCTCTGCGAAGGCGACAAAGGAGGCGCTCACCCCCACATCCAGCGCCAGAGCATGGGCCTGGACCCCGAGCGCTCTGGCCTCGGCCACCACGGCGGCCGCCTCGTCGGCCTGGCTGCGGTAGGTGATGATGAGATCCACCCCCTTGGCCGCGAGGGCGAGGGCGCTGTGTTTGCCAAGGCCACGACTGGCGCCTGTGATGAGGGCTATGGGTCTGGTCATGGTGTGACTCCTGTCTGGGTGAATGACAAGGGCTCGGTGCGAGCCGACCGGATCACTGTATTGTTCCTTTATTGCCGGATAAATAGCGTGATAATGAAATCACTGTTCCGTTTGAAGAGACAATCAGGCCATGGATCAACTGGATGCGATGAGGCTGTTCGTGCGGGTCGCCGAACTCGAGAGTTTTACCCGCTGCGCCGAGCAACTGGGCATCCCCAAGGCGACCCTCTCCGCCGCCATCCGCCGACTGGAGGAGCGCATGGGCACCCGGCTCCTGCTGCGTACCACGAGACGGGTGCAACTGACCACTGATGGCCAGCTCTGCTACGCCAGGTGTCGGGATCTGCTGGCGGACATGGAGGAGTTTGACGGCCTGTTTCGCCAGGGGGGCCAGATCTCGGGGCAGTTGCGGGTAGACATGCCGAGCCGGATGGCACGCCATCTGGTGATCCCGGCGCTGCCCGCCTTCCTGGCGCAGCACCCCGACTTGCAGCTGATGTTGAGCAGTACGGACAGGCGGGTGGATCTGGTGCGCGACGGCTTCGACTGCGTGGTGCGGGTCGGGGCGCTGGAGCCCTCCAGCCTGGTGGCGCGCCCCCTGGGTCACTATCGCCAGATCAACTGCGCCAGCGCCGCCTACCTGGCCCGTTACGGGGTGCCGCAGACCCTGGCGGATCTGGCAGGGCACCGGCTGGTCCATTATGGGTCGGGGCAGGGGCGCAGCGATCCCGGTTTTGAATATCAGCTGGAGGATGGCAGCCGCGCCCTCTTGCCGATGGCGGGGGCCCTGATGGTCAATGACAGCGAGACCTACCTGGCGGCGGCGTTGGCGGGGCTTGGCATCATACAGATGCCGAGGGTCGGGGTGGAGGGGTTGCTCGGGCGCGGCGAGCTGATAAGCCTGCTGCCCCGGTGGCAGGCGCCGCCGCTCCCCATCCACGCCCTCTATGCCCATCGCCGCCAGCTGGCGCCCAGGGTCCAGCTCTTCATCCACTGGCTGGCTGAACTGCTCGCCGGGGCCCTGGCCGGGGAGTCAGAGCCGGCTGCGCCTTGAGCGGTATTCGCTGGGGGAGAGGGCGAACGCCTCCTTGAAGAAGCGGGTGAAGCTGCTCTGGCTGGCGAACCCGAGGCGCCCGCCCACCTCCTGCAACTGCAGGCCGGGATCCTGCAGCAGCCGGCAGGCCTCCTCCCTTCTCACCTGCTCCAGCAGGGCCGAGAAGTGGCACCCCTCCTCGCGCAGGTGGCGGTTGAGGGTCCAGCGGGTCAGCCTGAGGGCCTCGCAGATCCCCGCCAGCAGGGTGGGGGAGTCGACGTTCTCCTGCCAGAGCCGCTGGCGGATGAGACCGATCACCCGTTCCCTGTAGTGGCTGCTCGGGCGCAGTTGCCGCATCTGGCCGTCGAGCTCCCCCAGCAACAGGGGTTGCAGGGGGCCGTTGCAGCCCCCGTGGGCGAGATCGAGCAAGGCCGCGGGGAAGCGCAGCTCAAAGGCGTCTCCCCGTTGCAGCCGATCCCCCAGCCAGGCCCCCAGCTCGCGCCACAACCTGGGCCGCACCGGGGTGGGCAGCACCAGCCGCCCCTGGCCGGGGTGGTAGAACTGCAGCAGGGCATAGAGGTGGCCGAGGTTGGCCAGGCTGCTCATGGCGATCACGTCCGGGTGATCGGACTCCGAATGGTAACTGAGCCTGGCCTGCCCCTCTTCCTCCCGCAGCAGTATCCGATCGCACTCGCCGATGAGGGGGCGGTAGGCGAGGAAGAAGTGCAGGGCCTGGCGCAGGGTGGCGGCGTTGCAACAGAGGCTCGCCAGCGGCAGGTAGTCGGCGAAGAGCCCCGAGAGCGAAGGGGGCGACCACTTGTGGGCCATGTCCACATGGGGGGCGACCTGGGTCAGCAGCCGGAAGTGGCGCTGGGCGTCGATCCGCCCCTGGGGGAGCAGCAGCTCTTCTCTGGCAATACCGGCACCTTGCAGGAGCTGGGCCGGATCCCGTCCCTGTCTCTGCCAGTGGTTGAGGCAGTGCAGGGCTATCCGGTTGGAGACTGTCTTCACGGCGAAAATCCTTGTCGGCGGTGGCCCACCATCATCCGCCATTGGCCATGAATTGCCGTGAGCCAGGTTCGGCTTCATGTTTCAGAAATGTAACCAAGGGTAACCCTGCAACCCTTTTCACACTTTTCGAACTTGCTCCCAACCGGCAATTCCCTGCACCCGCAGGGCAAGTGAGGCGGGCCGATTTTGCATAGAGTGGCCACTCCTACACACACAAGGAAGATAACAATAATGACATATCCCCCCTTCGCTCTGACCCGCCTCACCCTGAGCATGGGCGTCCTGCTGCTGGCAGGGTGCAATGGCAACGACTCCAGCCCCAAGCCGGAACAGCCCGTCCTGGGGCACCGCACCGTCAGCCTGATCGAGCAGGATGGCCTGCAATTCAAGGATCTCGATGGCAGCGGCGCCCTGACCCCCTATGAAGACTGGCGCCTTGGCGCCGCCGAGCGTGCCCGGGATCTGGTGGGCAGGCTCTCCCTGGCCCAGAAGGCGGGCCTGATGATGCACGGCACCCTGGTGCTGGACGCAGACGGGCGGGTTGACCTCACCGCCATGGACAAGATGCTGCGCGAGGATGGCGTCAATACCTTCATCACCCGCATGGCGGGGGATCCGGCGGCCATCGCCGACGACAACAACCGGCTGCAGGCCCTGCTGGAAGGGGTGGGGTTCGGCATCCCCATGACGGTGAGCACGGATCCCCGCAACCACTTCACCCATGATCCCAATGCCACCAGCATAGGTGCCGGGGCCTTCTCCCAGTGGCCCGAGACACTGGGGCTCGCCGCCATCGGCGATGCCGCCCTGGTGCAGCGCTTTGGCGACATCGCCCGCCAGGAGTACAGGGCCGTCGGCATTCACGAGGCCCTCTCCCCCCAGGCGGATCTCGCGACCGAGCCGCGCTGGGGCCGCATCAACGGCACCTTCGGTGAAGACAACCTGCTCGCCAAATCCCTGGTCAAAGCCTACATAGAGGGCTTCCAGCAGGGGAGCGACGGCATAGGCAAGGAGAGCGTGGTCACAGTGGTCAAGCACTTCGCCGGGGCCGGTCCCCAGAAAGACGGCCTGGATGCCCACAACCCCTGGGGCAAGGAGCAGGTCTATCCCGGTGGCCAGTTTGCCTATCACCTGGTGCCCTTCGAGGGGGCCTTCGAGGCCAAGGTGGGGGCCGTGATGCCCTATTACGCCCTGCCCGAGGGGCTGACCCATGAAGGCCAGGCCATCGAGGAGGTGGGCTTTGGCTTCAACCGCCAGATCCTCACCGACTTGCTGCGGGGCCACTTTAAGTTCGACGGCGTGGTGCTGAGCGACTGGGGCATCGTCAACGACTGCAACGCCCGCTGCGAGCAGGGGCTGACCCAGGATGAGGTGACGGCGGGGGTCAGCCCCTGGACTGTGCCCTTTGGCATGTCCTGGGGCGTGGAGAAGCTCACCAAGGCCGAGCGCTATGCCAAGGCCATCGACGCCGGGGTGGATCAGTTTGGCGGCGTGGAAGATCCCGCCCCCCTGCTGGCGGCGGTGCAGAGCGGCCTGGTAACCGAGGCGGCCATCACCACCTCGGCCGAGCGGATCCTGGCGCAGAAGTTCGCCCTGGGGCTGTTCGAAAACCCCTATGTGGATACCCAGGCCGCGGTGGCCCTGGTGGGCAAGGCCGAGTTCCAGCAGGCCGCCCAGGCCGCCCAGGCGGCGTCCCATGTGTTGCTGAAAAACGAGGGGTCCTTGTTGCCACTCAAGGCGGACGGCAAGCGGGTCTACCTGCACAACGTCAATGCCGAGGTGGCCGCGGCCAACGGCTACACCGTGGTGACGGACCTGGCCCAGGCCGATCTCGCCATAGTGCGGGTCAATGCCCCGGGTGAGCAGGATCCCCGCTTCCCGTTCGGCAGCATCCACTTCGGTCAGCTCGGCTTTGCCAGCGCAGATCAGGTGGTGCAGGAGACGGCCCACGAGGGGGTCTACCGCGGGGCGGACGAGTACGCCGCCATCCAGGCCGTCGCGCAGGCCGGGGTGCCCATGGTGCTCTCCGTCTATCTGGACAGGCCCGCCATCCTGACCGAGGTGGCCCCGGCGGCGCAGGTGTTGCTGGCCAACTTCGGGGCTCTGGATCAGGCGCTGTTCGACGTCATCAGCGGCAAGGCCAAGGCCAGCGGCAAGCTGCCCTTCGAGCTGCCCTCCAGCTGGCAGGCGGTGCAAAACCAGCACCCGGACGTGGCGAAGGACTCCGCGAACCCGCTCTACCCCTATGGTGCCGGTCTGGCCTATTGAGGGCGAGCCCGACATCCATGATCACCAAGGCGCCTGCGGGCGCCTTTTCCATTGCCGCCATCGACAATCCCGGTTTGGCGCAAGGGGCTGGCTTGGGCATAATGACGCCCCATCAGGGTTGCCGCGCCTCGCGACCGCGAGACGGGCGCACCCAGCAAGCGCGCAGAGGAGACAAGATGAAATTTATCGGAGCCCACGTCAGTGCGGCCGGCGGGGTGGAGAACACCATAGCCCGTGCCCAGGCTATCGGGGCCAACGCCTTCGCCCTGTTCACCAAGAACCAGCGTCAGTGGCAGGCTGCGCCACTCTCCGAGGCCAGCATCCGCGCCTTCAAGGCGGCCTGCGACAAGGGGGGCTTTCGCCCCGAGCAGATCCTGCCCCACGACAGCTACCTCATCAACCTGGGCCATCCCGATCCCGACGGACTGGCCAAGTCTCGCGATGCGTTTCTCGATGAGATAAAGCGCTGCGAGCAGCTCGGGCTCTGCTACCTGAACTTCCACCCCGGCAGCCATTTGAAGCAGATCCCCGAGGCGGCGAGCCTGAAACTGGTGAGCGAGTCCATCAACTGGGCGCTGGAGCGAAGCCAGGGGGTCACGGCGGTAATAGAGAACACAGCCGGCCAGGGCACCAACCTCGGCTGGTCGTTCGAGCACCTGGCCACCCTGATCGAGGGGGTGGAGGACAAGAGCCGGGTCGGGGTCTGCTTCGACACCTGCCACGCCTTCGCCGCCGGTTACGATCTGCGCACCCCGGAATCCTGTGCCGCCGTGTTCGCCGACTTTGACCGCATCGTGGGCTTTGAGTACCTCAAGGGGATGCATATCAACGGTGCCAAGTGTACCTTCGGTAGTCGGGTCGATCGCCACCACAGCCTGCGGGAGGGGAACCTGGGGGAAGCCGTGTTCCACCACATCATGAACGATCACCGTTTCGACGGCATTCCGCTGATCCTCGAGACCATCGACGAGACGATCTGGGGCGACGAGATAAGTTGGCTGCGCAGCCTGGCCAGGGCCTGAGCAGCAGGGCAGCCTGAGCAGAGACCGGTGCCGCGCCTTCCCTCGCCATAAAGGGGGGAGGGGCATTACCCATACGAGGAGACGAGATGCAATCACAGGGAACAGCGCCACTGCTGCGCTGGGGGATAGCCGGGGCGGGAGCCATCGCCAGGCGTTTTTGCCGCGACGTCAATCAGTACGCCAGGGGCGGGCGGGTGGTGGCGATCGCCGCCCGGGATCAGGGGCGGGCCGACGAGTTCGCCCGTGAGCTGGGGTTGGGGCTGGCCTATGGCAGCTATCAGGCCCTGGCCGAGAGCCCCGAGGTGGAAGCCGTCTATGTGGCGGTGATCCACCCGGAGCACGCCGCCCTGATCAGGCAGATGTTGCTGGCGGGCAAGCACGTGCTGGTGGAGAAACCGGCGGTGACCCGGGTGGCGGATTGGGACGCCCTGGTGGCGCTCGCCCATGAGCGCGGCCTGCTGCTGCTGGAAGCCATGAAGGTGATGTGCTTCCCCGCCATGCGCGCCCTGTTGCAGCGGCTGCCCCTGCTGCCCGCGCCTCGCAGCCTGCGCGCGGCGTTCGGCTCGGCCCCGCCTCCGGTCGGCAAGCTGTTCGATCCCGCCCTGGACGGCGGCGCCGCCTGGGATGTGGGGGTCTATCCGCTCTGGCTCTATGCTGCCTTCTGCGAGCGGCTGGGGCTCGCGACCCAGGCCCCCGAGGTGGTGCTGGACAGGGCGCCGGGGGAGGTGGATCTCGCGGCCCGCTTCAGCTTCGGCGGCCCCTTCTCGGCGGAGCTTGGCGCCTCCATCGTCGAGGATCTCGACCGGGATGCCTGGCTCTCGGGGGAGGCGTGGACCCTGGTCATCGAGGGCAAGTGGTGGAATCCCCAGCACATTCGCTGGCAGGGGGAGACGCAGCCTGCCGCCTGGCCGGCGGACATCTACCTGCCGGTACAGGGGGGCGGCATGCAGCACGAGGCGGATCACTTCGCCGATTGCCTGCGCCACCGGCTGCTGGACTCCCCCTGGGTGCCCCATGCCCTGACGCGGCGGGTGCTGGGCTGGGTCGAGGCGGGGCTGCACCGGGGAGGCTGATGGCGCCGCACCTCATCCTGCAATAGATCCCCGCAACACCTTCCTTGAACAACAGAGGGCGCCACGGCGCCCTCTGTTTTTTTGACCGTGGCCGTAGGCTCAGGGGGCGGGCAGGGTCTGGGCGCGGCAGAAGGCCAGGAAGCGGCGCAGGGCCGCTGAGTGGAACTTCTGCTTGTGCCAGACGAGGGAGAGCTGACGGGGGAAGGTCTGGCTCGGGGTGAGCGCCACCAGACGGCCGCTGTGCAGGCGATCGGAGACAGCGAGGCGGGAGATAAAGGAGATGCCGAGCCCCTTCTCCACCGCCAGCATCACCGCCTCCAGGGTGTTGAGCTCCAGCCCCGCCTGCCAGCGCGGCAATTTGGGCTGGATCTGCTGCTCGAACTGCTCGCGGCTTCCTGACTGGGGCTCGCGCAGTACCCAGGTCTCGCCTGCGAGCAGGGAAAGTGGCAGCTCCAGCTGCCCGGCCAGGGGGTGCTGGGGCGGGGCTATGATCAGCATCTCGTCTTCGAGCCAGGGCTCGCTCACCAGATCCGGGTGATGGTTTTCCCCCTCGATGAGGGCCAGGTCCAGCTCGAAGTGGGCGAGGGCGTGGCACAAGAGGTGGGTGTTGGCGATGGTCACCCTGGGGGCGGATCCCAGCTCCTGGGCGCCCCCCGCCAGCAGGCTGGGCAGCAGGTAGTTGCCTATGGTCTGGCTGGCTCCCAGGCGCAGCTGGCCGCTCGGCTCGGCGTCCGGGCCAAACAGCTGCTCTATCTCCTCCATCCGGGTCAGCAGCTCCTCGGCGGCCGGTTGCAGCAGCCGTCCCTCGCTGTTGAGTTGAAGTCTCGGATGAACCCGATCGAACAGCGGGGTGGCGAGCTGGCGCTCCAGCTCCTGCAACGACTGGGAGACGGCCCCCTTGCTGAGGCAGAGCTCGCTGGCCGCGCCCCCCAGGTTGCCGTGGCGGGCGATGGTGGCGAACACCTTGAGTTGTTGCAGGGTCAGCTTCATGTCGTTTAATTTTCCTAAACGCTTAGTTCAATTCATTTAGATATCGTAAACGATAGACCCTCTTTATCCTATGCACATCGTCATCAACAAGAGGGTACCAGTCATGATCGCACGCACCCGTCGCTCCCTTGCCGCCGCCCCGACCCCCATGGCCGGGCTGGCACTCGGGATCGCCAGCCTCGGCTGGTGTTGGGAAAATGCCGGTCAGTTCGATGGCCGCCTGCAACTGCTGGGGGCCGCCATCGCCGCCGTGCTGCTCCTCGTCCTCACCTTCAAGTTCCTGCTGCACCCGCGTCTGCTGTGGCAGGATCTCGCCCACCCCGTGGTGGGCAGCGTGGTGCCCACCTATGCCATGGGGACCATGGTGGTCTCCAAGGCGGTGGGGCTGCTGGCCCCGACCCTGGGCCAGGGGCTCTGGCTGTTTGCGGTGATCATTCACCTGGTGTTCCTCGCCACCTTCGTCTGGCACAGGGCAAAGGCGTTTGAGATCCACCACATGGTGCCGAGCTGGTTCGTGCCGCCGGTGGGGATCATCGTCGCCGACGTTGCCTATCCCGGTGGCCCCTTCGCCGCCCTGGCCAATGGCCTGCTCTGGTTCGGCATGGCCTGCTATGGTCTGATGCTGCCGCTGATGCTCTATCGCCTCATCTTCAGCCACGAGGTGCCGGATGCCGCCAAGCCCACCATCGCCATCCTGGCGGCCCCTGCCAGCCTGTCGCTCGCCGGCTACCTCACCGTGAGCCAGGATCCGTCGCTGCTGCTGGTGGCCGTGCTGCTGGGGATAGCCGTGCTGATGACAGGCATCATCTACCTGGCCTTCATCAAGCTGCTGCGCCTGCCGTTCTCGCCGGGCTATGCCGCCTTCACCTTCCCCCTGGTGATAGGGGCCACCGCCCTGTTCAAGGTGGGTCAGCTGCTGTCGCAGTGGCCAGAGGCGGCCCACTATGCGGCGCAGATCAACCAGCTGGCCTATCTGGAACTCGGTGCGGCGACTCTGATCGTCGGTTATGTGGCGCTGCGCTACCTGATGTTCTTCCTGCCCCTTGGCCAGGTCGACATGCTGGAGCAGCCCCTGCGCCGCTAAGGTCGCAGCCGGTCTCGACCAAGAGCAGACCCCGCCTGGCGGGGTCTGTTGCATCCGGCGCCGGTACAAGGGGTGAGCAGCGTCCACTGCCTGGGGATCAGGGGGCGCTGTCAATCCGTGAAAAGGCTCAAATTGTCGCTCGTTCAGGCGATATTAAGGTGGTTTTCACTGGTATTACCTGTCAGGATTGCCGCAATTGCCCACTTCTACTGTTTGATAGTACCCATGTCCTCCCAAGATCCCGTGTTTGACTCCGCATTCCAGACCCGTTTGCTGCACCCGCGTTACTGGGTGAGCTGGCTTGCCCTCGGCGTGCTCGGCGTGCTCGCCTATGTGCCGCCCCGTTGGCGCGACAAGCTGGCCGACGCCCTGGCGCCCCTGGTGCTCAAGATCTCGAAAAAGCAGGTCTATATCGCCAGAACCAACCTCGCCATCTGCTTCAAGGAGCAGAGCGAGGCAGAGCGGGACGCCATACTGATGACCTCGATCCGGGTCGGCCTCAAGAGCCTGCTGGGGTTTGGCGAGTTCACGGTGCGCAGCCCCGACTACCTGATGAAGCGCATCCAGGTGAGCGGATGGGAACACATCGAGGCCGAGCAGGCCGCCGGCCGCCCGGTGATCCTGGTGGTGCCCCACAGCTGGCCCATCGATGCGGCGGGCTACTACTTCTCCCAGCGGGGCCTGCCCATGTGCACCATGATGAAGAGCGCCCGCAACCCGGTGTTCGACTGGCATATCAACCGCGAGCGGGCCAAGAATGGCTGCCGCGTCTATGAGCGCAGCGCCGGCATCAAGCCGGTGATCAAGGCGGTGAAATCCGGCCTTAGCTTCTTCTACCTGCCGGATCAGGATCATGGCCGCGAGGCCAGCCTGTTCGTGCCCTTCTTCAAGCATCCCAAGGCGACCCTGCCGGCCCTGCCACGGCTGGTCAAGCTGACCGGTGCCCGCGCCGTGCCCGTGCTGGCCTGCTATGACGAGGCGGCGCACTGCTACCGGCTGGAGATAGAGGCCCCCTTCGCCGATTACCCGAGCGAGGATCTGGTGGCCGACACCTGCCGCATGAACGACAGCGTGGAGCGGCAGCTGACCCGCCATCCGGGCCAGTACATGTGGTTCCTCAAGATCTTCGATACCCGCGAGGATCAGGAGGGGGAAGACGGCCTCTACGAAGAGGGGATAAGGCGCATCCGCAAGGGACTCAGCCCTCATTCCTGAACCGCAACTTAATGCGTGTTTATAAGTGGCCCCATGTGGGCCACTTTTTATTTCTAACTAGTCTGATCAGTGACTTGGAAACCCGGCTTGGGGGATCCCGGGTAGAAAAAATTGTCAGGATCACTAAAATGACGGTCTGTTTTGATGATTCGATGGCGACCATGTCCGCACAAGATCCGGTGTTTGACACCTCCTTTCATCTGCGTCTGCTGCACCCCCGTCTGTGGGGCAGCTGGCTGGCGCTTGCCCTGCTCTCCCTGCTGGCCTGCATCCCGGCCAGCTACAGAGACAAGCTGGCCGATGCCCTGGCCCCCCTGCTGCTGCGCTTCTCCAGGAAGCAGGCCTACATCGCCGAGACCAACCTCAAGATCTGTTTCCCCACCCTTGACGCGGTCGGGCGCGAGCGGCTGCTGCTCAAGTCCATCCGGGTCGGCCTCAAGACCTTCATGGGCTTTGGCGAGCTCACCTGGCGCAGCCCCGCCTTCCTGAAAGGACGCATCAAGGTGCGTGGCTGGGAGCATATAGAGGCCGAGCTGGCCGCCGGGCGCCCCATGATCTTCGTGGTGCCCCACACCTGGGCGGTGGACATGATAGGCCGCTACCTGACCGATGAGGGGGTGCCCCTGTGCACCATGATGAAGAGCCCCAAGGATGCGGTGTTCGACTGGTACATCAACCGCGAGCGCAGCAAGGGCGGGCGTGTCTATGAGCGCAGCGTCGGCATCAAGCCCGCCATCAAGGCCCTGCGCAGCGGCGACAGCTTCTTCTATCTGCCGGATCAGGATCACGGCCGGGAGGCGAGCATCTTCGTGCCCTTCTTCGGCCACCCCAAGGCGACCCTGCCGGCCCTGCCCAAGCTGGTCAAGCTGACCGGCGCCCGGGCGGTGCCCATCCTGGCCTGCTATGACGAGGATCTGGGGTGTTACCGGCTCGAGGTGGAGCCGCCGTTCGACCCTTATCCCACCCAGGATCTGGAGGCGGACGTCAACGCCATGAACCGCATGGTGGAGCAGCAGCTTGGCAGCTTCCCCGAGCAGTACATGTGGTTCCTCAAGATTTTCGAGACCCAGGCGGATAACGAAGGGGAGGATGGCCTCTACGAGGAGGGGATCCGGCGCATCCGCCAGGGGCTGCCCCCGGAGCCTTGAACCACAGGGCTCCCTTGCGGGTCGTTTTGACAGCCAGGGAGAGGCGGCTGGCGCAAGGCACACCAGGCCACCCCCGGCAAGGGGCCGGTGGGGGACCAAAGCGGGGCCCTGTCTGGCCTCCCGCCACGCGCAAACAAGGTGCAAACAAGGTGCAAATAAGGTAAAAGGGCGGTCATGAAAATTCCAAATCGAATCCAACCTCTGGTTGATGACGGCCTGGTCGACGATGTCATCAGCCGGCTGATGAGCGGCAAAGAAGCCGACGTCTATGTGGTGCGCTGCGGCGACGAGATCCGCTGCGCCAAAGTCTATAAGGAAGCCTCCAAGCGCAGCTTCAAGCAGGCCGTGGTCTATCAGGAAGGGCGCAAGGTGCGGGGCAGCCGCGATGCCCGCGCCATGGAGAAGGGCTCCAAGTACGGTCGCAAGCAGCACGAAGAGGTGTGGCAGAACACCGAGGTGGACGCCCTGTTCAAGCTGGCCGCCGCCGGCGTGCGGGTGCCGACCCCCTATGTCTGCCTGGACGGCGTCCTGCTGATGGAGCTCATCACAGACGCCGACGGCAACGTGGCGCCCCGCCTCAACGATGTGGCGCTCTCGGCCGAGCAGGCGCTCATCGATCATGGCAAGGTGATCCGCTACGTGGTGCGCATGCTCTGCGCCGGCCTCATCCACGGGGATCTCTCCGAGTTCAACGTGCTGGTGGATGCAGAGGGCCCCGTCATCATCGATCTGCCCCAGGTGGTGGATGCCGCCGCCAACAACCAGGCCAGGGCCATGCTGGAGCGGGACGTCAACAACATGCGTAACTACTACGGCATGTATGCGCCCGAGCTGCTCAAGACCCGTTATGCCAGAGAGATGTGGGCCCTGTTCGAAGATGGCAAGCTCGGCCCGGAAACCGAGCTGACCGGCCTGTTCGAGGAGAGCACCGAGGCCATCGACATCGATGCCGTGCTGCACGAGATCGAGAGCGCGGAAGAGGAGGCGATGGAGCGTCGGGCCAGGCTGAAGGCCGAGCAGGAAGAGGAGTTCTGATGCGAACTTGAGGTGTTCCCTCTACCTACGCTCTCTGTGTCAGGGTACTGGCCTTTAGCAGGCTGGTTGTGGAAGGGCACTGCAATGACGAGGGGCAATGTGCCCCTCTTTGTTTAAGCGCCGGGCCCAGCCGGGAGCCATGGACGCCACTTAACCAGCTGGGTCAGTAAGTCAGCCGATGGGCGCGGCGTGCAACCACAAACACCAGCGTACACAAGACGATCGGCACCAGAAAATCCAGCACACTCCCCAGTTCCCAGACTCTGGGATCGAATCCACCCCACCAGGGCATGTTGACCCTCCGCCCCTGTCCGAACAGTGCTATCCACCTGTATTCCGCCTGTGTCTGCTCTCGTGCCACAAACCATATGCACCCAATGAGGCCGCCATATCCCCAGTGCCCCAGACGATATCCGATCAGAGCCTGTATCGAGACCGCTGCGCTGGCGTGATAGAAGGGAGATAAATCCATAAACAGTCCTTGGTGCTCACCGAGAGAGCCCGCCACCTGCTTTGTGAAACGGCCTGTGCCAATGCGGGTAAGCGGGTCTGCGGGCTGCCTTTTGTAGATATATGTCGTTACGGCCAGTCTGTCTCGCCGGGATCAGAGCCCGGCCAGGGGCGGGGCGATGAGACGGGGGCCGGGGTAACCTGTCACCTCACCGAAGCGGGGATGGCCGCTCTCCCAATCCAGGGCGGCGGTGCGAATGGCGTCTCTGTCAAAGCTCACGAAGTTCCACCAGATCTGCAGCGGCTGTGACAGGGGCTCGCCGCCGATCAGCAGCACGCGGGCGCCCTTCGCCAGCTCGATCTCCAGGCTCTGCTCTCCCGGCGGCAGATAGAGCAGCTGTTCGGCGGCGAGGGGCTCTTTGGCGATGCTCACCTGACCCTGCAGGGCGAAGAGTCCGTGCTCGAAGGCCGGGTCGAGGGACAGCCGCATCCGCTGTGCCTCACCGGCGTGCAGATCCAGCCCCAGTATGGGGGAAAAGCGCAGGGTGGGGGCACTGCGCCCCTGATAGTCACCGATGAGCAGGGTGAAACTGACCTCCGCCTCCTGCCAGCGCGGCAGTGTGGGGTAGTGATCGAAGCGGGGTTGGGTCTCCTGATGCGCATGTGGCAGTGCTATCCAGAGCTGGGCGGCATGCAGGTCGGGGTGGCCGGCCAGGGACTCCTCGGTGTGGGCTATGCCGCGCCCGGCGGTCATCAGATTGACCTGGCCCGGGCGGATCACCTGCTCGCTGCCGAGGCTGTCACGGTGCAAAATCTCCCCCGCCAGCATCCAGGTGAAGGTCTGCAGGGCGATGTGGGGATGGGGCCCCACGTCCAGCCCGGGGGCGTCGGGGGCGAAGCGGGTCGGCCCTATGTGATCGAGAAAGCACCAGGGGCCTATGGTGCGCCGCTCCTTGACCGGGAGGGCGCGGGCCACCGGGATCCCGCCCACGTCGGTGAGGCGGGAGGAAATGCGTTGCCACTGTTGCGTCATGTCGTGCTCCTTGCTGGGCGGTGATCCTGCTGCATCAGGATAGTCTATCCCTCGCGCTCGCCGAGAGGGATGGGTCAGGGCTAGCGGCGGCGGCCGCCACCGAAGCTGCGCATGGGGGTGAAGCCAGGCCTTATCGCCGGTCTGACGGTGGGGGCGCGCACCGGGGGGGTCATGGTGCGGGGAAGGTGCGGTCTGGTATCCACCCTGGGCTGGGTCCCGGGGGTCAAGATGCCGTTATTTGTCTTGGGCAGGGTGGAGGGGATCAAAAGGCCGTTCTCGGCCCTGGGGAGAGTACCGACTCTGTAGTCCAGTGGTGAGCGCGGGCCCTTGTCCGGGTTGCTGACGCTGGGTCTGCTTTGCCGGTTGTCGCGCAGCGCCTGTTGCTGCTCCGGCGTCATGGCATTCCAGCGGCCCGCCAACTCCCCCCGCAGGGCGGCCACATCGGGCTGGCCATGGCTCTCCTGCCAGTCCTGATACTTCTCCTTGATCTCCTGTTGGCGCTCAGGATCGAGCCCGCTCCACCACTTCTTGATCAGCTCGTCAAAATCCCCCTGGTTGTCGCAGCACCAGGGGTAGTAGTCATTCCAATAGCCGTAGTAGTCGTCATACCACCAGTAAGAGGCGCCATAGTGACTGCCGTAATAGCCACCAGAGCCAACTCCCACGCTGGCGCCTGAGGAGGAGGTGTTGCTGCAGCCAGCAAGGCCCAGGGCCAGCAGGGGAATGAGGAAGGCGATGCGCATGATGCTCCCGGTGCCACGAAAGGACGCAATGGACGGATGATATCCTGACTATGCACCAATCCGGCCGCGGATGGCAGACCCAACCCCCATCAGGCGCAGGGTAGCGAGGATCTCCCCGGCATCGAGGTCAGGAGAGGTTGTGGTGGGGCGTAGATTACACCTTGCTGCGTGGTCCCGCAGGCTCGTAGCCAGCCATCCGGGTCAAATCGTGCCACCTGATAGAGCGACAATCCCGCCTCGGCACAGTCGACCATATAACGGCGCCAGGTAGCATTCGAAACGGGTCGGTTCTGGTTGGTGCTGCATCTTGATGGTGGTGTCGGCCATTTAATCGGCTGCCACGATCGGCAATGCCATGACGCAGGCCTCCCGGCCCAGGTGGGTCAGCAGACGGCGCACATCGTCGAGGCGGATGAGCAGGGTGGCGGTATTGACCAGCGGGTGGCACTGCACCTGCTCGGCCTGCCAGATACGCTCGTCCACCACCAGCTCCACGGCATGCTCGCTATCGCGCACCATGGCGAGCAGGGTGACCGAACCCGGGGTGAGGCCGAGCACTGCCTCGAGCCGTTCGGGGGAGCCAAAGCTCAGCCGCTTGACCCCGAGCCGTGCCGCCAGCGCCTTGAGATCGACCCGGCTCTCCTCCGGACTCACCACCAGAAACAGCCGCTCGCTTTTCGGATCGCGCAAAAAGAGGTTCTTGGTCTTGGCAGCGGGCAGGTCGGGCAGCAGCCTGCTCGCCTCCTCGCAGGTGAAAACGGGGGGATGATCGATACGCTGGTAGGGGATGGCGAGCCGATCCAGCAGGGAATAGATTGCCACAGTGACTCCTTTCGTGGGCGAAGCGCAGTAATAAAGGGGTTGATGGGGATGACGACGGGATCGAGCTTACCAGTTTGACTCAGGCCCCGCAGCCTAGGGTGACGATTGCGAGCAGGCACTGTATGAACGTACAATAGTCCCATCCCAAGGCCGACCCCTATTGCCCATGACCGCGACCCAGCCCCCCGTTCCCGCCACCCCGCCCCTCGACGGCTTTATCCTGACCCGTCATGGTCGGGACGTGCAGGGCCGTACCGAGATAGTGATGTGGCTCTGGAGCGACCAGGGGCCGGTGCGGGTGGTGGTGCCGGGACAGGAGCCGGTCTTCTTCCTGCCACAGAGCCATATGACCGAGGCCGCCGAGTTGTTCAAGGGCGCCGGGGTGAGGGGGCGGTTTCGCCGCCTGCCGATGCATACCTTCGATGGTCGCCCCGTGGTGGGCTGCTATTTTGCCACCCTGAGCGCCTTTCACCGCGCCATCGAGCTGCTGCTCATTCGCGGGCTGGAGCACTTCGAGTCTGATATCCGGCTGCCGGAGCGCTTCCTGATGGAGCGCTTCATCACCGCTGGCGTGCGCTTCGATGGCCAGGCGGTGAAGAAGGGGGGCAGGCAGGGCTACTGGGAGGTGAATGAGGCACGCTGCGCACCCCAGGCGGTGACGCCGATCCTCTCCTGGGTGTCGCTGGACGTGGAGTGCGCCATGGACGGGGCCCTCTTCTCTGTGGGGCTCTATAGCCGTGAGGATGCGCGGGTCATCATGATAGGCACCCCCGAGGCGGATGCCGACAGCTGGGGTACCCAGGTCGAGTGGGTGGCGGACGAGAACGCCTTGCTCGGCGCGCTGGAGAGCTGGTTCCAGCGGCACGACCCGGATCTGGTGATCGGCTGGAACGTGGTGAACTTCGACTTTCGCCTGCTGCTGCGCCGCGCCGAGCTGGGCAAGCGCCGCCTGCGGCTCGGGCGGGGGCGGGAGCTCTGCTTCTGGCGCTCGTCGCGCAACGACCCCCAGACCGGCAACGTCATCATACCGGGGCGCATGGTGCTGGACGGCATCGATACCCTGAAAAGCGCCACCTGGCAGTTTGCCAGCTACAGCCTGGATGCGGTGGCGAGCGAACTGCTCGGTCGCGGCAAGGACATCGAGGACGTGGCCAATCGGGGGGAGAAGATCACCGAGTTGTTCCACTCCGACAAGGAGGCGCTGGCCCGCTACAACCTGGAAGACTGCAAGCTGGTGTGGGAGATCTTCGATTACTGCCACCTCATCCCCTTCGCCATAGAGCGGGCCTCCCTCACCGGTCTCGAGCTCGACAGGGTGGGGGGCTCGGTGGCGGCCTTTACCAACCTCTATCTGCCGCGGCTCCATCGTGGCGGCTACGTGGCTCCCAATCTGCCCGCTGACGGTGGGCTGGCGAGCCCCGGCGGCTATGTGATGGACTCCAAACCCGGTCTCTATCGCCATGTGCTGGTGCTCGATTTCAAGAGCCTGTACCCCAGCATCATCCGCACCTTCTGCATCGATCCCATGGGGCTGGTGGAGGGGTTGCAGCACCCGGAACAGGCCATTCCCGGCTTTCGCGGCGCCCTGTTCTCCCGCGAGCGGCACTTCCTGCCGGATCTCATCGCCACCCTCTGGGCGGCGCGGGACAGGGCCAAGGCGGCCAGCAACAAGGCGCTCTCCCAGGCCATCAAGATCATCATGAACTCCTTCTACGGCGTGCTGGGCTCGGGGGGCTGCCGCTTCTACGATCCCAGGCTGGCGTCATCGATCACCCTGCGCGGTCACAGCATCATGCAGCAGACCCGGGAGTGGATAGAGGCGAAGGGGTTCGAGGTGATCTATGGCGACACCGACTCCACCTTCGTTCACCTGAACAGGGAGACCAGCCCGCAGCAGGCCGAACAGATAGGCCGCGAGCTGGCCGCCATGATCAACGACAACTGGACGGCGCTGATCAGGCGCGAGTTCGATCTGCCCTGTTATCTCGAGATCGAATACGAGACCCACTACCGCCGCTTCCTGATGCCCACCATCCGCGGGCTGGAGAAGGGGAGCAAGAAGCGTTATGCCGGCCTGGTCGGCGGCGAGGGGCAGGCCGGATCTGAGCAGCTGGTGTTCAAGGGGCTCGAGTCGGTGCGCACCGACTGGACCATGCTGGCCAAGCAGTTTCAGACCCGGCTCTATGAGCTGGTGTTTCACGACGAAGATCCCAGCGGCTATGTGCGCACCATGGTGGATGAGACCCGGGCCGGCTTGCACGACGATCTGCTCATCTATCGCAAGCGGCTGCGCCAAAAACTCGAGGAGTATCAGAAGAACGTGCCCCCCCACGTGCGGGCGGCGCGGCTGGCGGACGAGGAGAACCTGCGCCGCGGCCAGCCCCAGCGCTATCAGCACAGGGGCAGCATCGCCTATCTGATGACCCTCAACGGCCCCGAGCCGCTGGAGTACCGACGCAGCGCCATCGACTACGAGCACTACATCGACAAGCAGCTGAGGCCCATCGCCGACGCCATACTGCCCTTCATCGGCGAGTCGTTCGACCGGATCTGCGGCCAGCAGCTGGATCTCTTCTAGCGAGGCAGTGACCGCAGCCGGGGCTGACCCCGATCGGGATGATCGGGAGGGCAGGGCAAAGGCAGAATGCAAAAAGCCCGCTCGATGAGCGGGCTTTTCTAATTTGGTGCGTCCTAGTGGATTCGAACCACCGACCCCCACCATGTCAAGGTGATGCTCTAACCAGCTGAGCTAAGGACGCAGGGTGCGCAATGCGGCTTTTTCATTTGCCAGAAGTGGTGGGTTTAATTGGATTCGAACCAACGACCCCTACCATGTCAAGGTAGTGCTCTAACCAACTGAGCTATAAACCCACATCTGGAATATCTGTATTTTTTTCAATAATGAATGGTGCGTCCTAGTGGATTCGAACCACCGACCCCCACCATGTCAAGGTGATGCTCTAACCAGCTGAGCTAAGGACGCATAATCAGTGTTCTGTAATGGTGCGTCCTAGTGGATTCGAACCACCGACCCCCACCATGTCAAGGTGGTGCTCTAACCAGCTGAGCTAAGGACGCATCACAGAATAAGTGGTGGGTTTAATTGGATTCGAACCAACGACCCCTACCATGTCAAGGTAGTGCTCTAACCAACTGAGCTATAAACCCACTCGATGAAATGAATTCGAACCAGCGACACGATCTTCACCATGCCAAGGTCATGCTCCGACCAACCGAGCGACAAACCCACTTCACTACGCCAGCACTGCTGACGTGGTCGGCATACTACCCATGCCCCCCAAGGCTGTCAACAAGGGACATGCACAAAGGAGACTGTTTGCCCAGTTCTTGCGCAGCCTGTTGATTTTGCAGGCGAGCCGCTCGATTGAGCGGCGCTGTTGGCCCTTTATTGGGCCCGGGAAAGGGTAGTGCAGGCCTCGGGACTCGCGAAGCGACCATAGATGAATTTCAGCCTTGCACCCAGCATCAGGGCGGCGCCGGTCAGGCCGACGATGAAGCCTATCCAGAAGCCCTGGGGCCCCATGCGCGGCACCACCCAGTCGGTCAGCCCCAGGATCATGCCGGTGGGCAGCCCCAGTCCCCAGTAGGCGACGATGGTGACGTAGAAGATGGCCTTGGTGTCCTTGTAGCCACGCAAAGCCGCGGCCGCCACCACCTGCACCGAGTCCGAGACCTGATAAATGGCGGCGAAGAACAACAAGGTAGCAGCGAGGGTGATCACCTGGATGTCATCGGTGTAGATCCCCGCGATATGCTCGCGCAGCAATACCGTCAGGGCGGCGGTACCGGCGGCCACCGCCATGCCCAGCATCAGGCCGGTACGGGCGGCGACGCGGGCGTGCTCCGGCTGGCCTTCCCCTATGCTGTGGCCGACTCTGATGGTCACGCCCACGCCGATGGAGAGCGGCAGCATAAACACCAGGCTGGAGAAGTTCAGGGCTATCTGGTGGCTCGCCACCGTCTCGGCGCCGAAGGGGGCCAGCATCAGGGCCACCACGGTAAACAGGGTCACCTCGCAGAAGATGGCCATGGCAATGGGGAAGCCTAAGCGAAACAGGCGCCAGATCCGGCTGCCGTTGGGGCGCGCGAGCTGGGCGAACAAATTGATCTTCTTGAAGTGGGGGGAGAGCTTCACGTAGGCGATCATCGCCAGCAGCATGGCCCAGAGCACGATGGCGGTGGCCACGCCGCAGCCGACACCGCCGAGCTTGGGCATGCCGAAGTGGCCGTGAATGAAGATGTAGTTGGCGGGGATGTTGACCGCCAGTCCCACGAAGCCAATCACCATGGTGGGCATGGTGTGGGAGAGCCCCTCGCTGAAGTTGCGCAGCACCTGGAACAGCACGAAGGCGGGCAAGCCCCACAGGATGGCGTGCAGATAACCGGCGGTCTTCTCCGCCATCACCGGATCCACATCCATGAATTGCAGCGCCAGCGGGCTGAAGTAGAGCGCCAGCATGGCGATGGGGGTCACCATCAGCGCCAGCCAGAAGCCCTGGTGCACGGCCGGGCGGATCTCGTCCCGCTTGCGGGCCCCGTTGAGCTGGGAAACGATGGGGGTGAGCGCCATGATGATGCCCTGCACCAGCAAGATGATCGGCAGCCAGAAGCTGGAGGCGACCGACACGGCGGCGAGATCCACGGCGCTGACCTGTCCCGCCATCACGGTATCGACGAAGTTCATGGCGATCTGGGCCACCTGGGCCACCAGTATGGGGCTGGCTAGACGAACGAGCTGCTTCGCCTCGGTCCAATAACGTTGCACTGACACCTCCGAGTGGATCAGATAAAAGAGAAAAGAACGGGTAAATGAGGGGGGCTTTTATCTCCTGCCGGGAGGAGACAAAACGCGGGGGTGTCATTCTAGCCTGAAAATCCGCCAACGGGGAAGGTTGGCGGCGCATTTCTACCCTGGATCAGACGTCCTCGTGATCGCTGATCAGCAGGTTGGCGGCGGCGTAGGCGGCCTGCTCGCGCAGATCCGCGGGCACCCTATCGTCGCTCGCCACGGCGTTGAGCGCCCTTATGCTGGCGGCGATGGCCTGGGGCACATAGCCCTGCTCACCGGAGCCTATCTGGTTGTAGGCGATGCGAATGGCCTCACAGCATTGATATACCTGCATTTTTGTTTCCTCGTTAAGCCTGGATTGAATGGGCTCACTATAACGATCGGGGCCTCCCTTGTCAGCCGGCACGCTTGTCTTGCACTGTGGCCGGGGGTAACCTGCCGACAATTTTGTTACAGCGTGGAGACGAGACATGTTCACCGGCATAGTACAGGGGACCGCCGAACTGGTGGCCATCGAAGAGCTGCCCAACTTTCGCACCCATGTGATCCGCATGCCGAGCCCGGCCTGGGGCGAGGGGCTGGCACTCGGCGCCTCCGTGGCCCACAACGGCTGCTGCCTGACGGTCACCCGCATCGAGGGGGAGCTGGTCAGCTTCGATCTGATGCAGGAGACCCTGCGCCTGACCAACCTCGGCTCGCTGGCTGTAGGGGACAAGGTCAATGTGGAGCGGGCTGCCCGCTTTGGGGACGAGATTGGCGGCCATGCCATGTCCGGCCACATCATGGGCACGGCCGAGGTGAGCGCCGTCATCGACAGCCCCAACAATCGCCAGCTGTGGTACCGCCTCGCCCCCGCGCTCATGAAATACGTGCTGACCAAGGGCTATATCGGCATCGACGGCATCAGCCTGACCGTGGGCGAGGTGCGCGGCAATGAGTTCTGCGTCAACCTGATCCCCGAGACCCTGGCCCGCACCAACCTGGGTTGGGTCAAGGCGGGCTGGCAGACCAACATAGAAATCGATCCCCAGACCCAGGCCATCGTCGACACCGTGGAGCGGGTGCTGGCGGCGCGCCAGCTGGCCTGATCCGCCGGCTTGTACACCCCGATCTCAAAAAGGGCCCGTATCATGCGGGCCCTGTTCGATCCGGTGAATGTAAGGTGAGACGAGGCACCAGTCACGGCAGGACGTCATGCCGTGATGGGTCTGTCCCCCGCGACCTTTCCGCGACTCGGCGATGACAGCGCCAAAAAAAGAAGCCCATCGAGATGACGGGCTCAAAGGAATGAGCAGAAGAACCATGTGGCGGGGATAAACGCCATCCCCAGTGTGGCAGCCAAATTATTGGTCTGCCGTGGCTGATGGCGCCTGAGCGTCACAGATTGGCCGAAGGATGGAACCGGGCCTACACTTCCTGTGTCTGGCACATCCATGAGCCGACAACCATCACATAAGCGACAAGGCCCCTTGGCGAACTTCAGGATGATTTGAGGTTCTCCGAGGGGCTTTTCTGTATGGGTTGATGTGCCGCGAAGCGGGAAGCGGAGGGGCCCAGGCATCTGGGAAGAAGCAAGCAGGGTATGGGCGGCATGGCGTCGCCCCAGTCCTCCTCGCTTGCCTGGTCATCGAGAGGCAATCAGAACATCTGCTCGTCGTCCGCATCCACGAAGAGTTGCAAGCAGTCGCGTGCTTCATCCCGGTGCAACCGCAGGTGGATCGGATTGCAACAGGCCATGCAGTCCTCGTAGAACTCCTGATCCCCCTGGCTGGCATCCAGCTCGACCCGGGTGTGGTGGCCGCAGTGGGGGCAGACGATGCGCTTGCTGGTGTACTCGATCATGGTGACCTCCTAGGGCCGACTGGCCGCCTCTTTCCCTGATTCTAGTCGGCAAGAGTCGGCCCAACCGCGAGCGGGCGCACGTTTATGACAGGGTTTAGGGGATGCGCCTAGCCCCGAACGTCTGACCCGGCGCACCACTGGCCCCGTGCGGATTCACTCCACCCAGCGGGCCAGCATGTCTGCATCCAGCTCGGCGAGCGAACGCAGCTGGTGATCGGCGATGGCCAGACGGGGGTCACCCACCAGCGCCGGGTCCGGCACTATCAGCGCCTGCATGGACGCCGCCTTGGCCGCCAGCAGGCCGGTGAAGCTGTCCTCGATGGCCAGACAGTGCACAGGTTCGACGCCCAGCTTCTCGGCGGCGTGGATATAGACGTCCGGGTGGGGTTTGCCAAAGCGCTCCACCTCGGCGGAGTGGACCGCCATGAAGCGATCCTGGATGCCGAGTTTGCCGAGCACCGCCTCCACCATGGTGAAGGGGGAAGAGGTGGCTAGGCCAATCTTGAGGCCACGGGCCTCGATGAGGGAGAGGGCCTCCAGCACGCCCTCCTTGGCCTGACCTTCCTGCAGGATGAGCGCTATCACCTGATCCAGGATGCGTTGCACCACCTCTTCCTGGGTCGGGCCGCACCAGGGGCGCAGGCGATACCAGTGGGCCACCAGCTGATCGATGCGCACCCCTATGGTGGAGTTGCAGTCTTCCTCGGTATGGGGATGACCCAGCTCGGAGAAGACGGCCATCTGTGCCCGTTGCCAAAAGGGTTCCGAGTCGATCAGAACGCCATCCATATCGAAGATCACGGCAGTTAACATCTTGTACTCCTGACATAGGTGAAGGGGGGATTATAAGCCCGCTGCCTCAATGGAAAAGGGGCAGAAGTCCGCCCCTTGCGCCGGGTCACGTAGATAAACGTTTGTTTTTACGTGACAAAGAGATCGCTCTAGAAGAGCACCTCGACCCTGGCTGCGACCGCCTTGGCCTTTTCCACCGCCTCTTCGCATTCCTGTCCACGGGCCAGCGCCACCCCGAGACGGCGGCGACCGGCGATCTCGGGCTTGCCAAAGAGGCGCAGCTGAGCGCCCGGCACCAGGGCCAGGGCCTCGCCAACCCCCTGATAGCGGATATCCTGGCTGTGGCCATCGCGCAGCACCACGGCGGAGGCACTCGGCCCGAACTGGGTGATGGTGCCGACCGGCAGCCCCAGGATGGCGCGCACGTGCAGGGCGAACTCGGAGAGATCCTGGGAGATCAGGGTCACCATGCCGGTGTCGTGGGGGCGGGGAGAAACCTCGCTGAACCAGACGTCGTCACCCTTGATGAACAGCTCCACCCCGAACAGGCCATGGCCACCCAGGGCCTCGACCACCTTGGCGGCGACCTCCTTGGCGCGGGCCAGCGCCAACTCGCTCATCGCCTGGGGCTGCCAGGATTCACGGTAGTCACCGTCTTCCTGACGATGGCCTATGGGATCGCAGAAGTGGATGCCGTCCACGGCGCGCACTGTGAGCAAGGTTATCTCGTACTCGAAGGGGACGAAGCCTTCGACAATTACCTTGCCACGGCCGGCGCGGCCCCCCTCCTGGGCATAGGTCCAGCTCTCGTCCAGCTTGGCAAGATCCCGCAGCAGGCTCTGGCCCTTGCCGGAGGAGCTCATCACCGGTTTCACCACGCAGGGCAGGCCGATGGCCTCGACGGCTGCAACGAACTCCTCCTTGCTCTGGGCGAAGCGGTAGGAGGAGGTGGGGAGGCCCAGTTCTTCGGCGGCGAGCCGGCGGATCCCCTCCCGGTTCATGGTGAGCTGGGTGGCGCGGGCGTTGGGCACTATCCTGACCCCTTCCTGCTCAAGCTCTGCCAGGGTATCGGTGGCGATGGCCTCAATCTCGGGGATGATGAGGTCGGGCTTGACTTCATTGACCAGGGCGCGCAGGGCGCTACCGTCGAGCATGTCCAGCACATGGGCGGCGTGGGCGACCTGCATGGCGGGGGCATGGGCGTAGCGGTCGGCGGCGATCACTTCTATGCCAAGGCGTTGCAGCTCGATGGCGACTTCCTTGCCGAGTTCGCCTGAGCCGAGCAGCAGGGCACGGGTGGCGCCGGGGCGGGTGGCGGTTCCAAACATCTGATCTCTCCTGATGTCCATGGTCAGGGTTGCTGACCCGAGTGAGTAAAAAAAGAGGCACGCATGGCGTACCTCAGGAAACGGATTTGTGGGCGCGCTGCTCCAGATGGGTCAGCAGTGTGATGGCGCCTATGATGATGGCGGCGCCGAGCCACAATCGGCCGGGAGGCGCCCAGCCAAACACCAGCCAGCCCGCCAACACGTTCATGGGCAGCTTGGCGAAGTCAAAGGGTTGCACGAAGGAGGCTTCGGCCACGCTGTAGGCGCGGGCGATGGACATCTGCGCCAGGGCCGACAGCACCCCGGAGACCGCCACCAGCAGCCACTGGATCTCGCTTGGCCACTGCCATTCTGGCAGGGCCAGCATGGCGTTGAAGGGGGTGCTGAAGATGAGCAGGTAGACCACTATGGTGTGGGACGATTCGCTCGCCGCCTGATAGCGCACCAGCAGGGAGTAACCGGCCCAGAACAGGGCGGCCGCCACCGGCAGCAGGGAGGCCCAGCTGAAGTCATCGGTCCAGGGAGCCAGGATCAGCATGGCCCCGACAAAGCCCGCCAGGGTGGCCAGGATGCGTGCCCGGCTCACCTGCTCCTTGAGCAGCAAGGCGGAGCCGAGGGTGGCGAACAGGGGGGAGGTCATCAAGAGCGCTATGCCCTGCCAGATGGGCACGGGCACCGCCAGGGCCCAGAGCCAGAACTGGATGCCGATGACCGCCAGGGCGACCCGCAGCAGGTGCAGCCGCAGCTGGTTGGTCATCAGGGATTGGCGCAGGCCGTGGCGGATGAGCCAGGGCAGCAGGCAGATCAGGGCGACCAGGTACTGGTGAAAGGCGACCTGGGTCGAGGGGAGGCCGAGCTTGAAGCTGACAAACTGGCTCAGGCTGTTGACGGCGGCAAAGCAGAGGCCTGCCACCATCATCCAGACTGCACCGGCAAAGGGGGAGTGCCTGCGGGAGGGTGCCATGGGATCCGGGTCACTTAAAAAAAGTGCGGCGGATCATAACGGCAATCGTTTGTTCTGCCAAGGCCGGGGTGCTTGGTGAATACCTCGCTGGCGACTAAGTGCACAAGCATCAAAATATTTGAATAACTTGAGCATCTATTTTCGCTATCCGCCTTGAACTTCAATCTTTATAGTGATCTCCATCGACAGCACAGCTGTTCAACCGACAACCAAATGGAGTTTCACCATGGCCAATATCCTCGTTCTCAAGTCCAGCATCCTGGGCCAGTATTCCCAATCCAACGCCCTGATCGACGGCTACCTGGCCGAGCGCCAGGGTGATACTGTCACCGTGCGTGATCTGGCGACCCTGAATCTGCCGGTGCTCGACGGCGAGCTGGCCATGGGCCTGCGCGGTGGCGAAAACCTCAACGAGCGTCAGCTGGCCGTGCTGGCCCAGTCCGATGAGCTGGTGGCCGAGCTCAAGGCGAGCGATCTGGTGATCATCGCGGCCCCCATGTACAACTTCAACATCCCGACCCAGCTGAAGAACTGGATCGATCTGGTGGCCCGTGCCGGCGTCACCTTCCGCTACACCGAGACCGGCCCGGTCGGCCTGGTGGAGAACACCCGCGCCCTGGTGGTCAGCCCCCGCGGCGGCCTGCACCTGGGTAACCCCACCGATCTGGTGACCCCCTACATGCGCACCGTGCTGGGCTTCATCGGCATCAGCGAGGTGGACTTCATCTACGCCGAGGGCATGGGCATGGGTCCCGAGGCACAGGCCAAGGGCATAGAGCAGGCCAAGGAGCAGCTGGAAACCCTGGCATACTGATGCCGTGACCTCACCCAGGTCCAGAAACAACAACGCAGCCATCAGGCTGCGTTGTTGTTTTCAGATGGCGGACGCCACTCTTCAATCCCAGATGAAGCGACGGCAGCCGCTGCCGACCAGCAGGCAGACCGCCACCAGGGATCCCAGCAGCAGGCTGCTGAGCCACTGCTCGGCACTCTGGGGCAGATGAGGGGAGAAGAGGCCGATCGTGAAGAGGGCGCTGATGATGATCAGGCTGGTCTGTCGGGTCAGGATCATGGTGTCGTCCTTGGCTGATGGTGAGCAAATTAAGGCTAACCGCCGTCTGTGACAGCCTGATGTATCCATACCTCAGGCCCGGGTCCAGCGGGGTTGCCTCTCACCTTAGCAGTTTTTGCCGCCACGGCCAGCGCCACGAGACAGCTTGTGATCCGGATCCCTATCTGAACTGCTTTTGATCAGGCTGGTAGTGGAAATCGCCGCCGGCCAGCCGTGCAATCAGGGCCTCCTTGTCGAGATCCTGCGCCCGGCAGAGATCGTCCAGATCGGTGTAATGATCACGAAGCTGCATGTTGACTAGGCTCAGCAGCATGTTGATGTCCATGGTGGCAAAGCGGGTCAGTGTCATGATTGTTGCTCGTTGTCCAGTAGGTGGAGTTGTTCGATGGCGTCGCTCACGCTTTGCAGGTGCAGCCGTATGCTCTGGCGCGCCTCGGCAGGCAGATAGTCGGTGAGGGTGTGCTGCCAGCTGCCCGCTTCGGTCTTGAGCTGCTGGAACAGGGTGAGCCCCGCCGGGGTGAAGGAGACCAGACTGATGCGCTTGTCCTGGGCGCTGCTCTCGGTGAACAGTATGCCCTTCTCCACCAGGCGGTGGATCTCGCGGGAGATCCGCACCTTGTCCATCCCGCTCGCCTCCACCAGCTCTTTCTGGCTGATGGGGTAGTGGGGGCCAAGCACCATCATCAGGCGCCATTGGGGCACCGTCAGCTGGTACCGCTGCTGGTAAAACTGTTCAAAGGTATCGCGCACCATTTCAGCGGCATGGACCAGCTGATAGGGGGGGTAGTGCGCGAGCAGCTCTATGATCTTCGACATATGACATCCTGCTGTGGCGGCTGCATCGGGTGCAGTTTCTCTTGATACTTTGACCTTGATGATACGTAACACAAGGGCATTTGTCTGAACGGGCACCAGAAAAATGTGCGTTTGCGCACGTGTTGCGTCACGGATTCGGCAACCAGGGTCTCAACTGGCCTTGCTGTTTACACTTTTACGCAGCCAGATCAAGGCATTATGAGCAAGCCAGGCCTCGCGGCTCTGGAGCGCATAGAGCGCGGCCTCGTCGCGGCTCCCCCCCTGCCAGTGGCGGGGCTCCTGCTTGGGCAGCCTGCGCTGGCCCAGCAGGGTGGCGGGCACATGGGGGTTGGCGCCAAGGGCGGCGGCCAGATGGGGCAGCGCCGCCTGCTCGCCTTCGGTGGCAAACACCATCAGCGCCTTGTTGTAGAGCAGCCAGCAGGAGGCTTCATTGAAGCGCAGCAGCAGGCCCTGCAGGGCGGCCCAATCCCCTTGCCAGGCATAGAGGCTGGAGAGGGGATGGCGACAGCCCGGCTCGTCGGCCAGGCACAGGTCGAGCAGGGTCAGGTATGCATCGCGCGCCTGCTCCTGTTGTCCCAGTCGCAGCAGGCAATCGGCCCGGCCCGCCTGGGCCGCGATCAGCGGACGGGCCTCGGGGGCGCTCCAGCCGCAGCCTGCGTGCTGTTGCCAGAAGGCTTCGTCGAACAGGGGGCTGGCATCGGCAATGATGCGGTCGAACCAGGGGAGGCGGGCGAGGGGATCGCGGCACTGCGCCGCCTGCTCGAACCACTGCCGCCACTGGCGGCTCTGTTCGTTGTCGAGAAGGGGTTCTTCTTCATGTAGTGCCTCATCCTGATCCAGGGTCAGCAGGAGGTTGAGGGCCGTCTTCATCTGCTGGCGCTGACGCTTGCAAAAATCCAGGAAGGGCAGCTCGCTGGCCGCGGCCTGGTGCAGCATCCGGGCCATGGGTCTGTCACGGAACAGGCAGAGCTCGGCCACCAGGCTGAAGCGGTGGCGGGTGGCGGGATCGTTCAGATCCGTCGGCGTGGGCCAGCG
The DNA here is from genome assembly GCF_037811135.1 of Aeromonas rivipollensis. Lineage (NCBI taxonomy): Bacteria > Pseudomonadati > Pseudomonadota > Gammaproteobacteria > Aeromonadales > Aeromonadaceae > Aeromonas > Aeromonas rivipollensis. The sequence goes on along the minus strand of NZ_CP149130.1, from coordinate 2,418,355 downwards.
GGCCACCCCCTGACTGAAGCCGTAGCTCCACTGGCCGAGGGGGTGGCGCTGCTCGAATACCTGCTCCGGGGTCTCGTTAGAGAGCCGGCACTGGCTCGGCAGGGCCAGCTGGGCGTCATCGGCCTGGGCCTCCAGCTCGGCGATCAGGTGATGCAGCGCCTCGGCACTCTTCTCGTCAAGCTCGGCGTCATGGGGCAGCAGCCCGGCCAGGGGATCTTGCCAGTCAGGGGCGGTCGGCCCCGTCAGGCGGGCGCAGAGAAAGCCGTGCAGGGCCGGGTAACTCATGTCCTGCTGGCTGTGGCTCTGGATCCATTGATTGAGATGACGGGTACGAGTGGCTGGGTTCATCGACGCTTCCTCCGGATTTGACGGCCGCGAAGTCTACCTAAAAGTGGGGTTATTTGCAGCCAAGGGGCGACCGAGTGCTGATAATATCGCCAGTACGGGGTCGCCCCGAGGTGAAAATCCTGCGCGGGGGCGGGCAAGGGACTAGGTCCTGTCACGGCTCTGGGGTAACATGCGCGCCTGCATGAAAAACCTGAGCCCTTGCCCTCCCTCAGTCGACGACAGGGGCGATGCGCATTATTAGGGGCCATGAATTGCAGGCCCATCCGGATATTGAAAGAAGAGATCACCATGTTACAGATTGGCAAGATGAACACCCTCACCGTAGTCGAGCTCGAAGATCGTGGCGCCTGGCTGGCCGCGGGGGAATATGGCGAGCTGCTGTTGCCCAAGCGTCAGCTGCCGGAAGGCGTCGCCGAAGATGGCGAGGTGTCCGTCTTTCTCTATCTGGACGCGGATTGCGAGCCGGTGATCACCACCGACAAGCCCTTTGCCATGGTGGGTGACATTGTCGGCCTCAAGGTGGTCAACGCCAACAAGATCGGCGCCTTCCTCGACTGGGGCATGAAAAAGGATCTGTTCGTGCCAAGCCGCGAGCAGAACAAGCCGATGCAGGTGGGCCATGTCTATCTGGTGCACCTGATGCTGGACAACGAGGGACGCATGGTGGGCACCAGCCGCCTCGAGCGCTTCCTGCGCGTCGATCCCCCCTTCAAGGCCGGTGACGAGGTGACTGCGTTGCCCGGGGAACACACTCCCCTCGGCATCAAGGCCGTGGTCAATGGTCAGTACTCCGGCATGCTGTTCAAGAACGAGGTGTTCGGCCGCCTGATGACGGGCCGACCGCTGACCGCCTGGGTCAAGCAGGTCCGTGAGGATGGCAAGCTGGATCTGACCCTGCAAAAACCGGGGCAGGATCGGATGGATGATGCCGGCGGCCGTATTCTCACCCGCCTGCAGAAGCAGGGCGGCAGCCTGGCGGTGGGGGACAAGAGCGAGCCCGAGCTCATCTACAAGATGTTCAACATGAGCAAGGGCACCTTCAAGAAGGCCATCGGCGGGCTCTACAAGCAGGGCAAGATCGTCATCGAAGACAACTGCATCACGCTGGTTGCAGCAGAGACCGGCTCGGCCCAGGACGGCGAATAAGGTGCCGAGTCCCTGCATCGGTGACTGCCGGGCCAAGGAGGGGCTCTGCCTCGGTTGCGGCCGCACCCTGACCGAGATTGGGCACTGGTCCGCCATGGACAGCGAGGCCCAGCTGGCCCGCATGGCCGAGCTGGACGGCACGCGCAGCACCCATCAGTGCCCGGGATGCGGCGAGCCGGCATTTTGCGCCGTCTCCGCCGGTGAACCTATCGAGCGTTGCTGGTGCAGCCAGCTGCCCCCCTTGCCCATGAGCGAGGCGAGCACCTGCTGGTGCCGCCGCTGTCTGGCCAAGGCCATAGCGGCGCGCCCCTGAAGAGGTAAGCTGCAGAGACGAAAAAGGCGCCAGGGGCGCCTTTTCTTATGCCTGTTGCTGGCGGTGCCAGCGAACATGGACCTCGTGTTCGCTCTGATCCCGCGGCAGCAGGAAGGTGGCATAGATCACCTCGAACTCCTCCTGATGATCCAGCAAGCCGACCCACACCTCGGCCCAACGCTCCATGTCGACCGGCACGCCGAGCTCGGTCGACCAGTCGGCGTTGGGCAGGGTCGCCTCGACGGCGCCACGCTGCTCGAATTCGAGGGTGATGTCGACGATTTGTTCGGGGGCCAGCATGTCGGCGGCCTGCTCCAGAAACTGATCATAGGCCCACTCGACCAGCTGATCCGGGCTACGTTGTTCCATGAAATCACTCCAGATACGTCCAGGTTCGCCACTTTAACAATTATTGGGGATGGCGGCCAGCGCGTGAGGCCGGCAATCCCGTGCTGTCAAATGGCCGGAACTGGGGATAAGGTTAACAGAGCCGCCGCCATCGGGCGGCATGATGAGGCATCTGGGCAGCATGAAGCGACGACAGCACAGGCGGCAGATCAAGCGGCGACGGGAGACCTGGTGGTGGCACTATTTGCCGCTGCACCAGGAGGTCATCGGCGGCCATCTGGGGCCGGTCTCCGCTCCCGTCGACGAACCTAGCCGGCCTCGTGTACCCGGTTCAGGGTGACCTGACCGAGTTGACTCATCTGGCGGCGGATCCAGGCCGAGCGCTGCTGTACATAGGGCGAGGGGGGCTTGACCCGGTAGCGCCAGGGATTAGGCAGGGCGGCGGCCAGCAAGGAGGCCTCGTAGCGGGTCAGGCGCGCCGCCGGTTTGCCGAAGTAGTGCCTGGCGGCGGCCTCTGCGCCATAGATGCCGGGCCCGAACTCTACTATGTTCAGGTACACCTCGAGGATACGGGACTTGTCCCAGCCCAGCTCCATCAGCAGGGTGAACCAGGCCTCTATCCCCTTGCGCAGGAAGCTGCGATCGCTCCACATGAAGAGGTTCTTCGCCGTCTGCTGGCTCAGGGTACTGGCGCCGCGCACCCGCCGGCTTTGCTGGTTGTGCCTGAGGGCCGAGCTGATGGCGTCCATGTCGAAGCCGTTGTGATCGGCGAAGCGCTGATCCTCGGCGGCGATGACCGCCAGCTGCAACTCCCGCGAAATGCGCTCGAGGGGCACCCAGTCGTGCTTGACCTCGGCCACCTTGGCGGGCGGGAACAGGGCCCGTTCGAGGCGCCAGGTCCACATGGGGGGATCTATGAAGCGCAGCAGCGCCACCGAGACGATGGAACTGACCAGCGCCGCCAGCAGCAGCTTGCCGAGCCAGCCAAGCAGGCGCCGCCAGCGCGTCGGTTTCACTGGCTCAGGCTCTGAGTCCCACTCATAGTGACCGGGATCATCGGGATCCGGAATTATTGGGGCAGCCATTCGATGTGGCAGAACTTCTCGTCGACACGGCGGGAGAGCAGCATGCGGGCGAACAGGTGCTCATACTCTTGCTCGGCATTGCCAAGGCCAACCCAGATCTCGGCGTACTCGGCATCGCTCACGGCAAACCCCACGTCCGCTTCCCAGTCATCGGCGGGGTCGGTCTCCGCCAGCAGACCCCGATCGTTGAAGGCCTGGTTGAACAGGGCTATCTCCTGCTCGGGCAGGTTGTCCGAGGCCAGCTCCATGAAGAGTTCAAGGGCGGTATCGAGCAGTTCCTCGACGCTGTGCATTTCGTCATTCAAAGACATAAGACCTGTGTTCCAGATGAAGGGGGAGAGGTCCCGTCGGCAGGGCCGAGGGGGCGGGCAGTATTCTAGCTGGCCCCGCACGCCTTGGCGAGATGCCTCTGCGCCAGGCAATAAAAAACCGGATCCTGACAAAGGATCCGGTCTTCACTGGGGAAAAGGGTCACGCATGGGGCGTCAGCTCATCCCTTCTTGTCATCGGCGAAGGTGATATTGAGCTCCAGTACCGACAGCTCGTCACTCTTCTTATCGAGCTGGACGGTGATCTTGTCCGGATCGATCTGCACATACTTGCGGATCACGTCGAGGAGGTCCTGCTTGAGCTGGGGCAGGTAATCCGGCCCCCCTCTGGAAGAACGCTCGTGCGCGACTATGATCTGCAACCGCTCTTTGGCCAGTTGTGCGGTGTTTTGTTTCTTGTTGGAACGAAAATAATCCAATAATGACATGTTTAACTCCCGAACAGTCGGCTAAAGAAGCCCTTCTTTTCTTCTTCCAGAAAACGAAAATCCTTGGTGTCACCCAGCAGGCGGGCAACGGCGTCCTCATAGGCCTGACCGGCATCGGACTCCTTGTCCAGAATGACCGGCTCCCCCGAGTTGGAGGCGCGCAGCACCGCCTGGGACTCCGGGATCACCCCGAGCAGTTTGATGGCCAGGATCTCCTGCACATCCTGCACGCTCAGCATGTCGCCACGGCTGACGCGAGTCGGGCAGTAGCGGGTCAGCAACAGGTGCTCCTTGATGGGGTCTTCCCCGCGCTCGGCGCGGCGGGACTTGGAGGCCAGGATGCCGAGGATGCGATCCGAGTCACGCACGGAAGAGACTTCCGGGTTGGTGGTGACGATGGCCTCGTCGGCGAAGTAGAGCGCCATCAGGGCCCCCGCCTCGATGCCGGCCGGGGAGTCGCAGACGATGTAATCAAACTTCATCTCCGCCAGCTGATCCAGGATCTTCTCGACCCCTTCGCGGGTCAGGGCGTCCTTGTCCCGTGTCTGGGAGGCCGGCAGGATGAACAGATTCTCGGAACGCTTGTCCTTGATGAGGGCCTGGTTGAGGTTGGCCTCACCGTTGATCACATTGACAAAGTCATACACCACGCGCCGCTCGCAGCCCATGATGAGATCCAGGTTTCGCAGGCCAATGTCAAAATCGATGACCACTGTCTTGTGGCCACGCTGGGCCAAGCCGGTGCTCAGGGCCGCGCTGGTTGTGGTCTTGCCAACGCCACCTTTGCCCGATGTAACGACTATGATTCGCGCCATTCTCGCTTCCTTGTAACTCTATTTGATGCGGTCTATTCGGAGTTGTTCGTTGTCCAGCCGGATATGGACTGGCTCTTGTATCAGGCCTGCCGGCAGTGCGTCGCTGAGCTGGAAGGTGCCCGCGATGGAGAGCAGCTCGGCCTGCAATTGCTGGCAATAAATGCGGGCAAGGGAATTGCCCTTGGCCCCCGCGATGGCACGGCCACGCAGGGCGCCATAAATATGGATGCTGTCGTCGGCGATGACTTCGGCCCCCGGACTGACCGAGCCCAGCACCACCAGCGAGGTGCCGGCAGCATAGATCTGCTGGCCGGAGCGCACCGGCCCGACGTGGACCTTGGTCGGCTCCAGGGTCTGAACCGGGGCGACCTGGGCCACCTCCACGGGTTCAGGTGCTGGCGCCGGTGCCACAGGCTCGGCCTTGCGGCTCTTGCCCGACACCATGACGGCCAGCCCGGCCGCCTTGGCCGCCGTCTTCATCGCCTCATCCCGCGCCCCCGTGATGCCGACCAGCACGAAATCTTCCGACTCGACCAGCTCCCTGAGCTGCTCGAAATCGGGGATATCGCCGAGGCGTTCCACATTGAGGACGAGGGGGGCACAATTAAAAAACTGAGGAGCCTGCGAGACCTTGGCCTCCAGCAGTTGTCGGATCCGGTCCGGATTGCCATCGCTGAGATGCAACACAGAAATAGTGAAGGTGGTCCCTTTCAATTCGTTATCGCGTTCAACCATGAATCTTCCCCGAACCGAGACGGTAATACGTTATTGTTATTCAATTCCTGATGTTATAGTTTGCCACCACCAGAGGCAATGAACCCGTCGGATTATATCAATTTCCATGTTGTGTGCAGTCTATAAAAGTCGCAAAAAAGCCGAGACCTATCTCTTTATTGAAAGAAGAGAGGACTTTTCCCGTGTGCCAGAGGCACTGATGAGTACCTTCGGACGCCCCGAGCTGGTCTTGATGACCAAGCTGGACCCGGCCAAGCCCCTGGGGATCGCCTCCACCGAGCGGGTGATGGCGGCGCTGCAGAGCCAGGGTTTCTATCTGCAGGTACCTCCTCCACCGGAAAATTTGCTGGAGCAGCACAAGGCACAATTAAAGGGCGCCCGCTGATGCAGGGTCGGCTGGCACTGTTATTGTTGAGCGCACTATTAAGTGCGCCCCTGGAGGCCAGCGTCGATTTTGACCATTATGTGACGGGTCTCAAACAGCAGGCCCTGGCGGCCGGCATCCAGCCTGCGACGGTAACGGCCGCCTTTGCCGATATTCGCCTCATTGAGGCGGCCATCAAGCACGACAAAAATCAGCCGGAATTCAAACTGACCCTGGAATCCTATATTCCCCGCGCCGTGCCGGAATGGAAAGTCAAGCAAGCCCGGGCGTTATATCGCCAGCATCTGCCGCTGCTCACGAAAATAGGCGATGAATATGGGGTGCAGCCCCGTTTTATTGTCGCCTTGTGGGGCATAGAAACCAATTTCGGCAAACTCACCGGTAATTTCCCGCTGATCTCCTCCCTGGCGACCCTGGCCTGGGAAGGGCGCCGAGAAGCCTTCTTCAAGGATCAGCTGTTCGATGCCCTGCGCATCATAGAGCAGGGGCACGTGATCCCCGCCGCCTTCAAGGGCTCCTGGGCGGGGGCCATGGGGCAGGTGCAGTTCATGCCCTCGTCCTTCCTCAAATACGCGGTCGATCAGGACGGGGACGGCAGGAAGGATCTGTGGGGCAATCTCGCGGATGTATTTGGATCGGCAGCCAATTATCTGCACCAGAACGGCTGGCGCGAGGACCAGACCTGGGGACGGCGAGTGAGGGTGCCCGAGGCTCTCGATCCGGCGCTGCTGGGGCTTGAGACCCGCAAGATGCTGTCGGCCTGGCAGGCGCTCGGGGTGCGGCAACTGGATGGCTCACCCCTGCCCAGCGTCGAGATGCAGGCCTCCCTCATCCGGCCCGATGACGTTCATGGCCGCAGTTACCTTGCCTATGACAATTATCGGGTGCTGCGCCACTGGAACCGCTCCCCCTATTTCGTGGTGGCGGTTGGCACCCTTGCGGATCGGATAGTGGAATAAAAGTGGAATAGAAGAGCGGAGCAAGTGCGGGATAAAAGTGGGATAAGAGCGGAATAAGATGGTGGGGGGGGTCGCCGAATAAGATAGCAAACTCATCCCTCCCCACTATGACCCCTGACGGATGAATTGCCCCCTTCCTCTTTATTCTTCATGCCAGTGCGCCTGCCCTGAGAAAATGGCAGAAAAAAGGCGGGAATCTCTCCCGCCTTTTTTGCATCTGCTGTTTGCCGCTTATTCGCAGGCAACCTGCATCACCTTGATGGCCAGGCCACCGCGGGAGGTCTCACGGTACTTGGAGTCCATGTCCTTGCCGGTGATGTACATGGTCTCGATGACCTTGTCCAGGGAGACACGGGGCTTGGAGGTACGACGCAGGGCCATGCGGGAGGAGTTGACCGCCTTCATGGCGGCGATGGCGTTGCGCTCGATGCAGGGCACCTGTACCTGACCGGCGACCGGATCGCAGGTCAGACCCAGATTGTGCTCCATGCCGATCTCGGCCGCTTCACACACCTGCTCCGGGCTGCCGCCCATGAGTTCGGTCAGGCCGGCGGCTGCCATGGAGCAGGAGACACCTACCTCACCCTGGCAACCCACTTCGGCACCTGAGATGGAGGCGTTCATCTTGTAGAGCATGCCGACGGCGGCGGCGGCCAGGTAGAAGCGGGTGTATTCGTCGCGGCCGACCGGCTGGATGAACTTGTCGTAGTAGGCCAGCACGGCCGGGATGATGCCCGCGGCGCCGTTGGTCGGGGCGGTGACGACGCGGCCACCGGCGGCGTTCTCTTCACTCACCGCCAGGGCGAACATGTTGACCCAGTCGACGATGCTCATGGGGTCGTTGGAGAGATGCTCGTTGGTGGTCAGCTGACGGTAGAGGGGAGCGGCACGGCGCGGCACCCGCAGCGGACCGGCCAGGACACCCTCGGTGCGGCAACCGCGCTCTATCCCTTCACGCATGGTGGTCCAGATCTTGCCAAGTTTCTTGTAGATCTCTTCCGGAGTGTTGAAGCACTTCTCGTTCTCCAGCATCAGGGCGGAGATGGAGAGACCGGTCTGGCCGCAGTGGGCGAGCAGCTCGGCGGCGCTCTTGAAGGGGTAGTTGACGGTCATGTCGCCGCTGTCGGCCTTGCCGAAGCTCTCTTCGTCGACGATGAAGCCACCGCCGATGGAGTAATAGGTCTTGCTGTAGATGGCCTCGTCTTCGATGAAGGCGGTCAGCTTCATGCCGTTCTCGTGCAGGGGCAGGGCCTCGTCATGGAACACCATGGCGCCTTTCGGGAAGCTGACGGTGTGGCAGTGCAGACCGATGGGCAGGCGACCGGTCTGCTCGACCCGGGAGATGAATTCAGGAATGCCGTCGATGTCGACATTTTCCGGCAGGTTGCCGGCCAGCCCCATGATGATGGCGGTGTCGGTGTGGTGGCCTTTGCCGGTCCAGGAGAGGGAGCCATAGACGTCAACCTGGATCCGGGTGATGTCACGGATCTTGCCGCTAGCACGCAGATCATCCACGAACTGTTTGGCTGCTTTCATCGGGCCGACAGTGTGGGAAGAGGAGGGGCCAACACCGATTTTGAAGATATCAAAAACGCTGATCATGTAACAATTACCTCAGGGTAGAAGGGGGCGCCATGCCCGCTCGCAGAAAGGGTGATCCATGGGACGGGTCTGTCGTCACAAAGGCCAGGGAACCAGATAACCGCAGTGTAACGGCTTCCTGCCTAAAAAAAGTTGAAATAGATCTATTTTTGTTGAATTCACGGCGCGAGTATAAAATTTATTTTGATGGTTATCCATTTTGTTAAGCGCAAGGCAAACGTTTTGCGAAAAAATACCCGGCGAGGCCGGGTATCTGAGGTTCATCTGAGGTCGTTTTCACCCAGGCTTAACATTCGGTGATGTTGACGGCGAGGCCGCCGCGGGCTGTCTCCTTGTACTTGGTCTTCATGTCGTTGCCGGTTTCCCACATGGTCCTGATCACCTTGTCCAGGGAGACCTTGTGCTCGCCGGTGCCACGCAGGGCGAGGCGGGCGGCATTGATCGCCTTGACCGCCCCCATGGCGTTGCGCTCTATGCAGGGGACCTGTACCAGGCCGCCGATGGGATCGCAGGTCAGCCCCAGGTTGTGCTCCATGCCGATCTCGGCGGCGTTCTCGACCACCGCCGGGCTGCCGCCCAGCAGCTCGGCCAGGGCGCCCGCGGCCATGGAGCAGGCGACCCCCACTTCTCCCTGACAACCCACCTCGGCCCCCGACAGGGAGGCGTTCTTCTTGTACAAGATGCCGATGGCGGCGGCGGTGAGGAAGTACTGCATCAGCAGCTCGTCATCCACCTTGCGCACGAAGCGATCGTAATAGTGCAGCACGGCGGGGATGATGCCGGCGGCGCCGTTGGTGGGGGCGGTCACCACCCGGCCACCGGCGGCATTCTCCTCGTTGACGGCCAGGGCAAACAGGTCCACCCACTCCATCACCATCAGGGGATCCTTGTTGAAGTTGGTCTCGCCACAGAGCTGACGATAGAGGGCAGGGGCGCGGCGTTTCACCTTGAGCCCCCCTGGCAACACCCCCTCGCTCCTGCAACCGCGCTCGACACAGCCCTGCATCGCCTGCCAGATCTTGCGCAGGCCTGCCTTTATCTCGGCTTCGCTGCGAAACACCTTCTCATTGGCCAGCATCAATCCCGAGATGGAGAGGCCGCTTTCCTTGCAGTGGGCCAGCAGCTGGGCCCCGCTCTCGAAGGGGTAGGGGACGGGGTGGGCGGCATCGAAGCGGGCGGCCTCTTCCCTGGCGTTGGCGAAGTGGCTCTCCTCGATGATGAAGCCGCCACCGATGGAGTAGTAGGTCTGCTCGAACAGCAGGCTGTCGCCCGCGAAGGCGCGCAGTGTCATGCCGTTGGAGTGGGCGGGCAGGGTCTTGCGCCGATTGAAGATGATGGCACCGACGCGGGGGAACTGGCTCGGTTGTTCCCCTCCCAGCCGCAGGGTCTGGCTGTGCTCTACCTGATCGAGGAAGGCGGGGATGGCCTCGATGTCCACGGATTCGGGTTCAAAGCCGGCCAGCCCCAGGATGATGGCCTTGCCGGTGCCATGACCCTTGCCGGTCTGGCCGAGGGAGCCGTAGCACTCGACCACGACGCGCTCGGTGCGGGAGAGGAGTGCGCTCTGCTTGAGGGTGTGCACGAAGGCGCAGGCTGCCCGCATCGGCCCAACTGTGTGGGAGGAGGAGGGACCAATCCCGATGGAAAACAGGTCGAAGACACTGATCATGACGTACTCCGATTATGGATTTCGTCTAAACATTGTAAATTTTTTGTAGTCGATGAAAAGGGGGGAAGTGACAGCCTGTGATGGCGGTGTGGAAATGGGGCAAAACAGGGGGATCAGGGGTGCCAGGAGGAGCGGATCTGCATCTCATGGCACCCCTGCGGGGCTATCAGTCGAGGAACTCGCACAGGTAGGCGGTGGCTGTCTTCACTTCCAGCTTGAAGGAGGAGTGACCGGCCACGTCGAAGGACTCGCCCTGATGGTAGCTGTGCCACTCGTCTTCATCGGCCAGCTGGATGCGAAGGGCACCCTTGATCACCGTCATCCGCTCCGGGGCGGCGGTGTTGAACTGGTAATCACCCGCTTCCATCACACCGACCGTGGCTTTCTCGCCTTTTTGCTCGAAACCGATGGATTTAACATTTCCGTCAAAATATTCGTTAACTTTCAGCATCTTTTCTTCCCTGTATGCACGTTTGCAGAGCAAAAGTAGCACATTATTTTGGCGATTGTCATGGTGAAATAGGGAAAAAACGGAGAGTTTCTTGTGGGTCTCAACTTTGTGAAAAACCATAAAAATTCGTTTCGTTCAGGGATCACGATGTTAAACGGGTAATAAATATGAGATAAAGCGCGCCGCCAGAGCAATGGAGAGGATTTGACGCTCTGGGTGGTCATTTGCACTGCCAAAGTGTGAGTAATTGCTTAATAAAGGAACATTCTGTGTTGACAAAAGGATTAATTAAAAATATCGGCTTCCAGGTTGTGGTTGCCATGATCCTGGGGGCGCTGGTGGGTGCCCTCATGGGTGAGCAGGCGACCGTCTTCGCCCCCCTGGGTACGCTCTTCATCCAGCTGATCAAGATGCTGGTGATCCCGCTGGTGGCGGTCGCCATCCTGTCCGGGGCCGCCAATCTGGGGGCCAGCCCGGCCGCGGGCAAGATAGGGGTGACCACGCTCGCCTTCTTCCTCGGTACCTCCGCCCTGGCGGTGCTGCTGGCGCTGGTGATGGGTCAGATCTTCAAGCCCGGCGTCGGGGTCGATTTCGGCTCCACGGCCGCCATGTTCTCCGGTGACTACGCCGACAAGGGCGCCCTGCCGGACGCCGTGGCCACCCTGCTTGGGATGATCCCGACCAATGTGTTCAGCGCCCTGAACGAGGCAAACATACTGCAGATCCTGGTGTTCTGCATGTTCCTCGGCATAGCGCTGGCCAAGCAGCCCCGTGAGCGCGCCAAGCCGCTGGTGGATGGCCTCAACACCCTGGTGGACGCCTTCGTCTGGATGATCAACAAGGTGATGCTGATTGCCCCCATCGGGGTCTTCGGCCTGATGGCCGATGCCATCGGCACCTATGGCTTCGACGTGCTGACCCTGGTGCTCAAGCTGTTCGTGGTCTATGTCGCCGCCATCCTCATCTTCGGCTTCGTGGTCTACCCGCTGCTGATCGCCTTCTTCTCCAACACGCCGGTACGCAAGTACTTCTCGGCCATGAAGAAGCCGCAGATCGTGGCCTTCTCCACCGCCTCTTCCATGGCGACCCTGCCGGTCAACATGGAGACCTGCGAGCACGATCTGAAGGTGACCAACGCCACTGCCTCCTTCGTGCTGCCGCTGGGTGCCACCATCAACATGAGCGGCAACGCCATCTATTACGGTCTGGTGGCCATCTTCTTCGCCCAGGTCTACAACATCGACCTCAGCATGGGCGCCTGGGCGGCCATCATCGTCACCTCGACCCTGGGTGCCATCGGTCAGGCCGGCGTGCCGGGCCCGAGCTTCCTGGTAGTGGCCGTGCTGCTGGCGGCCGGCATCCCCATCGAGGGGCTGCCCCTGCTGTTCGCGCTGGATCGCCTGTTCGACATGATTCGTACCGCGCTGAACATCACCGGCGATGCGGCCTGCGCCATCATCGTCGATCGCTACAGCCCGGATTACGATCCGAACCGCTGGAGCAAGGAAGCCTGAGACCAGGCTCACTGCCATGAATGACAAGAGGGAGGCGCAAGCCTCCCTCTTTTTATTTGCTTCGGACCGGCATGGCCGTTCTTCCCTTGCCGACTCAGGGAGTCAGCTGGCCCAGTGCCTGCCGGCAGCGCTGCTCGGCGGCCTCCAGCTCCAGCAAGACCATCTGGATGTCTTCCAGCTGCTGCTGCAGCGTCTCCCGCTTGTCGGCCACCAGCCCCAGCATGGTCTGCAGCTGGGAGCGGCTGCTCTTGTCCGCGTCGTAGAGATCGAACAGCTCGCGGATGTCCGCGAGGCTGAAGCCCAGCCGTTTGCCACGCAGGGTCAGCTTGAGGCGTACCCTGTCCTGACGGCTGTAGATCCGGGTCTGCCCCTGGCGCGTCGGGTTCAGCAGGCCCTGATCCTCGTAGAAGCGGATACTGCGGGTGGTCACATCGAATTCACGGGCCAGCTCGCTGATGCTGAAGGTCCGGGCGTCATCCTTGGATTTGGTCATAGGGCTGTCTTGGCTGTCATCTGGTTGTCAATGCAGGCTGGCACCTTACCCAAACGTCAACTTGCCCGCAAGTCTTGTTCCGGTGACGGCGGCGGCATATGTTATCCCAATGTAACAAGGAGAGTGCGATTGATGGATATAGTGATTGTGGCGGCCAAACGTACCCCCATGGGGGCCTTTCAAGGGGCCTTGAGCGCACTGAGTGCACCCGAGCTCGGCGCCTGCGCCATCCGCGCCGCCCTGGCGGCGGCCGGGATAGACGCAACTCGGGTCGATGAGGTCTATTTGGGCAATGTGCTGAGCGCCGGGGTCGGGCAGGCACCGGCCCGTCAGGCGGCGCTCAGGGCCGGGCTGCCGGACAGCGTGCCCTGCACCACCATCAACAAGGTGTGCGGCTCCGGCATGAAGGCGGTGATGCTGGCGGCAGACGGGCTGCGGCTGGGGGAGGTGGATGTGGTGGTGGCGGGCGGCATGGAGAGCATGAGTCGGGCCCCCTATCTGCTGGACAAGGCGCGGAGCGGTTTTCGCATGGGCCATCAGAGCGTGCTGGATCACATGTTCCTCGACGGCTTGCAGGATGCCTACGAGGGGCAGCTGATGGGCCACTACGCCCAGCTGAGTGCGGACAGGGCCGGGCTGACCCGGGCCGACATGGATGCCTTCGCCATCGCCTCCCTGGAGCGGGCCCTGGCGGCGCAGCGAAGCGGCGCCTTCCAGGCAGAGCTGGCGCCCGTGGTGGCCGCAGACACCTTGCTGCTGGCTGATGACGAGCAACCGGGCAAGGCCAGACCCGACAAGATACCGACCCTGAAACCGGCCTTCAGCAAGACGGGCACCATCACGGCGGCCAATGCCAGCTCCATCTCGGACGGGGCGGCGGCACTGGTGCTGATGCGGGCCGAGACCGCCGAGCACCTGGGGTTGCCCGTGCTGGCCAGGGTGGTCGGCTACCAGAGCCATGCCGCCCTGCCGGCGGAGTTCACCAGCGCCCCCGTAGGCGCCATCGACAAGCTGCTGGCCCGGGTGGGCTGGTCGGTGGAGGAGGTGGATCTGTTCGAGGTGAACGAGGCCTTTGCCATGGTGAGCATGCTGGCCATGGCGGGGTGCCAGATCCCCCATCACAAGCTGAACGTGAACGGGGGCGCCTGCGCCCTGGGTCATCCCCTGGGCGCCAGCGGTGCCCGCATCCTGGTCACCCTGATCCATGCCCTGCACGCGCGGGGCCTGCGGCGAGGGGTGGCGAGCCTCTGTATCGGCGGCGGGGAGGCGACCGCCATGGCCATCGAACTGGGCTGAGGCGTCGTCTCGAAGTCGCTTGCCGATAAATGCACAACGTCCCTCACGCAGGGACGTTGTCATTTCCGGGGATGCCTAGGTGACAGCGGGGGAGAGCCGGGTTCAGTCCGTCCCTTCCATGGCCTGGAGCTGCTGATTGACCCAGGTGGTGGCGGCCAGATAGAGGTGGCTGACCTTCTCTTCATTGAGCCCCAGGCGGGCAGTGCTGGCGGCGATCCGTTGCCAGTTGGCCTTCTCGTAGTCTTCACAAAACGCGAGATAGAACCCCAGATTGCCCTTGCGCTCCAGCAGGGCGGCGCGGATCTCGGCGGTCAGGGGGATGGTGCCGAGCAACTGAGCCAGCGGTTGCCCCATCAGCACGTCCAGCAGGGAGAAGAGCCCGGTGATGAAGGCTTGCTGCGCCTGCTGGGTGGGGGCATGGGTCTGTGCCAGCAGCTCGCAGAAACGGGCCCGGATGAGGGACATCTGATGCAGCTCGGCACTCTTGTCGTGACCGGCGCTGGTGGCGGCGATCAGGGCCACGAAGCGTTTGAGCTGGGCGTGCCCCAGGGAGCTGGCGGCCTGGCGAAACGAGGCGATGGGCTGGGGAAAGCGCTTGAGGTGGTTGACGTAGCGCAGCAACTTGAGGGAGAGGGAGAGATCCTGGTTGAGCAGCTGCTCTATCTTGTCCAGATCCGGCTCGGCCTGATTGACCACCTTCAGCAGCTGCATCACCACCAGCTGGGTCGGGGGCATGGTGGTCTGCTGCACCATCTGGGGCCGGCTGAAGAAGAAGCCCTGGAACAACTCGACCCCGAGCCCCTTCATCCGTTCAAACTCGTCCTTGTCCTCCACCTTTTCGGCGAGGTAGGTGAGCGGCAGGTGGCTATGGGTCAGCATGAAGGTCTCTATGCTGGCGAGCGGCGTGGCCCGCAGATCGAACTTGATGATGTGGATATAGGGCAGGAACCTGTCCCAGGCCGGGACCAGGGTGAAATCATCCAGCGCCAGCCGATAGCCCAGCCCGTGGAGCTGGATCACCTTGTCCAGCAGGGCATCGTCGGGTTCGGCATCTTCCAGTATCTCGATCACCACCTTGTCCTGGGGCAGGCACTCGGCCAGGCCGTCCAGCAGCAGGGAGTGAGGAAAGTTGATGAAGCAGGGGTGGCCGCCAAGCAGCTGATCGATGTTCTGTTGCAGGAATTGCTCCGTCACCAGTCGGGAGGTGGCCAGCTGGGCGGAGATGGGGGGAAACACATTATCCAGGCTGTCGCGAAACAGCAGCTCATAGGCATGGGTCTTCAATTCCCGATCCAGGATGGGCTGCCTTGCTACATAGGAATACATGCATTTCTCCAGCATGAGTGAAGGCTTGATTCTATGGTGAAGCGGATCACTATGCCAGTGCCGACCGGGTCGAAAGGGTCAGCAACTGGCATAGTATTGCCAGGGGTGGCGGGGTCAGAAGAGGTAGTTGAGCTGCAGACCGGCCAGCCAGGCGTCCCCTTCCGAGGTGCCCTGGAAGCTGGAGGTGGTTTGCGCTATCCCGGGTTTGAGCTGCATGGTTTCGTTCACCTCGACCTTCTTGCCGTCGATCAGGGTCAGCCCCAGATCCAGCGACAGGTTGCGGTCTATCTGGTAACCCACCCCGGCGCTGTACCACACCCGATCCGAATCCGGGATGGAGATGGTGCGGCGATCGGCGGGGACAGGGCTGCGATCATAGGCCAGGCCGGAGCGAAGCTGCCATTGGGGGGCCAGCTGATAGGTCAGGCCGAGGGCGTAGCGCCAGCTGTCTTCCCAGTGCTCGTCCTTGATGTGCATGGTGCCATGGTGATCGAGCCCGGATTCGAGCTGCACGAATTTGCTCCAGTTGGTCCAGTTGATGCTCGAATGCAGCGCCAGGGTCGGGGTCAGCTGATGGAACAGGGCCAGCTCCGCGGTGGCGGGCAGGGGCAGGTCCAGGGTGCCGGTGTCGGTGAAGGTGCGGCCCAGCAGATCGGTGCCGACGGCATCCCCGGAGAGCGTCAGGTTGACGTCATGGCGATAGGAGAGGCCGATGCGGGTGGCTGGCGACAGCTCCAGCAGGGTGCCGAGATGCCAGCCAAGGGCCCAGCCATCCCCCTTGAGGTGCTTGGCTATCTTGTTGTTGGAGGGGAAGGTGCCGCCCACTTCCCCTTCGCCCTGAATGGCGGAGAGACCGGCGCCGACCGACCAGTGCTGGTTGATGCGATAGGCCAGGGAGGCACCGAGATCCACCGTCTTAATGTCGGAGACGTTGCCGAAGTGACCGGCGTTGTAGTTGTCCGGCATCTGGACGCCGAGGCCATAGTAGGAGGTCGCCGCCAGCCCCAGCCACCATTGATCATTCAGGGGCAGGATGAGATAGGCGTTGGGCACCCAGGCACCGTCCGCGATGTCATTGGCGCTCGCATCCAGGGTCACCGGACCCTGGGGGGTGGGGACCCGGGTCACCCCCTCTATGTTGACGTCAGGCTGGATATGGATGACACCGCCGGAGAAGGCGGTGCGCTCGAAACGGGTCATGGCGGCGGCGTTACGGGCGATCACGCTGGCGTTGTCGGCGATGGCTGCCTCCCCGGCGAAGGCGCGACCCATGCCGGTGGCCGATTGTTCCGCCAGCTGGAATCCGGCCGCCAGGACCTGGCCAGGCAGCAAGATCAGGGCGATAAGGGAGGGCTTGATGGTCGACTGCATTGCTTTTCCTCGGGATGAACTGAGGGTTCATTCTGTGATTCGGTTGGGGGCGGGATTTTATATGGTATGACCAGTAAGGCAACGGGGGCGGGGGCCGAAGGGGCAAAACGGGATTAAATGCTGAAGGTATCGCCTATAACAGCTTGATAAAAAACAAAAAGAGTACAGTTGTTTGCTACAGCTGTGCGCCGAGATGGGGATGCCGCATAAAAAAAGAGCGCCTGGAGGCGCTCTGTTTGATCGCGATGAAATCAGAATTTCATGTTGAACTGGGCGGAAGCCAGGAAGGCGTTGCCGTGGGAGGTGCCCTTCCAGCGTACCGGATCGGTATGGCTGGTCAGACCTTCGTTCACGTCCACTTCCTTGCCGTCCAGGTAGGCCATGCCGAAATCGACGCTCATGTCCTGATCGATGTGGTAGGTGGCGCCGGCGCTGTACCAGACACGGTCGGAGTCAGGGATGCTCAGGCTGCGGTATTCCGGCTCGATCGGGCTGTTGTCGTAGGCGAAGCCGATGCGGGCTTCCCAGGACGGGTTGACGTACCAGGTACCACCGATGGCGTAGCGGGCGGAATCCTTGAACTTCTCGTCTTTTTGCAGGCAGACCCCACCGGCGCAGGCGTTGCTGGTGGCTTTGAGCTCCTGGAAGGCGCTCCAGTCGGTCCAGTTGACGGAGTAGTGCACCGCGAACTGCTGGTTCAGACGGTGGTAACCGGCGAACTCGGCCTGGGCAGGCAGATCCAGCTTCAGGTTGCCATCGACGGTCCGGTAGCCGGAGGTCAGCCCCTTGAAGTCGCCGTCAAAGCTCAGGTCTACCTGGGAACGGTAGGTCAGGGCCAGGCGGTTGTTGTCGTTGATCTCGTACAGGGCGCCGACGTTCCAGCCAAAGCCCCAGGTGTCACCCTTGAGGTGGGCGATGGCGGTGTCGCTGTTGTGAACTATGCCGGTTCTGGCGGTCAGGCCCGGTGCCAGGGCACCGGCATAGCGGTTCAACTCGGCCTGGGCATAGACGGCATTGATGCCGGCACCCAGGCTGAAGTTGGAGTTGATGCGGTAGGCGATGTTGGGGTTGATGTTGAAGGTCAACAGCTCGGTATCACCGGCACCGGCACCGGCCGGGAAGGTCTTGGAGTACTCGGTGGAGAGGCCGTAGTTGGAGAAGAGGCCAATGCCCCAGGCCCACTGATCGTTCAGGGGCTGAATGAAGTAGGTGGCCGGCACGAAGGCATCGGGGGCGATGTCGCTCTCGCTGGCCGATGCCAGCTTGGCCGGACCGGCATAGATGTCACCCGCGACATCCACGTCGGGCTTGATATAGGTACCGGAAACAGACAGTGCCATCTTGTCGAAGGTGGTCATGGCGGCCGGGTTGCGGGACAGCACGGCCGCGTTGTCGGCGATGGCTGCTTCACCGGCATAGGCGCGGCCCAGACCGGAGGCCGAGTGTTCGTTCAGCTGGAACGCAGCGGCGAAGGTCTGAGTGCTGGCCAGGGTGACGGCCGCGGCGATCAGGCTTTTCTTGAAAAAGGCAGTTGTCATAGTGTTCTCTCTTTGTAAGCAGATTTTCTGTCGATATCAGGGCTCTTTGGCCGCTATAGACGACAAGATCTGTTGTTATGTCAGCTTCTTCCCATTCACTTCTGGCGTGATTCTATGGATCTGGTAGGAGGTAAGAAATCAGACCAGTGACAGCAGAATACATAAAAGTTTCCATTGTGTTAATCATTTGTTTTAACTTGCCGTTTAAATAGTCTTTTTTATCCATTATTGGATAAATAACACACAATTGGCTCCTTTTGAATCGTTCAAAAAAAAGTGTAAAAATGTGACTTCAGGTGGGTATCAAGCGGGAAGTTGTCGGGATTCTGAGATGAACAGGCAGACAACGACGGTGTCTGCCTGTGATATGGAGGTAGCCGGGACCAGGTCAGCCCCAGTCAAGATCTGTTAAATTGACCAGTGCAGGCGTGACTCAAGCTGCTTCGCAACCGGGGCCAATGACTCCTGCATGTCTCCAATCA